>NZ_JBTLQG010000033.1:0-69615 GCF_054461535.1 Flavitalea antarctica
TCAAAACTTATGACCTTCCCGTTCTTTGAACGGGATGCTCTATCCAACTGAGCTACCGAACCAATATTTCAAAACTTATGACCTTCCCGTTCTCTGAACGGGATGCTCTATCCAACTGAGCTACCGAACCAATATTTCAAAACTTATGACCTTCCCGTTCTCTGAACGGGATGCTCTATCCAACTGAGCTACCGAACCAATATTTCAAAACACATGGCCGCCATTAAAGCCAAAATCATCAACTAAAGGCTCTACATGACTGATTACCACCAATCTGACAGCAATCCCCGTTTTTTAGACCGGCCGCAAAGATAATTTTTTTTAGTTTGCACCCAAACTGAAATTTGGATTAATGGACGTTAAAATCAATGAATCCTGGAAACAGGAACTTAAAGCAGAATTCACCAAAACCTATTTTCTGCAAATCGTAAACTTCCTTAAAATAGAGCGGGAAACCGGCAAAACGATATATCCTCCGGGAAAACTCATATTTAACGCTTTCGATACCACCCCTTTCGACAAAGTTAAAGCAGTAATCATTGGCCAGGACCCCTATCACGGACCTGGACAAGCACACGGTCTTTGCTTTTCCGTTCAGGATGGGGTGCCACCGCCGCCCTCACTCGTAAACATCTACAAAGAGATGTATTCTGACCTCGGACTTGCGGTGCCCAGAACCGGGAATCTGACAAAATGGGCTGAACAGGGAGTGCTCATGCTTAATGCAACACTTACCGTCAGGGCAAATGAGCCTAATAGTCACGCTAAAATTGGGTGGCAGGACTTTACCAACACAGTAATCAAAAAGGTGTCAGACGATAAGAAAAATGTGGTTTTCATCTTATGGGGCAAATTTGCCCATGAGAAACAAGTCCTGATCGATGAAACTAAACATCTTGTATTGAAGGCTGCGCATCCTTCCCCGTTTTCCGCGAATAATGGGTTTTTCGGATGCAAACATTTCTCTAAGACAAATGAATATCTTATTAAAAACGGACAATATCCGATTGACTGGGCCGTCTAAATCAAATACGGGTTTTATAGTGCAAAACTCCGTTAATTCAACACAAGTATAACGCGGTCAATGTGACACCTACAAAACCTTGTTAATCTAATAAAAGATACATATGGGAATCCGGGTAATAGTTACTGGGGCGACAGGTATGGTAGGAGAAGGTGTCTTACTGGAATGCCTCGAGAATCCTGCCGTGACCAAGGTGCTGGTTATAAACAGAAAGCCTGGCAAGAGATCGCATCCTAAACTCCGGGAAATAATTCATAAGGACTTTCATAACATCGGTCCAATCAAAGACCAACTGAAAGACTACGATGCATGTTTTTTCTGCCTTGGCATATCATCTGTTGGTAAAAGTAAAGAAGATTATAAACGTATTACCTATGATCTAACAATGCACGTTGGACAGGTTTTGTCCGAGGTTAACCCAGACCTTGTATTTTGTTACATCACAGGTGCAGGTACAGACAGTACTGAGAAAGGGAGACTTGCATGGGCGCGCGTTAAAGGCGAAACGGAAAATGCTTTGCTTAGGTTGTTTAAAAAGTCCTATATGTTCCGGCCAGGATTCATGAAAATCACACCTGGTCAGCAAAACGTCAAAGGCTTTTATAAGTTTTTTGCCTGGATGTATCCAATGGGAAGAAAGCTTTTTCCCAGTGTATTTTGCACCATTCAGGAAGTTGGGCAGGCAATGATAAAGGCAGCTAAAATTGGATACCCGAAAAGAGTGCTTGAGGTAAAGGATATCGTTTCTCTTGCCAGTGCAAGTGGTAAATTCTAACATTCCCTTTCCAAGCAAAGGAGAAGATGCCACCCGATATAACCGCGACAGCCAAGTTAAATGCAGAAAAATTGTCGGGGGCATCAAGGGTGATTATCTTGATATAAAACCAGGCAGTATTGTCACGGTCTATTGTCCAGGTCTTAACCCGGAAAGCTTTTTCTGTTTCACCTCAGTTCCCGATGTTGACACTGAAAGGGCAACGACAAGTATCTCCATTATCCCAAAAATTATATGTGGCACCCATATGTAATCTGAAAATCCGAAAATCCATGGAGAAAAAGCCAGAAACAAGGAGGCTGCAAGATCGAGAACCAGGTGAACTCTCATAGAAAGAATCCTCACAACGCCGAGCTCATAGTTTGTAAGTAGACTGTACAAGATTGCTAATGTCCCTTGCGCAATAAAAACCCAGGTTTCCGCCCCACCCCTTGCAAAACCAAATAGCCACGGAGTGGCAACTAATAATGCTCCGACTATATAATCGAGGTACCCATGAACCCGCGATGAGATAAGCTTCATATGATAGTGTTTCGTTTTCGCATACCGATTTTGTGCCAGAAGAATTAATATCTCCAACTTGCGGCGTTAATGAATATTTGGAACTGATGCCTGGCGCTCGATATCAGCATCATTTAAGACAGTGATCCGATGGAAAGATTTGCCAGCATGGTGTGCGGCAACCAAACGAACAACAGTCGAAGCTGTTGCAAGGTCCTCCACAACACAGGTGTGGAGCGAATTCCAAAGGAACGACTTCATCACAATCGATTCTGTCCCACAGAATTTGTGGAGCGAATTTGACACTGCATATAATTTTTGTCGCAATCTCATCAAGACGTCAATGGCCCAAACTTTTAAGCCCCATGAGGTATAACTAAAAAAATTTTTTTGTATGAAACGACTCAGAATATGCTGCATCACGCGAGCGTGAAATCAAAAGTTGGAAAAGCGCTGTACGCATTTAGCAAAAGTAGATTTTCAGAAACTTGATCCAGTTTATATTTTAAAAAAGTACGAAGCTGTATTATTCAATTATTCCTAATAAATATTGTTTGATGATATTTTTCTATAATGGAGGACTAAAAAAAAAGTACTAAATAAACGGGGAAGCGTACGATACAAAACTGGGAGAGGTATGCTTTTTAATGAGTGTAATTTCTTAAAATCTATTCTTTTTTTCAAGAGATCAATGCAGGTTAATCGATCACATTACGCAGCAGACCTAAATTGGAGTAACACCACTACCCAAATAAAAAAAGTCGCCCTGCGTGATGTGTCCTGGCTAGCAACGAATATACCCGTAGTCCTTTAAACTATTGATACGACACCTTTTGCCACGAGATTGCGTCGGACAATTCCCTCTTGCGACCTGTCGTTTCCGGTGGCAGATATAGGATAATACAAACAAAAATAGATGGTGCCTGGCTTTGCTTTCCAAGAGCACACAATGACATCATAAGTTGTGAAACGAACGTTGAAAACGACTTCTGAAATTAATAATGAACCTGACTAAATAGTAACGAACGACCAAAGCGCAGTTCCATCTTGGAACGATACAAAGTTCTCCTGATGTATCACCATTAAAATTCGCGAAATTATTCGTTGATTACCTGAACAAGCCTCCGTTAAACCGTTAAACACCTAGATTTTGGGCGCCGTATAGCCCACGGGGCCCTGGAGTTAACCAGAAAGATATATATTTATCGAAAGGAAAATATCCAATTAGTCATTGCATTAACTCGTTATGAAATTACATATTTTGGTATCCTGGAAAAAAGCTTTAGTGAGTGCTTCGCTTGTATTTATTAACCTATTCGCTGCTGCACAGGATTCAACAACAGTGGCAACGAAAACCGATACAATGCCATACAACCCTTATAGAATGATGCAAGGTCATAGGGTAGCTCATTCGAAGTTTGGTGAATTGAATATCCGTCCGTACACCTATTTTCGATACCTGAATCAGACCGCGATTGATGAAACATACACGGATGGTTTCGGGAAAACGCAAACTGTAGATCCACGAAAAGATATTCAACTGCAAAAAGTAAGCATCTATTTCACTGGCTGGGCATTTGATCCGAAATTTAATTACTTCTTATACGTCTGGACCAGCAATGCCTCCCAGGGGCAGGGAGCTCAGGTAGTAGTAGCCGGCAACCTTACCTATAATTTTAATAAGCACTTTAGACTCACCGGGGGTATCATGTCACTACCCGGGGTTAGAAGTACGGAAGGAAATTTCCCGTTCTGGCTGTCAGTTGATAATCGTTTGATCGCTGACGAGTATATGCGACCTTCCTATACCAGTGGAATTCAGGCAAGAGGTGAGATAATACCTAAACTCACTTACCAATTTATGCTGGGAAATAATATGAGCACCCTGGGCGTTGATGCAGGACAGATTGACGCCAAGCTCAGCACCTTTGCAGGAGCGTTGGTTTACCTACCGACCACTGGCGAATATGGCATGTTTAATGGTGCTTACGGTGACTACGATCAACACGAAGACGTAGCTACCAGGGTAGGCATTCACTACACGCAAAGTGATGAAACCAGGCAGGGTCAACCGAACACTGATGTTTTTGAAAACGTTTCCCTGAGGGTTTCAGATGGTAGTTCCATTTTCCTGCCTAGTCTTTTTAACCCAGGATCTCAGCTTGATGAAGTGCGAGACCACATGTTGAGTGTTGATGTGGGGGCAAAAACCAGGGGTTTCGCGCTTGAGGGGGAGTACTACTGGAGAAAGATCAATAAGTTTAAAGTGGTCGGCAATCCCATGGCTTTAAATGAATTAAATGATAATGGTTTTCAGTTATTGGCCTCTGCAATGGTATTCCCAAAAAAACTACAGGCCTATGCGACATATTCTAAGATCTTCGGAGAATATGGTGATCCAACTGAATACCGTTTAGGTTTCAATTTTTTTCCGTTTAAAAAAACAATCTCGACACGTTTGAACGGGCAGGCAATATTCATGAATCGTAGCCCTGTTGGTGGACTGGCTTATCCTTATTCAGTGGGCGCAAATGGAGTTATATTTAATCTGGACTTAGAGCTTAACTTTTAAACACCAGACCCTGCAAAAGGGCTATACGCATCAAAACATTGATCGCGAATGGAAAACCCGTATTAGATCAATGCCGGCTTTAAACTGTCGGCTTTTCTATCTCAAAAACAGTTCACCTTTTACATAATAGGTGGTCACCACATTTACGTCAACCATCCTGGCAGCCCTTTGAGCCGAAGCCTTTGCCCTTACCTATCGATCAAGATAGTTACGTATCGAAGGCTAAAGATTAGCTCCCAGGTATATTTGCTAATTTCAAGAAGACAAGCAGAAAGAGAACATTTATATTACATGGTTTATGTTTAACGCAATAAAATTTTCAACATGGAACATCAAAGAGACATTCAGGCGCCAAGGTTTGAGGATGATGGCGCAGCTTTGCACATTTAGCTTTCTTCTGATGGTCAGTCCTGGCCCCTCACTGTCAGCCCAAACACTAAGCAACATCTCACCCCGTATGCGCGTAATCGTTGATAACGATTTCAGCGGTGACCCTGACGGCCTGTTTCAACTGGCGCATATCATGTTATCACCTTCCGTGGACGTACGTGGGATTATTGGCTCACATCTCAAAGTGGGTGATGGGTTTGACAATTCAAAAACCCAGGCCGAAAATGCTGCAAAAAAAGCAAAGGAAGTCCTTACCTACATCCGCGGTGGAAATGTAGTTCCGGTTTATGCCGGTTCAAACACCGCGATGCCAAACGACAGCACCCCGGTGAATAGCGCAGGGGTAGATTTTATAATTAAAGAAGCATCAAGAACCGATACTAAACTACCACTGTATATTCTTTGCGGAGCCGGATTAACCGAAATTGCATCCGCATTACTTAAGGATCCTTCCATCTCAGGTAAAGCAACGCTGATCTGGATCGGAGGATCGGAATATACTGACCTGGCCTACCCCCCTCCGGGATACTCCAATCCAGAATACAATCTTAATATAGATATAGCCGCGGCTAAGGTAGTATTCAATAAGTCAACGATAGGTATCTGGCAGGTACCCCGCGATGCCTATCGCCACGCACTTCTACCCTATTCCGAGTTGCTAACCAGGATCAAGCCAAACGGTAAGCTTGGCACCTATCTGGCTGGTGAATTGGAATCAATAATGCAAAGGTTAATGAATTACAAACTCAATATCGGTGAAACATATGTACTCGGTGACAGTCCGCTTGTTTTGTTGACCGCTCTTCAATCTTCATTTGAGCCTGATCCCTCTTCAAGTCAATATGTACTCAAACAATCGCCTCTCATAAATAACCAGGGAGGATATGAATTCAATCATAAAGGGAGATCCATCAGGGTTTATCACCGGCTCGATATTCAAATGATGTTTAATGATTTCTTTGCCAAGCTAACCCTGGTTGCAAATACGGACTGATCTGATGGGTAAGCAATGATGGTGTCGAACCAGGCATCCATCAAAAAAATCAGATGAACCAAAGTCGCCAGTGGCGGAATATATTGGCGAAAAGAAGGGCATATAATAACGGATAAAACACGGATGTTGACCAGTATCGGATAAGGAGGCGATATTTTTGAATATCGGATAAAAAGCCGATATGAGTGATTATCGGTCAAAAAGACGATACTATCGAAATACCCGTAATGGGCACATAAACACAAAAATTCTGATGACCGCCAATCCACCAAATTCAATCACTGGCCCGTCTCAATATCCCGCTGGAGTACGGATAATTTTTGCAGTGTTACCATTTCTTTCCTCACTCCTTTTCTGATCTGTATAAACAAGATAATGGCAATAATGATAAAGCCTATATCCATGGCAAGCATCCATCCGGTTGAAAAATACAAACTGAATTCAGGCGTCAACATATAGAAGCTAATGACGTAAAGACCGACTGTAATGATGGTAACAGGACCATGAATCTTTTGCCTGAATTGATAGAACTCCAGCGAACGCGATGTTGTTCTCAAAGCATCCTCTTCCAAACGGATCCGGGAATACTTGATAGCACTGAATAATTCAACGATGATTCGTATAATCAGACCGCCCAACATCAGGGCCACTCCCGTTCTACCCAGGGTCCCTTTAAATGGTGCGATATAAAAAAAGAAAAGACTGATACCAACCAGTACAACACTCAGCACTATGATATTACCATAATGAAAAGAAAGTACACTTTGTTTCTGTGCCTTTGCCTGGAACAATTTATCCGTTGCAGGCGCCACGCCCGCATCAATATCCTGCCGGGCGCGTTTCCATTCATTATTGAGATTATCCATATTAAACAAAGTTTTAAGAAACCAATATTTTTTGTAATTACCCCCTTAGCACAGGGTTTAAGAGGATTCATTCTTAAGTAGATATCGGTCAGGTAGACTAACACAGTTGTGAAACCGCCTGATCTCCCGAGCCCGTTAATTTGTAATCTGAGTTTTCAAAAGCTCCTTCATTTTCTTTTTTATCCGGTGAATCTTCACACGAAGGTTGAGTGAATTGATCCCGGTTATCTTAGCTATTTCATCATATCCAACCTCTTCCAGCACCAACATGATGATCAGCCTGTCTAATTCTGCAAGCTCACCGATCCCCCGGTATAGTTCCTTATGTTCATGTTTATCGGCCGATCCACCATCCGGAATCGATTCATAAATTTCTTCATCAAGCCCGTCGGTACGTTGTTTCTTATTATTCCGAATATGAAGCAGGCATGTATTAACAGTGATGCGGTAGATCCATGTTTTGTGAGCCGACTCATTTCTAAACTTTGGCAACGCTTTCCAGACATTTATAAACACCTCCTGGGCAATATCCTTAGCCAGCTGCAAGTCGCCCTTCATGAAGCCCAGACCCAATTGAAGCACCATCGCGTAATGATCACGGTGCAATGATTCGAAAACCTTTTTTAGCGCTGACTCATTCATTTAGACAGAAAATTGTTGACCTGTTGAAATAACCATTCTGGTTGATCAAACATGATGAAATGTTTACTGTTGTCAGCTATTTCTATACTCTTATTTTCCAGATTAGCATATTGTTTTTCGAAGGTTTTCCTGGTAACGGCAGGATCAGGAAACGATGCCCCGAGAATCAGTGTTTCCGCATTCACCGTCCTAAGTGCCTCGCGGAGATCAAGCTTTAACAAGTCCGTATAACCATAAACGTAAGTCTGGCGGTCCGAAGCCATCATCCAACTGACCAGGCTATCAATCTTTTCCTTTTTTGAAGTCATACCCGCCGACATCATAATCGCTGATTTCTTAAAAGCAGAATCATTCATGCCGATCATTTGCCTGTTATATGAATTATTATAGCCGATCTGTGAAGCCGGGACACCGGGCATCATCAGCTCCCGCATACATGGAATAGCATCTACCAGAATCAGCCTGCTCACATGTCCCGGTAGAGCCGCCGCAAGGTCAACAGCCAGGTTACCGCCCATGCTGTGTCCTATAACAGTAAGTTTTTTCAGGTTGTTTTGAAGTATATATGACTGCAACGCCTGTAGAAGTGCCGGATACCACGGCGTATCAATGGCTTTGATACCATTAAAGCCGGCATAACTTACAAGGTACGATTGCTTTTTACCCGCTAAACGATTTACCGTTTCTTGCCAAACTGAACCCGGACTCGTGAAACCGGGCAAAAAAAGAATCGGCTCACCACTCCCTTGCTTATCTACTGCTATTGCCCGGTTCGGCGCCGCAGTATGTAACGAAACCGACTTGTTTTGCTGAGCCAGGACATATATACTTAAAAAACTAGTGATAAAGGTGATTATTATTTTTCTCATTTTCCTGATATTTACCCTTTGATACTGCAGGTTGAAAATTGTTACAACAGGACCTGGTATTTTTTATTTTTTATTCTAACCAGCTATGGGCGTTGAAAGACCGGGTACTTTTAAATTGATATTTGGCAGGATCTGGGCAGGATGGGCAGCAATTGTTTTTATCTCGACGATGCTGATTATGCTTATACCCTTTTTCCTTTTCAGTTATTTTGCACCCGACCCGGTAAAGACAAAACGATTTATTCTGTACTCAAGAGTATGGATGGCAATCTTTCTTCCTTTGGTTGGTTGCCCGCTACGCGTAAGAGGCAAAGAAAACTTTCTGCCAGGCGAAAACTACA
Source organism: Flavitalea antarctica (assembly GCF_054461535.1). Classification (NCBI taxonomy): domain Bacteria; kingdom Pseudomonadati; phylum Bacteroidota; class Chitinophagia; order Chitinophagales; family Chitinophagaceae; genus Flavitalea; species Flavitalea antarctica. The sequence continues at coordinate 8,975 of NZ_JBTLQG010000033.1, forward strand.
TTGTCGTCTGTAATCACAATTCTTTCATGGACATCCCGGTTTCTTCTCCAGCCATTCCCGGGGGTAATAAAACAATTGCCAAAGTTGAGATTGCGAAGGTCCCATTGTTTGGTTACCTGTATAAAGCAGGAAGTGTGCTGGTCGATCGCAACAGCGAAACCAGCCGCAAAGAAAGCCTGACCAAGATGAAGAAAGTTCTCGAAATGGGATTACATATGTGTATATACCCTGAAGGCACCAGGAACACCACTAACCTCCCGTTAAAACCGTTTCATGACGGAGCTTTCAGGCTTGCCATGAATACCCGCAAATCCATCTTACCCGCACTCATTTTCAATACGAGGCCCACCCTTCCGACAAAACCATCCTTCTACATGATCCCCCACAAGCTCGAAATGCATTTCCTACCGGCGATTCCGCTCAGAGAGGATGACACTACAGAGTCTATCAAACAAAGAACGTTTGCAATCATGGAAGCCTACTACCGGGAAAAAAAAGACCTCGTCTGATTAAAACGAAGAAAACTGCCGGCTGCGGTTCACCTTAAGATCCCTGAGTAATCCTGATTTAGGATTAATACTGATGTTGAAGGATCTGTACAGTCCAACGGGTGTAACGTTGATGGATAACTGCCAGCAATGCATCTCGCGGGACAGGAACATGGTAAGTGCGCTGATCGATGATGATTTGAAATCATAGTAACCATTCATCCCCATCTTCCATTTTGGTGTAAGATTAAAATCACCGTTGAAATTGAAGTTTGAATTGATACGCGTTTCAAATCCCGAATAATCCGATTTGAAATCCCTGGTAAAACTCAATGAATATGACATCGTCACTGACCAGGGAATATTAAAGTCGGCAAATTCGGCCGGGTTCTGGCGGATGTACTCCATTTGGGAATACTGTTCATCCAGCGTCATCGGTGGCAGGTCCTTATTCTGAAGTTCAAGCTGCTCAAGAGCCTTTTTTTCTTTGTCCTCGTCCTTTGGTTTGGATTGGAAGGTTGTTGACACAGCAATGTTTCCATTTACGATCTGCCCCAACGAAAACTTGCCTTTTTCCCAGGCATATTCATCGATACGGTAACCCTGGGCATTTGTTTTATAGGGATCAAGGTTGGCTCCTGCCGTTATATTTATTTTTTCGAATAATGTACTTCTCAGGTATAAATTAATATTTGAAAGCTTGAAGGAGTCAGCCAGGAAGTTATATCCACCGTTGAACCCAAAACCGTCTATCAGCCGGATCTTTGTGATACCGCCTTCCGTTGTATCGTTTTTTGATCTCCGTTTTATTTCGATGTTATTGTCGATCCCGAAGCCAATTCCTCCAAACTCTCCTTCCGACAAGGGTCCGAAAATCGTCCCGTCATAATAAGAAAACCGGTAGTAATTGGTGTCTTTATCAATCTGCGTCTGATAAAAATCATTCTTTGCAAGATCAGGCTTGTACGACATGGAGAAAGTTGGCCGGATCACATGCCTGATAGCCCGTAAGGAACTTTTGGGCCCGAAACGATCAAACATTCCAAAGATGGCAGAACTGAGACCAAGGCTGAAGGACATTTCCCTCGACGCGAAAAAACTTTTGTCGATCGTAGTATCAATCTTCTTAAGGCTATCATTCCATGTTCTTGTAAACTTCCTGCTATACCAGTTCTCCCTGTAACTTATCCCTGGCGCAATCTGTAATGGCCCTAGCTGAGGCAAGGCCAGCTGAATCGGTACATTATGCTGTGCACCCCATTGCATCGTATCAAGTATACCCGACCAGCTGAATGATGAGTCAAAGAACGTTATCTGGTTGGCTATGTTTGTATTCAACCCAATACCCAGCTTCTCGTACCATTTTGGTGCACCCACAAATTCTTTTTTCTGTAAAGGATAAAAAGTATTTACCGTGAAGGCAACGGTTGGCAGATTAATATTATACCTGCCATCGATATTGTTCTGGGAGTGATTCGCAGATGCCGTCAGGTTGTAGAGGCTTCCCCATGTTTTTGAGTAAGTGATGGATGAACTTAACTGGTTGGAGTAGTTCCTTGTAGGATTATTCGCAACGAATTGGTTGAACTTACTGGAACCGGCATTCACATTGGCAGAAAAGTTTGTTCCCGGTCTCGCCCGGCTGTCGACCGTGTGGCTCCAGGTCACATTATAAGTCTTGGTAGTGTTAAATTCATTTTTGCCATCGTCGCTCAGGATGCGGCTGCTTTGCATGGCGAGGTTCATCGATCCGTTGTACCGGTACCGCTTGCGATAAGTTGGTGTAAGAAATGCCGCCCACCCACCGTAGGAATAAAGATTGGTACGCAGCGTCACATCAAAATAATCGTTTATCACCTTATAATAACCGAGGCCCTCCAGTCCAAGTCCAAATTGATCATTTACCGTAAATGTCGGTGGAAGTAACCCGGAATGCCTGCCCTGCGACATAGGAAAGTAGCCAAAAGGAAGATAGATCGGTACCGGCACCCCCTCAAACTCCGGGTGGATCGGTCCGGTTACTGCCAGTTTCTTATTCACCACCTTCATTTTTTTTGTCCTGAAATTGAAATGGGGCACGTCATAATTACAGGTGGTGATTATGCCACGGAAAGCAAACAGTTCTGTTTCTGATATTTTTTTGATCTTTTCGCCCTGCACATACATTTCGCCCTGTTGCGTAAATGTATTCTGGGTGATCCCGCGCTGCGTCTCGAAATTATATTTGATCAGATCGGCATCCATTGTACTTTCCGTCTGCTTCATCCTGGGTTTGCCGACAATGTTGCCAAGTGAATCCTTCCTGTATGTTGCCGTTACCACCTTTGTCTCCTGGTCCATTTCAATACTATCGGCACTCAGGTTCATATCCTTGTAAATGATATTACCCTTACTGTACAAAATGATCTTGTTGCTGGGTACGTCAAGCACCATGGAATCAAGGGCTGAATATTCAACGGGCGCGTCCAATGAGTCTTTGGAGAGTTTTAATCCGAAGGTATCACTCGTGTTTACGAGGCTATCCCTGCCACGGGCACTGTCGCGCCTTAACAAACTGTCCCTGTTGCCGGGCAAAGTATCCCGGCGTGGCAGGTTGGATTGTTGAATTCCATTGCGGCCAGGCAGGGTATCCCGTCTTTTTGAAGCTTCCCTGCTCACCGGAACAGTATCTTGCAGGAGCATGTGCTGCCAGTCACTGCTGTGAATCGCAGTTCCCGCAGGGCCCGTTAATGCAAAACCTGTTAAGAGGTTATAAAAACTTTCGTGTGGAATATAATGTGCCGCTGCATCATGCGTTATAGAAAGCAAACAAGCCAGGAAAACCAATAGATAGTTATATTTTAAACTATTTTTACCGCGTTTGCTCATAATACAGATAGTGGGACGAAAATAGTTATTAATGAATTAAGAATATGTGAAGATTGGCGCTGATTATCAGTTTTTTGTTGAACGCGAAAGTAAAGAATTTATTGAGGTTTTTCTGATTACAAACTAGTTTATAACTTACGGATCGGTATGATAAGAACAACATTTCAAAGGGCCCTTTTTATTGCCTTAATGCCCCTGATGCTGATTACGTCTTTTCATCTTTCCGCGCAGAAGCAAACGATAAAAACGATCATTGTAGATGCCGGACATGGCGGGGCCGCCGTGGGGGCAAAGGGATTGTTTTCGAACGAGGCTGATATAGCCCTCGCTATAGCACTGAAGCTCGGGAAGCGGATAGAGGAAGAAATGGAGGGTATTAAAGTTGTTTATACCCGTACCACAAAGGATTTGCCTGGCGGGGTTACATCCAGCAGGGTTGCCAACAGGTTAAGGGCAGAAATGGCCAATGAAGCCCGTGGTGATCTCTTTATCAGTATTCATTGTAACTCGACAAGACAAAAAGCTGGAGGATGGTATGCAAAAAGGGTGATAGGATATAAAAACAAAGTCGTCTACACTGGTAAGGGCTCAAAAAGAAAGAAGAAAACGGTCAAGGTGCCGATCACTGAGTCCTATTATGTCAAAAATACCCGGCACGGAACCGAGACCTATATCTGGGCCGCAGATCGTAGCGGAGTGAAGAGTGAATATATAAATACGGAAGACGACGGTGAGTTTGCAGGTGACAGTACAAATGCCGCCACAACTGCAGGCATGCCGGACATGAACACACCTGAGGCAAGGATACGTGCACAGTTATACGAAAAACGATATTTCAGTAAAAGTTTGCTGCTCGGAACCTATATCGAAGAGGAATTCGAAAAAGGTGGTCGTCTCAGCCAGGGTGTCAAACAAAGAAATGAAGAGCAGATCTGGGTTCTCCAGGCAACCGGTATGCCAAGTGTGCTCGTTGAAACCGGCTTCATCAGCAATAAGGAAGAAGAAGAATATCTCAATAGTGAAAAGGGCCAGGACGAAGTTGTAGAAAGCATCATTAACGCGCTCAAAAGATACCGCAACGGTAACGCCAGCCAGGCTTCAGCAACAAATTAGATTTATTAGCGACTTTTAACTGATTAAAAACACGCGTGATGTTGTATTTTGCGCCATTCACGACTGTCGTAACCAGAAAATAGTTATGCTAAATAAAATCTTTGCTTCTTTTGGACTTATCATTTCTCTGACCGCGCTTTTTTCCTTCTCGAATAAACAGATACAGAAACCGGTGATCCGCACCATCGTTGTTGATGCGGGTCATGGTGGATACGATGTCGGGGCCAGGGGATTATTTTCGACGGAAGCAGACGTTTCGCTTGCTATCGCGATGAAACTTGGTAAAAGACTGGAAACAGAATTTCCAGAGTGTAAGATCGTTTATACCCGCACCACTAATGCTTTGCCCGGCAATCTGAATGATCTCAATGCGGCCAATCACCTGCGTGCGGAAATGGCTAATGAAGCGAAAGGAGATCTCTTTATCAGTATCCACTGTAACTCGGCCGGCCTGAGGGCTGGCGGCTGGAACGCTAAAAGAACCGTTGGCTATAAAACAAAAAAAGTGGTGACGGGAAAAGGTAAAAAGAAAAAAACCAAAACGGTCAAAACTCCCATCACAGAAACTTATTATGTAAAAAATATGGTTGCCGGTACGGAGACTTTTATCTGGGCAGCCGATCGAAGCGGGATAAAGAGCGGATACATAAACATTGAGGAACCCGGTATTGCCGGGGACAGCGTCGCAGAGTCAGCATCAGATTCCAATATAATAATGCCTGACATGAATTCGCCCGAGTTCCGGATCCGTTCCCAGCTGTATGAAAAAAAGTACTTCACAAAAAGCCTGATGCTTGCAAGTTTTGTGGAAGAGGAGCTGGTAAAGGCGGGCAGGTCAAGTCGCGGTGTCAAACAACGTAATGACAAGGGAATCTGGGTACTCCAGGCTACCGGAATGCCAAGTATACTGGTCGAAACAGGGTTCATCACGAATGAAGAGGAGGAGATCCTCATTAACAGCGCACAGGGCCAGGAAGATATAGTGCAAAGCCTTGTGAATGCACTTAAAAGATATCGTGAGGCTATCACCCGGAGTTGAACCGGATGAACAGATTGCACAGATGAACATATTGCACATATGAACACATTGCACAATTAAATACAATGCACAATTAAACACATTGCACAATTAATTCTTAAAATTCAGTTGCGGACCTTCACTTCTCCCCTCAACAGCATCTTAATTATATAAATTGCAAAAAAACGGGCCTTGCTGATGCTGCAAAAATTACTGACCGGAATCATTTCTCTCCTCTTATTGACCATTGTTTTTGCCTTCAGGAAGGACCACCCGGATGAAACGCGAAACTTTGCCATTAAAACAATTATCGTGGATGCCGGGCATGGTGGATCAGACGTCGGTGCCCGCGGCGCATACTCCTTTGAGAAAGACATCTGTCTTGGTGTTGCCCTTAAGCTTGGAAAATTACTCGAAGAAGAATTTAAGGATGTCAAGATGTTATACACACGCACCACTGACGTATATCCGGCAATCAAAGAAAGAGCTGATTTTGCAAATGCAAACAAAGGTGATCTCTTCATTTCCATCCATGTGAACGCCGGCCCGCCTGTGCGGCATTCAAAGTTTGCCGGTTACCGGAAGGAAACCTATTATACCGGTAAAGGGAAATCCAGGAAAAAAAGAACACGGACCGTCCCCAAATACACTACTTACTATACCCCGAACCTGTCGAGAGGAACAGAAACCTATATATGGGCGGCTGACCGGACCTCAGCAAAAGGTGACTATGTGTCTGAACGACTGTCTGAAGTTGTGGACGAGGGCGCCGAGTACACTCCTGACCTGAATGATCCCACGTTCAAGGCTCAATCGCTGTTATGGACGAAAAAGTACTTCACTAAAAGCCTTTTGCTGGCTAACCTGGTAGAAGAAGAATTTGTGAAGGAAGGCAGGGAAAGCCGCGGCGTTAAGCAGCGAAACGAGAAAGGTATATGGGTGCTCCAGGCAACAGCGATGCCCAGCATACTTGTGGAAACAGGTTTTATTACCCATAAACCGGATGAAGACTATCTCAACAGCAAAAACGGACAGGAAGCCATAGCCGAAAATGTACTCAATGCCATCAAGAGGTACCGGGAGGCAACAGAAGGCAAATAGTATTGAGGGACAAGCACTTCATTCGAACTTTTATTGGAGATATGCGTTTTTATCCAGAATTTTAAGGGTTGATCCGAGGGCATACCCTACCGGTTTACAATAAAAAATGTCGAATGAAAATATCTAATGAGACGAAAGTTGGAGCACTCACAGCTGTTGCGATCACTGTCCTTATCCTCGGCTTCAACTTTCTGAAAGGTCGGAATATCACTGAACGGAATGATGAGTTATTTGCTGTTTTTAAATCGGTGAAAGGTGTGGGCCCGGCTAACCCCGTTCTGATAAACGGTCTCCAGGTTGGCAAGGTTTCGGCTCTGAAAGAAAAAGACAAAAACCTGAGTGGAATCATCGTCACTATGAGTCTCTCCAAAGATGTAAATATCCCTGACAACTCTATCGCTACCATAAACAGTGATCTGCTTGGGACCACCTCACTTGAAATAATCTTAGGTAACAGTCCAAACTTTATCCAGTCCGGCGGAACGCTGCAAACTACAACAAACCCTGGTCTGCTGGGTGAAGTTAAGGGCGCATTAAGTCCGGCAATAGACAATCTGAATAAAACACTTGCATCGCTTGATGTATTTATACAGAAACTTAACACTATCGTGGATCCCAATACCAAAAATAATATCCAGGGGATCATTGCGAATCTTACTACCACTTCGAAATCACTTGAAAATCTCTTGAATAACCAAACGGGAGCGCTGGCCAAAACACTGAGTAATTTTGAAAATTTCAGTAGCAACCTTGCGAAAAATAACGGCAAGATCGACTCAACATTGACTAATCTTGAGAAGACGACCAACATGTTGTCAAATGCCAATATTGACCAGGCGGTAATGCAGCTAAAAAATACACTCGCGAAGCTGGATAACACGATCTCGAAAATTGACAGCAAAGATGGCACATTGGGCATGCTGTTAAATGATCGCAAATTGTACGACGAGCTCCACCAGACGAGCCGCAGTTTGACTACCTTGCTCGACGACTTCCGCACACATCCCAAACGTTATGTAAACATTTCCGTGTTTGGAAAAAAAGAGAAAGGTGGTGCTTTGAAATCACCTTTACATGATTCTACTTCGGTGCGGTGAAAGCAGCAAGATGAAAAATATTTTACTTCTACTCGGCTCCCTTTTCTTATTCGTGAGCCACAGTCTTTCACAGGTCAACAGTGGCCCGCCGGCAACAGGTGAGTCAAAACCAGTTGAGATCATCTATGCAGAGAAATTAAGAACTGAAAAACTCGACTCAGTAAAAGAAGTTCAGACGGGGTCAGGCAAGGTTCAGGCAAAACAAGGGAACACACTTTTTGAATGCGACAGTTTTTATTATGATAAAAGCACAAAGGTTTTTGAAGCTTTTGGAAATGTCCATATCAACGACAACGACAGCATAAACATATATTCAAACTACCTGCTTTATCACGTTGATACCCGTATTGCGAATCTGAAAAAAAATGTACGGCTGACCGATGGCAAAAGCACATTGACCACACAACAGCTGGACTACGATCTGAATCAGAAGATCGGGAACTATTATGCCGGTGGCAAAGTTGCCAACGACAAGTCCGTCCTTACTTCCACCGAAGCCACCTATTTTGCAGACACCAAGGATGTTTATTTCAAAAAAAATGTTGTACTGATTGATCCGCAGTATAAGCTCAAAGCCGACTCGTTATTATATAACAGCGAAACACAGCTGACAACCTTTATCACGAAAACATATATCGAAGACTCGGCAAGAAACATCGTTACCAGCAGTGGTTATTATGATCTCAAAAACAAAAAGGCCTTTTTTGGTAAACGACCTGTTATTAATGATGGAGCTTCCCAGATCATTGCTGATAATATAGATACTAATGATAGTACAGGCTTTAGCCTGCTTACCGGCAATGTGTTTTATAAAGACACTGCACAGGGTTATGCTATGCGCGGTGAGTATATGAATGTGAACAATAAGGAAGGTAGCCTGCTGGCTACAAAAAATGCAGTACTTATTATAAAACAGGACAACGACTCGCTTTTTGTTACTGCCGATACTTTATATTCCGGAAAGCTCAGTTCTTTGCTCTTGCCTGCAGCTACTCCCGATCCGGCAATAACTGATACAGCGATGTCTGTGCGGAATGACTCCGCACGCAGGGCCGATACATCACGGCTTAAGAACATATCGAAGAATGAGGCATCTGTCAATGACTCAACCATGCAGAACCGTTCTACGGCAGTCCAGAAAGCCAATGCCGCCACGCCCCCTATTGCCAGGCCGGACAGCAGTTCCAATAACACATCTAAAATTAATCCACGAACGAAGGCAAAACCAGGTACTGCAAACAAACCGGTTACCGCAAAAAAAACAGTAGCTCCCAATAAAGACAGCAGTTCAGTAATCAAAGACGTTACGGTCGTGGACACCAAATCAAAAAATGATTCTGCTGATCGTTATTTCCAGGCATATCATCGCGTAAGAATATTTTCTGATTCCCTGCAGGCGGTGGCTGATAGCCTATGGTATTCCGGTAAGGATTCCATATTCAGACTGTTTAAGGACCCGGTGATGTGGGCCTCCAATAGCCAGGTAAGCGGAGATACGATTTTCATTTATACGAGGAATAAAAAAGCTGACAAGATCTTTGTTTTTGAGAATGCGATAGCGGTTAATAATTCCGGCGTCAATATGTTTAACCAGTTGAAGGGAATCAGGATGACAGCTTACTTCAATGAAGGCACGATAGATTATATGCGTGCGAAGGGTAATGCTGAAAGTATATATTATGCAAAGGACCGCGAAGATTATCTCGTTGGCATCAACCGGGTTGCTGGTGATATGATTGATCTTCGTTTCCTGAATAAAGAGTTGAACCGGGTTGTTGTTATCAATGAAGTAAAAGGTACGATGTACCCGGTCACCCAGATGCCGGAAAGCGAAAAACGTTTGCGGAACTTCAAATGGCAGGAAGATCGCAGACCGAAAACAAAATTTGAATTGTTCGAACCGCCAAAAGCGCTTCCCGCCCCTCCTCCTGCCACCGCAAGCCGCCCCGATTTCTAAGAACTTTAACACGTGGTTCATGTATGTCCATTAAACCTTTTCGTTTATTTGGTTCATAGCTTAAATACATACTAATATGAAAAATTTGCTGGTAACATCCATGATGATCATAGCTGTTCTTTCATGCGGTCAGTTAATGGCGCAGGATCCTGAACCCGATCCTGCCTTCTATAAAATAGAGGAGCCTGTGCGTGACTACCGCATGGCGATTGGTATCAGGTTAAGCAATTCCATTCCCACGCTTAATAATTCGATTACCGGAAAATATTTCATTACCGATCGCAGTGCTATAGAAGGTATGATATCGTTTGGAAGCAAATTTGGGATCGGGGGTCTTCTTGAAGTGTACCAGCCACTCAGCGCAAAAGGCCTTAGCTGGTTTTATGGCGCGGGCGCATACGTAGGTTTCGAAAGCGATTCAGATAAAAATGGTGAAGGTGGTGGACGCACCTTTGCAGGACCAACCGGTATAATAGGACTGGATTATAAATTTTCCAATGCGCCAATCAATTTATCGCTGGACTGGAAACCCGAGCTCGACATCATCCCTGCAATAAATTTTGTTCCTGATGCATTTGCTTTATCGGTCCGTTTTGCATTCGGCAAGTAATAGCAATTGCCCGTAGAATATACAACTCCCGTACGCGAACTATTTGATATGGCTGAAATGCCTGACTACAAGCACCTTGCTTCTATGACAAATATCAGCATATGACTCCATATGCCTGTCAAGGCAAATGGCTTTTTATCAAACATATCTAATGCTTCATATGAACAAACGTTTTCAAAAGGCTAACCAAAAGTTGGCCTTTTTTCTGCAGGTATCCGCAACCGTATGAAGTTTCTCCCGAGACCTCTTGACAAGTTCCGACCACACCCAAAATAATTATTTTCGCATGTTTGCGGTTTTATGCAGGAATTTCTTTTATTTTGAGAGAGTAACCCGCTAACGTAATGCTCAAGAAAGAACGTCAGGCGTTTATATTACGCCAAATTGATTTGCACAACAGCGTCCTTTCATCGGGCTTGTGTCAACAGATAAATGTGTCTGAAGATACGATACGGCGGGACCTGCAGGAGCTGGCCGATGAAGGCAAACTGATAAAAGTTCATGGTGGGGCATTATCACATTCCTTCAACCAGTTCCACTATCCTTCGAACAACGTTTATGCTTCCAGCGAGAAAAAAATCATAGCTCAAAAAGCAATCCGGCTTATCCAGGATGGTATGTTTGTTTTAACTACAGGGGGAACGACACTCATCGAGATGGCGCGCTGTCTTCCTTCCCAGCTTAAAGCAACATTCATCACCGGAAGTATTCCGATAATCCAGGAATACATGGCCCACCCCAACATTGATGTCATAGTAATAGGCGATAAAGTTTCTAAGAATGCTAAAATAACGACCGGTGGTGAAGCGCTGGCAAAGATCAGGCACATACGGGCTGACCTGTGTTTTTTGGGTGTTAACGCAATCAATGTAAAGGATGGTATCACTGACAATGACTGGGATGTTGTACAGTTGAAAAAAGCAATGATAGAATCATCCCAAAAGGTAGTTTGTGTAACCATTGCAGAGAAGCTTAACTCACTCCAGCCAATCCATGTTTCACCGCTGACCCAGATCCAGACTCTTATTACCGAGTTAAGTCCGGATGATCCGATGCTTGAGCCATATGTGACAGCAGGGATCCAGGTTTTGTAGAAGTGGGTTCATTACCTAATGCAGGAATATCGTTTTTGTAATACAGGAATATTCATTTGAAAAACCAATGCTTTGATCATGCCTGAATTTCCAGGCAGGCCAATGCCCGTATACAGTTGAGGTTTATTTTTTGTCACATCAGATAGATCACCCAGATTAAAAACATGCTATGAGAAGTTTACTACGCATGCTGTTATTGCCGTTATTGTTATGCCTCCAGGTAACGGCTTCAGCCCAGGTTCAAACACTTTCCGGTACCGTTGTTTCTACAAGAGATGGAAGCCCGCTGGAAGGAGCAACAGTTCAGATCAAAGGAAGCACTTTGGGTACGCCAACGGATTCAAAAGGCAACTTTAGCCTGAATGCCTCAAAGGGTGCAGTACTGGTAGTCAGCTACCTTGGATACACTACCAAAGAATATACAGTTGGCGATAAGATTAGCGGAGTCACCATCGGGCTCGCGCCGGCTGAGAACGCCCTTGAAGAAGTTGTTGTTGCGCTTGACCTTAAACGTAAGCCCAGGGAACTTGGTTATTCAACTCAAAAAGTGTTAGGGTCAGAACTGCAGGAAACCCAGCGTGAGAACTTCATCAATGGATTGCAGGGCAGAGTGGCCGGTTTAACGATAAGCCCGACAGGCGGCACTGCAGGTGCATCCTCAAGCGTCGTTTTACGGGGATTCAACTCCTTGTCTCTAAGTAATGAACCATTGTTCGTGATCGATGGGATCATCATGGATAACTCCACCGTAAACGAGACTTCGGGTGGTGGTGCCGGGCTTGGTCTTGCTTCTGACAGGGCGAACAGGAATAATGATTACACCAACAGGATCTCCGATCTTAATCCAAATGATATTGAATCAATCACAGTTCTGAAAGGACCTGAGGCAACGGCATTGTATGGTAGCCAGGCAAGCTCCGGTGCTATTCTTGTTACTACTAAAAAGGCAAAATCAAACAAACTGGCAGTTCAGTATGATAATGCTTTCAGGGTACAGCAAATCACCCGGTATCCCGAAGTATTCGAAGGTTATCAGAATGGAGAGAATGGCGCCAATGCTAATGTTTTCCGTTATTTCGGTGAACCATATCCTGCAGGGACAAACCTGATCGACAACAAAAAGAACTTCTTCAAAACCGGTTTTGCACAGACCCACAACCTGGGTGCAGACTTTGGTTTCAATAAATCAGTTTTCCGCGTTTCAGGTTCCTATTTTAACCAGGAAGGAGTTGTGCCAAACAACAATTTCAAAAGAATAAACCTGAGGATAGCGAATACCACGAAGATTGGCAAATACATTGAGATCACGCCTTCCCTCGCCTATGTAAGGAGCGAAAACGATAAGGTTCTTCGTAGCGCCGGTGGTTATATGCTGGGTTTATTTGCTTATCCGAACACCTATGACATCAGGAGATACCAGGATGATGCGGGCAACAAAATTCCGGTTTTTGCTTCTAATAATCCAAATGCAGAATTGGACAACCCTTTATTCAACGTGAATGCCAACCCGAGCCGTGACGAAACCGACCGTTACACAGCGAGCCTCGGAATCAACATCACCCCTACTGACTGGTTGACCCTCACCGGAAGATTCGGTTATGACACCTATAAAACCGAAGGTTACACACTTTATCATCCGAAGTCCTTTTATATCACCCAGGCATTAAATGGCGAACAGGATAATTACTGGAGGGAGTATAAGGGTTACAATCATACCATCACGGCAACAGCAAAAAAAGATTTCGGGAAATGGAGTACCAGGCTGATGGTCGGTACCATGTGGCAGGATTATAATACACAGATGTTTGCAATAGTTGGAAATAATCTGAAAGACCCTACTAAGTTTGACAGTTCCAACACCGCTCCAAACACACGCCGCAGACTGCTACAAAACAATCTGGGAAACTGGAATGAGTCGGTCACCCGGCAGATGGCGGGTTTTGGCGAGGTGAGTGTCGGCTATAATAACGTCATATTCTTCAACTACTCTCATCGATTCGAAGCAGCCTCTACCCTGCCCAAAATAAACAGGAATTATAATTATCCGGGAGCCAGCCTGAGTGTGATCATCTCAGACATATTCCCGGAACTCAAACGAGGTTCAACACTGAATTACTGGAAAATCCGTACTTCCGCTGCCAGTACTGCCAGGTTAAACTCGCCATACTCCACACAATCCGTATTTGTCGACAACTTTGCGAGCGGTGGCGGTTTTTCATACGGATTCGTAAACAACAACCCGAATCTTGAGCCTGAAAAACAACAGACCTTTGAAGTTGGCACAGAGCTGAAGCTATTTAATAACATACTCAATTTCGATGCGACGTATTACAACACTTTGAACAAGGGCCAGATTGTTGAAGGATTTCGCCTCAGCTATGCAACCGGATTTGTGTTGAATACGCAAAATGCCGGCAGTACCAGGAACCAGGGATTCGAAGTATCTGCTGATGCAAACGTCATCAACCAGGCCGACTTCGGATGGAACGTGCGGGTGAACTTCAATAAGATGTGGAACGAAGTGGTACAGTTACCAGCTAACGTTGCCGAATATTATCTTGGAGATACCTGGTTATATGGAAACGCGCGTGGCGGTATTACACTTAACGGAACCACTACATCCATTACATCGTACGGTTATCTGAGAAACACTGCCGGTGACATACTTATTAATCCTTTGAACGGATTACCGGCTATTGATGCAGTGTTCAAAGTAAGAGGTGACAGAAATCCTGATTTTACCATTGGAACAACGAATACATTCAGGTATAAAAACTGGAGACTGAGTTTCCTGTGGGACCTGAAAGTTGGCGGGGATGTATTTAATGCCAATCAAATGTATCTGACAGGTATTGGCAAAAGCAATCTGACTATTGACAGGTACACTCCCAGGGTGATCGAAGGTGTGTTGAATGATGGAAAACAAAACAGTGCGAATCCAACAAGGAATACCATTACCGTGATACCAGCCTACCTGGATGCATATTATGGTGCTAACGGTATGCCGGAAGAAGCCTTTATTGAGAAAGATGTAAACTGGTTAAGGTTAAGAGATCTTACACTTAACTACCAGTTCTCTCCAAATGTTGTTAAAAAAATCAGGGGAGTTAAGAGCCTTGGGGCTTTCATCACTGGAAATGATCTTATTCTTATCACCAACTATACCGGGGGAGATCCTGCATCAAATGGTAACACAGCTGCCGGCCGCGGGGTTGGAGCATGGGGCTTTGATTATGGAACATTGCCAACTCCAATCAGTATCAATATCGGCATCAGAGCCAGTTTCTAATTATTAAACATTACAGGCATGAGAAACATAAAGAATATAGCAGGGTGCATACTTGCCCTCGGAGTAATATCAATCAGCTCCTGCGCTAAGAAAATCGATGAGGCATTTCTTAATCCGAATGCCGGTGTTAAAAAACCGATCGAAACTTTGCTTCCAGGTATTATAGGAAATATGGTAGGCAGTTCGGCCGCTGCGGGGTCAGCTTATGGTACCGCCAATGACGGGATTTATATCGGCAGATATGTGCAATACTGGGCAACCAACATTACCGGTAATCAATATGATCAAATGGGTGGTGCAACCGGCGCAAGTGATATCCTGGGCTCAGTATGGGCCATGCATTACTTCGGAATGGGGCAAAATCTTAACCGTATCATTGAGTGGGGAACCGAGGAAAAGAAATGGGACTATGTAGGTGTGGCACATGCTATCAAGGCATGGAGCTGGCTGACACTGACCAACGTTTATGGCGAGGTAATTCTGACTGAAGCTTTTAATACAAGCCAGTTGACGTTCAAATACAATGATCAGAAAGATGTGTATGACACCGTAAGGTCCGTGTGCCGCACCGCGCTCAGTTTCCTTAACCAGACCGGAGACGGAGTGAATCAGCAGAACCTTGCCAAGGGGGATGCTTATTTTTATAACGGAGATGTAAATAAATGGAAAAAATTTGTCTACTCGGTTATGGCGAGGTCGTTCAACCAGTTGTCAAATAAAACCACTTATAATGCTGACTCTGTACTTTTCTATTGTAACCTTGCCATAAATGTAAATGCAGACAATGCCTATGCGAGGTTTGCCAATACCGGTATAACAGGAACAGCTAATTATTATGGTCCGTTTCGTGGTAATGTTGGCGCTTTGAGACAGGCTCAATACCCGGTAAATTTAATGACCGGGTTAAATCCAAGATTCCCTGGGGTATTTGACCCAAGGACCCCTTATCTACTTCGTCTGAATACAAATGGAACATATAGGGGGATCGCTCCTAATAAAGGCAATAGTGGTCTCGCTGCGGCTGACAGACCTGAAAACTTCTGGGGGCAGGGCTACGATACCGTCACCTCACCAACCTCCGATGCCAGGGCCAGGTATCTTTTCAGGAATGCAGCACATTTTCCAATCATTACCGCTTCAGAGATTCAGTTCATAAAATCGGAAGCTCATTATCGTAAAGGTGAAAAACCACAGGCTGTTACTGCTTATCAAAATGGTATCAGTCTTGCATTCGATATGCTTACGACAGACTTCAATACCAATGTGCCTCAGGCACTTTTGATCACTCCGGCTTCAAAAGCCAGTTATCTCGCAAACCCGGTAGTTGTCCCATCAGCAGCAAATCTGAAACTATCTCACATTATGCTGCAGAAATACATTGCACTTTACGGTTATGGTTCAATCGAAACCTGGAATGATATCAGGAGGTTTCATTATACTGACCAGGAAGGAGCCGAACAGGTGTATACTGATTTTACACCTCCTGCAGGCACGGATCTCTTCATCAACAATAACAACAAACTTGTTTACAGGGCACGACCAAGATATAACTCTGAATACCTGTACAACATTTCTGAACTGGACAGGCTTGGTGGTCTTGCACTTGACTATCATACCAAAGAACAATGGTTTACTCAAAAATAATGTTGTCATCAGTAAAATTTGTTTGAAATGAATTCATCAAAATCATTGTCCATAGCCTGCATAGTAGCGGCATCACTTATAGCAGCGGTTTCCTGCAAAAAAGAATTTGATAAGATGGTTGTTGAGAACACAGCCCTGCAGGATAAAGCATTTGTAAAAGTTTTTAACGGCACGATAAGTTCCCAACGTACCTATATGTATGTGGACAATGTTCCTGTTACGGGGTCATTGCTCGCATATGGCGGATTTTTCCCTTCTACTACCTATGCTTCCGCCTTGGTGCCAGGTAATCGTAACATCCTGATCAAAGACACCCTTGCAACTTCCACGCAACCTGCTATCACTTTTACTGCTAACCTGGTGGCAGGTAAAAACTATTCAATTTTTACCTACGATACAGTAAACGCAATAAAGTCTGTGCTGACCGAAGATGAAATTGTGAAGCCGACCGATACAACTTCCCGGTTGAGATTTATCAACCTGATATTTTCCAAATCTACCTTACCAAATGTCGATTTGTATTCTGTGGCGACCGGAAAAAATGTCTTTACAAATGTTGCACTTGCCAAGATCACAAACTTTGTTCCCTATGCTTCCAAACGTACCGATACACTGTATGTACGTGCTACAGGAACTACAACGAATCTTACTCCCCTGTTTACGGTTAATCCGACAATAAACAGGAGCTATACGATCATCTATCGTGGCCGGTATGAGACAACAACCGGCACAGTGATGCCAAGAGGACTGACCCTGATGAGTAATTACTGATCCCTAAGAGGATTGACCCTGATGAGTTACTGATCCCTGGCGCTTATCTGATCGCAAATCTATACTCGTTACAAAAAGCTGGCTCATTGCCGGCTTTTTGCATTTGGCATGGTTTTCCTAACTAGATCAAAAAAATCATATGTTAAAAACGCTGCTTACCTCTAAAATGTTTCCTGTCATCCTGATGGCCATCACGTTGACTTCCTGTGTTGCGAAGCGCAAACTGACAAGCGCAAACGCGACGATCCAGGCGCTGCAGGCCGATAGTGCGAGAATGGCCGGACAAATATCATCTCTTCAGAAAGATATCACCCAGTTGCAGTCAGAAGGCAAAACACTGGAGCAACAACTTGCAGATACAAAAAAGCAGTTAGCTTCTACTTCCAATCAATTACAAACCAGTTCAAAAGATGCTGCCGGTAGAATCGCAGATCAGCAGAAAAGGCTCGAAACATTGCAGGCACTCATTGATCAGCAGAAAAAGACAACGGATGATCTCCGTAAAAAGATGTCTGATGCGCTGGTAAAATTCAATTCCAACGAATTATCTGTCTCCGTAAAAAATGGCAAAGTATATGTTAGTTTACAGGAGAACCTGTTGTTTCCATCAGGGAGTGCCAACATCAACGTAAAGGGTAAAGAGGCACTGGGCAAACTGGCTGAGGTGTTGAACCTCAACCCGGATATCAATGTAAATATCGAAGGCCATACGGATTCAATACCAATCAGGGGAAGATTTGAAGATAACTGGGCCTTAAGCGTAGCCAGGGCAACAAGTATAGTGAGGATACTGACAAAGGATTATAAGATTGAACCATTACGCATCGTGGCTTCGGGTCACAGTCAATATGATCCGGTCGAATCTAATAGTACTGCAGAAGGCAGGGGCCGGAATCGCAGAACGGAAATCATACTCACACCAAAACTTGACGAGTTGTACAAACTTATAGAAAGCGGTGGCAGTACAGGTGGCAACTAGATCAGATCAAAACTTACATTTCCTTCACCATTACATATTGAACATAAATGCCCTCGTATGGAGGGCATTTTTTTATTGAGTTGACCAGTCGTTCATGACGGCTGAGATCTTTCATTTTACATAATCATACTGAACTGCCGAAGAAAAGATAAGCCAGCGATATCGCAGTGATAACCCCAACAAGGTCCGCGAGCAACATCGCACCGATCGCATAACGGGTATTCTTCACAGATACAGAGCCAAAATAAACAGCGATCACATAGAAAGTTGTATCAGAAGCTCCCTGGAAAATGCCGGAGAGCCGGCTCGCGAACGAATCTGCGCCATATGTTGTCATAGTGCTGACCATCATACCCCGGGCAGCGCCTCCGCTGAGGGGACGGATGAGTGCCGTTGGCAGCCCATCAACAAACCTGGTATCCGCGCCAAGCATATGAAAAAAGCTTTTTACACCGCCTATAACCACATCAAAAGTGCCGCTGGTTCTCAACATGCTCACCGCAACCATAATTCCTACCAGGTAGGGAATGATCCGGATACTGGTTTCAAAGCCGTTCTTCGCACCGTCGATAAAGGCATCAAACACATCAATTTTTTTATACACAGCGCCCAGGATGATCAGCAAGAACACAAGCAGGATCAGTCCATTACTAAGCACACCGGAAAACGACTGCAGTTCAGGCGCATTAAGGCGAACCACGTAAACCACCAGCAACCCGATCACCGCTGATATTCCAAGTATCCATAAAATGATTGCAGGCTGCAATACATTTATTTTTTGTTTGAATGAAACGATCAGCATAGCAGTAATGGTACCTACGAAAGTGACGATCATGCAGGGTATAAAAATATCAGTTGGATTCGAGGCATTGTTGGCTGCGCGCACGGCAATCACGCTTACCGGTATCAGGTTTAGCCCGGCTGCATGAAGACACAGGAACATGATCTGTGCATTCGTGGCCACTTCGGGGCGCGGGTTCAATTCCTGCAGGCTTTGCATAGCCTTTAATCCAAAAGGAGTCGCAGCATTGTCCAATCCAAGCAGGTTAGCCGAAAAGTTCATGATCATGTGCCCCATGGATGGGTGCCCCTTAGGTATCTCAGGAAATAATTTTGAAAAAAACGGAGCCACTATCCTCGAAAGCAACCGGACCCCTCCTGCCCTCTCGGCAATGCTCATAAACCCGATAAATAAACTTAAAATACCGATCAGTTTCAGACAGATTTCGACAGCAACCCAACAGGTTTCGACAATTCCATCCAGTTTGAGGGGGTTATTCGGATCCGCCGATTTCCCGATGACCATCCAGCTGAAGATCTGGGTATCTCCAAGAAAAAAGCATTTGAAACCGGCGACTGAAATAGCAATAATGATAAAGGCCGACCAGATTCTGCTTAAAGCCATGATACTCGTTTAAATTCGGGTTGAAGATAACAGATTCAATGCAAATAGATTGCAGGGTAAAACGCATGAACCCTGCATTTTATTGGAAGCTTGCTGCTGATGCCCCGGTATGCACTATATTTGCGGCTCAAATTTTTTGAAACATGGCTTTACAAGCAGGAATTGTCGGTCTACCGAATGTGGGAAAATCAACGTTATTTAACGCAGTCAGCAACAGTGCAAAGGCGCAGGCCGGCAATTACCGGTTCTGCACCATTGAACCAAATGTTGGACTGGTAGATGTACCCGATTTCCGGCTGAACAAGCTTGCTGAACTGGTTGTACCCAACCGGGTTGTTCCCACACAGATCGAGATCGTGGACATTGCAGGGCTAGTGAGAGGAGCAAGTAAAGGTGAAGGCCTGGGTAACAAGTTCCTGGCAAATATCCGGGAAGTAGATGCCATCATCCATGTTATCCGTTGTTTCGAAGATGAGAACATCTTACGTGATGAGGGACCGATCAACCCGGTCAGTGATAAAGAAATCATCGATACCGAACTACAGCTGAAAGATCTTGACAGCGTTGAGAAAAAAATTCAAAGGGTTGAAAAGCAGGCACGCACTGATCCAAAGATGAAAGCGGAACTCGATGTTCTTGTCCGTTGCAAAACCCACCTGGAGCAGGGAAAAAATATCAGAGAACTTCAACTCGATAAAAATGAGAAAGTAGCCATTGCAGATATTTTCCTTTTATCTGCGAAGCCGGTACTGTATGTTGCCAATGTGGATGAACCATCCATGCATACGGGTAACAAATTTTCCAAAGCTTTGGAAGAGTCCGTTAAAAATGAGGATTCGCTCGTTATCATCATGAACAATTCGATAGAAGCCCAGATCTCTGAAATGGAAGATCCGGCAGACAAGGAATTGTTTATGTCTGAATACAAAATGACAGAACCTGCATTGAACAGGTTAATCAGATCAACCTACAAGTTGCTTAACCTCTATACTTACTTTACTGCCGGGGTGCAGGAAGTAAGGGCATGGACAATTCATGAAGGCTGGAAAGCACCACAGGCGGCAAGTGTAATTCACACAGATTTTGAAAAAGGATTTATCAAAGCTGAGGTGATCAGTTATGATGATTTTATCCAGTATGGTTCTGAAGCTGCCTGCAGGGAAAACGGTCGTTTAAGGATTGAAGGAAAAGAATACATCGTTAAGGATGGTGATGTGATGCATTTCCGTTTCAACGTGTAGTCATGATGAACGTACAGTCATGATGAACGTGTACTCATGACGAACCTGTACTCATGACGAACCTTCACTCATCATGAACGTGTACTCATCATGAACGTGTACTCATGATGGGCGTGTACTCATGACGAATGTGTACTTATAATGCGCAGGTTCTTCTGTTGCGCTATTTCTTATTTATATCACCGAACTTTTTAAGCAGGAAATTCAGCACTGTATTGATATCTTCTTTTTCAGTAACACTTAGTTCCTGGTTAAGATTTACTTTATTCATATACCTGATGGCCGCTTTGTGCTGTGGTGCCATATCGAGGATCTGCTGCAGCTTTTGTTTTGTTTCTGTGTCTTCTGTATACATGGGTGTGACAGGAGGGAGCTTCGACCTGTATTTGACCGCTTTTTTCTTAATGATCGCTTCTAGTGTTGCCGGGTTGAACGGGGGTTTTACCGGAATCTTCTCAATCTCATTCAGCAGCACCTGGATCTGCTTACCACTTAAACCACCATTGTTCTGATAGAACTCGTATATGTTCCTGATATAAGTATTGTCCTTCTCAATGGGCATATTATAAAACACCCATTCAAATACTTCCTGTAAAAAATCGTATTCGGCACTTCCTTTCATTGATCAATATTGAAACATTCATTAAACCAGATTCTGAAACATTACATAAACCAATCCATAAAACCAGGCATTCGTTCATATTAATACTATTACTGAAATAATATGAACCCAACCAGATACTGGCATTCGTTCATATTAATGTTATTGCTGAAATAATATGAACCCAACCAGATACAGGCATTCGTTCATATTAATGCTATTGCTGAAATAAAAAAACCATGAAGCAGCACACCGCTTCATGGTTGTTAATATTATGAGACAGTTTATTCTGAATCCTTTTTCTTCTTCTGCGACTTCGGGGCAAAGATCATCAACATTCTTTTACCTTCCATCTTTGGGAGTGCTTCAGGCTGGCCAAAATCTGCCAGTCGTTCAGCAAATTTAAGCAGTAACAACTCCCCTCTTTCCTTGAACATGATTGCACGTCCCTTGAACTGCACGTATGCTTTTACCTTATTACCTTCCTTAAGAAAGTTTTCGGCATGTTTAGATTTGAAGTCGAAATCATGGTCATCGGTACCCGGTGTAAAACGGATTTCCTTGACCTCGGCCGATTTGCTTTTGGCCTTCATTTCCTTTTCCTTCTTCTTCTTCTCGTAAAGGAATTTATTATAGTCGATTATTTTACAAACCGGGGGATCTGCCTGCGGAGAAATTTCGACCAGGTCGAGTTGCTGTTCCTGTGCCATGCGCAATGCATCCTGGATCGAATATACACCCACTTCGATATTATCACCGACCAGCCTCACCTGAGGTACGCGGATCATTTGATTTGTGCGATGTTCCTGTTGTTGTTCTTTTCTGAATCGTGGATTAAAACTACCTCTCGGTTGTCTCGGTGGAAATGCCATAATTATATTCGCTCCCATCCCTAACGGGAGCATTCTTATTTTTTTGTTTTTAATATTCCTTCAGGGAAAGGAACTTTTCGCGAACACGTTAAGTAATATCAGAAGAGGATGCGTTACTCCGAAACCCTGTTCCTGATTTCGGCACTTACTGTATTAATAAATTCGTCAACACTAACCGCGCCGGTATCACCCTTGCCCTGTCGTCTTACGGCAACTTTCATTTCATTTACTTCCTTCTCGCCGATTACGAGCATGTAAGGGACCCTGGCCAGTTCTGTATCACGGATTTTTTTACCGATTTTTTCACTGCGATCATCTACCTCTGCACGAATATCCGCATTTTTCAGCGATTCCAAAATAGTTTGTGCATAATCAAGGAACTTGTCACTGATGGGCAAAATCTTCACCTGCAGCGGCGCCAGCCACAATGGGAACTTCCCCGCGTAGTGCTCCAGCAGGAACCCGATGAACCGCTCATGGGTACCGAGGGGAGCCCGGTGTATGATTAACGGGGTTTCCGGTTGATTTTCTTTGTTGGTAAACTCAAGTTTGAACCTGCGCCCCTGTGCAAAATCAACCTGGTTTGTAGCCAGGGTAAACTCGCGCCCGATTATGCTCCAGATCTGGACGTCAATCTTCGGGCCATAGAAGGCACCCTCGTCTGGCACCTCGATAAACGGAATGTTTGATTCGGTGAGCACTTTCCGGACCATAGCCTCAGTTTCCAGCCAGAGTTCAGGCTCATTAATGTATTTCTGACCCAGTTTGGCCGGATCATGTAATGAAAGCCGCATTACGTATTTATCTATCCCGAAAATCTTAAAATACTTGAGATACATGTCATTCACCGCACGGAATTCCGAAGCAAACTGCTCTTTGGTGCAGTAGACGTGTGCATCATTCATGTGAAGACATCTTACCCTCATCAGGCCAAAGAGCTCGCCGCTTTGCTCGTAGCGGTAACAGGTACCATACTCCGCAAGTCTCAGCGGAAGATCCTTGTAGCTTTTCGGCTCCGCAGCAAAGATCTTGTGGTGATGCGGGCAATTCATTGCCTTCAGATAGTATTTCTGTCCCTCAAGCTCCATCGGAGGATACATGCTATCCTGGTAATAAGGCAGGTGACCACTGGTCAGATATAGGCTTTCTTTTGCAATATGCGGTGTTACCACTCTTTTATAACCTGCCCTTTGTTCAGTATCCTTGGCCAGCTTTTCAAGTTCTTCGATAATGATGGTTCCGTTTGGCAGCCATAAAGGAAGACCGGGACCAATGTCATCATCCATTGTGAATATACCCAGCTCTTTGCCCAGTTTGCGGTGATCGCGTTTTTTCGCTTCTTCCAGAAGAGCAAGGTATTCGTCAAGTTCTTTCTGCGATGGGAAGGTTACCCCGTATAAGCGGGTAAGCATCTTATTTTTTTCATCGCCCTTCCAGTATGCGCCGGCAATACTGGTAAGTTTGATGGCTTTTATGAAGCCTGTATTTGGAATATGTGGTCCGCGGCAAAGGTCAGTAAAGTTGCCCTGGCTATAGAAAGTGATGTTTCCGTCATTAAGATTTCCCAGGAGGTCAAGTTTGTATTCATCTCCCTTATCATCAAAATATTTTATCGCATCTGCCTTCGAGATCTCCTTCCGGACGTAAGGATTGGCCTGTTTTGCAAGCTCGGCCATCTTTGTCTCCAGTTTTCGCATATGCTCCTCCGTGATC
Organism: Flavitalea antarctica; assembly: GCF_054461535.1. Taxonomy (NCBI): domain Bacteria; kingdom Pseudomonadati; phylum Bacteroidota; class Chitinophagia; order Chitinophagales; family Chitinophagaceae; genus Flavitalea; species Flavitalea antarctica. Next base: position 32,836 of record NZ_JBTLQG010000033.1, read on the forward strand.
TGCCGGCCGCCAAGGTCGATATCATAATAAAACCCTCTTTCGATGGCAGGTCCTACCCAGAACTTAGCTCCCGGAAACAACGACTCCACGGCTTCTGCCATCAGGTGGGCAGAAGAATGCCAGAATGTGGACTTGCCGTCATCATCTGACCAGGTGAGTAGTTTCAGGGTTGCATCATTGTCGATTGGCCTGGTTGCATCCCATACTTCTCCATTCACGTTTGCTGCTATTACTTTCCTTGCGAGGCCTTCACTGATTGATTTTGCTATATCCAGTGCCGAACTTCCTTCATTATACTCCCTGACAGCACCATCAGGAAAACTTATTTTTATCATTACTTTTTAGTCTGTTACTTATTCTATTAGTTAATCGCTAAAACTCTTACCACGTCGGACAATCTTCCTTCCGTTCTCCAGGCCACACAAACACCAAATTACCAAGTTCCTGCCTGGCGAAGGAGGACAAAATTAACGAAGAATTTGCAGACGACCACTCCCGATATTTAGATGTGAAAGGTAAGTTTTTACTAATTTGCCCGGTGAGGAGTTAATCATGAAGCATTTATTACTTTTTCTACTTTTTTCTGCAGGGTTATTTGTTTCAGCACAGGATGTAACGGGTATCTGGCGTGGAAGTTTCTACGGGGAACAAACCAGGTATATGAAGATAATGGGTGAGGAAGACCGTTACAAATTCGAGGTGCAGATAAATCAGAATGCCAAAGCATTTGAGGGAGTAACCTACTCATATAAAACAACCATATTTTATGGTAAGGCGACATGTCGCGGGACCGTAAATCCGATTACAAAAAAGGTATTGCTCGAAGAACTGAAACTGGTTGAGCTGAAGATGCTCCAGGGTAACAGCGCCTGTGTAATGACTTGTTATCTGCAGTATTCAAGAAACGGAGATGAGGAGTTTCTTGAAGGGACCTACACCAGTTATAATAATGTTGACTCAAGTAATTGTGGTGGTGGAACAATCTTTCTCAGGAAAGTAGTTACGTCGGACTTTTACAAGGAACCCTTCCTGGTAGAAAAAGAGAAAAAAGCTAAAGAACCTGAACTCAAAAACAACAAAGCAATTGCAAAAACACCGGTTAAACCTCCTGTAAAAAAACCAGTGACAGCACCGGCGAAAAAGCCGGCAACAAATGCTACTGCCGGAACAAAACCCCCGGTTAAAAAACCCGTGACAGCGCCCGGAACCAAACCGGCAACGAATTCAACGGCCAGCGCAAAGACCACGGTTAAGAAACCGGTGCCTTCGCCAAAAACCGTCACTCCCGCCAGTCAAAAACCGCCTGTCGCCACTAACAAATCAACGGCGACCACCGGGAAAGCTGACAGCATTGCTGCAGCTGCCGCAAAAAAACTGGCGGATAGAACTGCCGAAAATAAAAAGCCGATGCACAAACCGGATCAGGCCGTATTGGACGGCCCTGTTGCGGAGAATAAACCTGTAAAGATTCCAAAAGTGCTATCAATGAGGGAGAATGAACTTGTGAAAACAATTTTCACAAGTCCCGGTGATATCTCCGTCAATATCTATGACAACGGCTCCGTTGACAATGACACCATTTCTGTTTATCTCGATAAGAAACTTGTATTGTCTAAAAAAAGACTCACTGAAAGAGCGCTCAAATTAAACTTCACCCTCGACGAACTGAATGCTGAACATGAACTAGTGATGGTTGCAGAAAACCTGGGCGAGATACCGCCAAACACTTCTCTCATGGTTGTAACTGCAGGTGATAAAAAATACGAGGTCAGGATCACTTCAACAGAACAAAAAAATGCCGTGGTAGTATTTAAGTTGCAGAAAAATTAGCGTAAGTTGGTTTGCGGCGGATCGCTGCTCGCTGTGTTCACTTATAGTACCATTCACATAAATTTGGACAGGATGATCCCTAAACTTATTAATTTCCGTTAAATTATTTTGATGCGGTTTTTCCTGGTGTTCTTATTAATGGCTTTATCCGGCGCTACTATGTCACAGAATCTCGCCGGCATATGGCGGGGGAAAAGGACACAGGTATCAGGCGGATGTTTCCCTGAATATTTTATTGAATTACATGTAACTTATGCGGGCAGCAATATCATGATCCTGGGAAATGCCTATAACTACTATGATAAGGACCGTTTCACAAAGATCAACTTCACCGGGAGATATAACCCCGCCACCAAGAGAATGGTGATCATTGAAAACCTGGTTTTACAGTTCAATGTGCCCTCCCATTGTATTCCCTGTATAAAAACCTATGATCTGAATTACACGAAAAATGATTCTGTCGAAGCTTTTATCGGTGAATGGAAAGGACATGAGATGGGCAATAATAATATTTGTCCACCAGGCAGGATCCAGCTAAACCGGGAGACAAGTTCCATCTTTCCTGTTGATGTTTTTCAAAGTGATACCCTGAATAAAATTCAGAAATCGCTCAACCTGGACGATCGTGAAAAAGAGGTGATCAAAGAGATCGTTTTCGATACTTCCCAGATCAGGATCGATATTTATGATAATGCAGAGATTGATGATGACACAGTAAGTGTGTTCCTGAACAACACGCTCCTGCTTCATAAAAAAAGACTGACAGCTTCTGCCCTTTCATTGCAGGTAACCGCTTATCCCAATACTGAATATGAACTAATGATGTATGCAGATAACCTTGGTAAGATTCCACCAAATACGTCTTTGATGATCATTACCGCAGGCACAAAACGTTATGAACTGCGGATATCATCGTCTGAAAAAAAGTCTGCGGTTGTCCGTTTCCGGTATCTTCCGGTAAAAAAGCTCTGACCTGTTTCTCCGAGGGGACTAATTTACTGGTGACAGCAGTCCTGCCGGCAAATAGTTGAGCACCCCGTTTTAAAGAATTTTTGCTGGCAGATATGTTGCTTGTCAGAGTCTCTCAATCACCATTGCGCTTGCGCCGCCTCCGCCATTACAGATACCTGCCGCGCCATATTGCGCATTATTTCTTTGTAATATGTTAAGAAGCGTCACAATGATCCTTGCACCGCTGCAACCAAGCGGGTGGCCTATAGATACGGCCCCTCCGTGAACATTAACCCTGGCAGGATCAAGCTGCATGCGCCTGGTATTTTCGATTCCAACAACTGCAAATGCTTCGTTCAATTCCCAGTAAGCTATGTCCGTCATCTCCAGACCGGCTTTTTTTACAGCAAGCGGAACTGCTATCGATGGTGTTGTGGTGAACCATTCAGGAGCCTGTTCGGCATCTGCATAGGAAACAATCCTGGCAAGCGGTTTTAAACCCAAACTCAGGGCTTTTTCTGCACTCATCAGCACAAGAGCAGCAGCACCATCATTCATGGTAGAAGCGTTTGCTGCAGTCACCGTTCCATTTTTCTGAAATGCAGGCTTTAGTTCCGGTATCTTATCAAATTTCACATTGAATGGTTCTTCATCTTTAGCCATCAGCACCGGGTCACCTTTTCGCTGGGGAATCGATACCGGGACAATCTCGTTGTTGAATGCCCCGTCATTCCATGCTTTCTGACTTCGCTGGTAACTCTGTACAGCAAACTCATCCTGTTCTTGCCTGGAGATTCCGCATTGGCCCGCACAAAGCTCCGCTGCATTGCCCATGGCCAATCCATCGTAAACGTCCGTAAGACCATCTTTTGCAAGCCCATCTATGAAACTCACATTCCCGTACTTGTTCCCCCAACGCATGTTTTCAGCGTAATATGGCACATTGCTCATGCTTTCCATGCCACCCGCGATTACGACTTCGGCATCACCGAGTGCGATGCTCTGGGCAGCCTGGCTGATCGCCTTCATGCCACTGGCGCAAACCTTATTTATAGTAGTACAATTAACTTCCTTTGGTAATCCGGCCATGATAGCTGCCTGGCGCGCCGGGGCCTGGCCGAGGTTAGCCTGGATCACACAACCCATTAATACATCATCCACCTGGTCGCCGGAAAGCCCCGCTTTTTCCAATGCACCCCTGATGGCAAAAGCTCCCAGTTGCGTTGCGGAAAAATCTTTTAATGCACCGCCAAAACTTCCAATCGGTGTTCGCACTGTTGCCACAATTACCACTTCTTTTTTTTCCATTACTGTCAGATTATAGTCTGAGATAATAACAATTTAAAACAAAGACTGTTTGATGATTATTTGATGGTTCAATGTATAAAATTATCTGTTCAATTCATAAAGTTTAACTTTGCATGCAGTTACAAGGATCAAAACATGGATACCAGCCTTAATAAATACATAAGTGAAACGGGGTTCTGCAGCAGAAGAGAAGCTGATAACTATATCGAACAGGGAAGGGTAACTATCAATGGACGAGAAGCAGTAAAAGGCAACCGTGTCGCTGAAAATGATGTGGTGCAGGTAGATGGTGAGCCGCTGAAAAAGAAGAAGGCTGCAGTGTATATTATGCTAAACAAGCCGAAAGGTGTGACCTGTACTACTGACCTGAAAGACAAAACGAATATCATTGACTACATCCGGTTCAAGAGCCGGATATTTCCCATCGGCCGGCTCGACAAAAGATCGCAGGGATTGATATTCCTGACCAATGATGGAGATATAGTAAACAAAATATTAAGGGCAGGCAACAAACATGAAAAGGAATACATCGTGACAACTGATAAGCCCGTAACGATGGAGTTCATTCAGAAAATGCGGAGTGGAGTTCGTATACCAGGTGCTGTTACCAGGCCATGTTTTGTAAAACAGGAAGGGCCTAATCGTTTCAGGATTATCCTGGTGCAGGGCCTGAACCGCCAGATCAGGAGGATGTGCGAAGCACTTGGATATGGGGTTGAATCGTTGACACGGATACGTATTATGAATATAACGATCAATGGCCTTCAACCTGGCAAATGGAGATACTTTACTCCTGCTGAAATCACTACCATCAACGGCATGGTCGCTAATTCAAGCAAAACCGCTGATGGTGATTCCGGCAATGACGGGATGGATGAATAAGATTGATAAAAAAAACGCCCGGTGAGATCTTTTCACCGGGCGCAAGCAAAATATTTTACCCTCATTCAGATTTATCACTGCTGTAAGCAAATATCTTTCTCAAATATTTATTTATATCCCCATTTCTTCATAATAGCAAGATCCTGCTTCATGCATTCAAGCGGCGCTTTACCCTGGTAAGATTCCTGCTCAATGATAAAGTGAATCGTACCACCTGATTTACGGCCAAGATCAATCACCTCTTTTACCGGGATTACTCCGGTCCCAAGCACAGTGCTTTCAAATTTTTCATTACCTGTACTGGCTTTTATCTCGTCTTTTACATGCATTGATTCAAACCGTCCCGGGTATTTTTTCATAATGTCGAGAGCTTTGGCACCCGCATTGTACATGTTACCGATATCGAGTTGCTGCGCAACCAAAGAGGGATCAGTTTTGGTGAGGATAATATCAAACAATGTCTGATCATTCAGTTTCTCACTGAATTCAAAATCATGGTTATGATAGCCAAATTTCATTCCTGACTTCTTACAAAGCTCACCTGACTTGTTGAACATTTCCATTGCCTTTGCTAAATCGTCATATGTTTTCCTCATGTTGTCCGGCAAGGATGGGCTGATCACAAATTGCTGGCCGAGTAAGGCCGCATCCTCTACTGTCCACTTCCAGCTGTCTGCAAAATCATTTTTTGCTGCATCCCAGTGTTGTGCTCCCAAAACCGTATGACCGCTCGGCATCTTCATACCCAGGTCATCCAGTACTTTTTTAAATTCAGCTGCTGAGTAACCATAAAATTTACGATTAACATAATTGGCATGTTCGACGTTTTTGTATCCCATTGCCGCAAGTTGTTTCAGCGTTCCCAGCGGATCTTTCTTCATATCATCCCTGACGGAATAAAGCTGAACGCCCAGAAGTTCGCCAGCCTGGGTGGAAGCAAACAGGTAATCAGAAAGCAGTGTTGAACCGGCAATCGTTAACCCGGCATTTTTTAGAAATCTTCTTCTTGAATTATACATTTTCGAAAGTTTGATTTTGGTGGACTTTTTTATCGCGTGAAAAGTTCAAATGGCACACTAATATAAATTTTTTCGCTTAGTATTCGCATCCGAATATTGAGAATGGATTTGGGAGGTGCCGGCAGAAAAAAAGCACGGTCATGAGGCCGTGCATAAACCTAACAGATCATACGCTAACTTATACGTTCATTTATTCAGTTATATGTTGAGTACGGTTGATACTGATCCGCTCTTACTGCCAGTTATTTTGCATGCGGTTATATGACTCGCGGGAAACTGATGACTTCTTTTTTGGCCGGGACTTCCCCTTCTTTTTCCGCGCGTTAATATTATTAACCAGTGAATTCTTTACTCCAAGCTTATTTTTCTTCGCCGATCCTTTTTTCGCCGCTCTCTTCTTAGCTGCTCCCCTTTTGGCTGCTCCTTTTTTTACCGCTTGCTTCTTCGACGCGCCCTTTTTTACTGCACTCCTCTTCGCCGCACTCTTCTTCGCCGCACTCTTCTTCGCCGCACTCTTCTTTGCTGTACGTTTCCCGGGTGAAGCGCTCTTTGCGCCTGATCTTTTCTTAACAGCAGATTTTTTAGCTGCCGACTTTTTGCCAGGAGACTTTTTAGCCGCCGATTTCCTGCTTACTGAGGTTGATCTTCTGGTTTTTGCCATAATTAAAAATTTTCATTACCAGGCACAATCGATGTGCCAGCGGAAGACATCCGGTTTTCTTATTCAGCACTCATCAATGCCGCTCATCTTGCCTTCCTGCTTCCTGCAATAACCAGGACTACACCAAGAAGTGTTACTATTCCGCCGGTATAAACAGGCCAGCCGACAGACTTTCTTTCCTTTTTATTCACTTCGATCGGTCCAACATCAACGACTTTTTTTTCAGTTGTAAAATTGACTTCTGAAAATACAAACATGAGAATGCCAACGATAATAAGAACAATACCTGCGGTTCGCATAATTAAGGGGTTTTATTAATGAAAAAAATAGAAGCTAAATATGATTCGGTTATAAATTAACATGTAGAGCAAATTCCACGCACATCAGACTATCCTAAAACAATTCGATTCAGGCTTCATCTATCTTTATGATAAGGGACAGTACTTGCCATCAACAGGCATCAGGATTTATAATCAGCAAACGTTCATGAACACAAATAACCTTTGGTGTTTGCCAGGATATTATCTTCCAAATCTAATACACGCAAACTGGGTAAAAAATCGTGCCATTCGGTTGTTACGTATATGCTGTACATGTATCAGCGAAGCTTAAAACAACTATTCATCATGGTATTCCTCACTAAAGAATAAAGACAGGGCTCGAATCAAAAACAGGAGTAATTCAATTAGCTATCGGACTGTCAAATGGCAACGCTAACATGCTATCTCAATCTGATCTTTAGTACATATCTGTCTGCAGTAACAAAAAGTGTTTTGTCATCATCTGCAAAGGCGCAATTGGATACTGCTTCTGAGACGCGTATCCTGCCCAGTAATTTTGCATTCTTATTGAAGACCCAAACCCCGCCCGGACCCGTTGCAAATACATAACCCTTCTTATCTATTTTCAATCCATCTCCCCCTCCCTTTTCTTTAAAATGAGCATCCGGCATATGATAGAAGATCCGGGGATTCACCAGCGAATCGGTTGGCGAGATGTCAAATGCATACCAGTTTGGTTTGTTCTCATCTGAATTGGCAACGATCAGTGTTTTATAATCGGGTGTAAAAGCAATTCCGTTCGGACGACTGATTGAATCAACAAGCAGGTGCGCCTTTCCGTTAGTGACCCTGTATACCCCCTGGTATGCCGCTTCTTTGTTTGGATCCTCTACCAGTTTTTCAAGACCGTATGGAGGATCTGTAAAATAGAAGTTACCGCGGTTATCAAAAACGATGTCATTTGGGCTATCAAACTTTTTTCCATTGAAATTATCAACTAATGTTTCAAACTCAGGAGCAGGTTTGTCAAGCGGTGCCTTCATTTTTGCAATGCGCCTGTCCCCGTGCTGACAGATCACAAGTTGTCCCTCCGGACTGAGTGTAAGCCCGTTTGAACCGACTTCACCACCACGTTTCAGGTTAGAGGTATATCCGGAAGGTTTAAGATAAACCTGTTTGCCACCACCTGCTGTCCATTTATAAATGGTGTTCGGCGGAATGTCCGAGAAAAGCAGTGTTTGCTGATCTTCCAGCCACAGCGGGCCTTCGGACCAGTCAAGACTATCGGCGATAATCTCTATGGATGCGCTGCTACTGATAACAGCGTCAAATTCAGGATCCAGTTTCTCGAAAGAACCAACGGCATCCGGAGTGGTGGAATTACACGAGTAGAATAAAAGGCCGGCGATGGCCAGGGAGAGATAACGGTAGATTAGGTTGGCAAACATCAGACAATTGATTATTGATTATAACAAAGCGACATCCAATCTATGATAAATAAATAATACATATCCAGTTTGGGGCAACTTGCTTTTAATCAATAATCAATCTTCTGTTCAGAAGGAACTAAGTGGTCAATTCGAAATTTCACTGAAATGAAATCCTTCTTCGCTCAATACAAAACTGTTTGGGACATAAGAAAGGAAGGATTGTTTCACCATCTCCTCCGCTTCCTGCTGATAACGTATCCCGACCTCTGGAGTCTTCAGTGAAAACTTCCAGCTCTGGATTTTCAAAAAAGCAATTTTGCTGGCCTGAACATTATGACTGTCCATAAGCAGGCATTTCTCGGCCAGGTAGTCCTGGGCATTTTGGATGTACGGGTACATAGGGTTGAACATGGGTTTGGATATGTGTAAGTCGAATTTACTATCAGAAAACGGGGCTTTAACAAAAAAATTGCATTTTTCTGGTAGATTACAGGTAAATATGGATCAACACGTAAATTTCTCAGTATCGTTAATGAGATTTACGCGGAAATTCTTAAGTTACTGGACATCACCCGATTGCTTAACAATTTTTACAAACAGTTGTATGTCGACCTTTAAAGCTTTAACCCGCTTCATCTTTCTCTGTGCCATCCTGTTTCCTGAATCCGGCTCTGCCAACATCCGGCTTCCTTCGGTACTTGCTGATAACATGGTGCTGCAACGGAATGCCGAGACCAGATTGTGGGGTTGGTCGAATGCAGCCGAGAAGATCATTGTCACTCTCTCATGGAACGGAAAGATCGACTCGGTCACTGCAAACGGCGACGCAAGATGGTCCATCCGGATATCGACTCCGGCAGCAGGCGGCCCCTACTCGATCACCCTCAAAGGCCAGAATACCATCGTACTTAAAAATATATTGATCGGCGAAGTCTGGGTTTGTTCGGGTCAGTCGAACATGGAATGGAGCAGCCTGCAGGGCTTAAAGGAGATGACCACCGAGTTACCTGTCAGTGGCAATAATAAAATCCGGTTTTTTAATATCCCAAAAACAACTTCGGATCATCCCCAGGATAATTGCCTGGGGAGTTGGGAAGAGTGCGGCCCCGAATCATTAAAATCCTTCAGTGCGGTTGGATATTTCTTTGGAAAAAAACTGTACGAAAAATTAAAGGTCCCGATCGGTCTCATCAACTCAAGCTGGGGTGGCACACCTGCGGAAACATGGACGCCCGCAACAGTTGTGACAAACGATGAAACAACCAGGCTTGCCTCGATGAAAATATCGGATGCAGCCTGGTGGCCAACCAAGCCCGGGAAAACCTACAATGCGATGATAGCCCCACTCATTCCGTTCAATATTGCCGGCGTTATCTGGTACCAGGGAGAAAGCAATACGATGACTTATAATACTTACCAACTGCTGCTTACAAATATGATCAGTAGCTGGAGACTCGCCTGGGATAAAGACTTTCCATTTTATTTCGTTCAGATAGCCCCTTACAGTTATGGCAACAAAAATGTTGGTGCATTATTGCGTGAAGCACAGTCCAGCGTCGGGGAACATCCAAAGACCGGGATGGTCGTGATTACTGATCTGGTAGATAATGTGAAAGACATTCATCCACAAAACAAACACAGCGTTGGAGAACGGCTGGCAAACTATGCTCTCGGCGATCATTACGGGTTGCATGGACACTATCGCAGTCCTTCATTCCGAAGCATGTCTGTTAACAAAAATATAGCCACGCTCAAGCTTGAACATGCGGAGCCAGGCCTGATGATCAAAGGGAGAAAAGCCACCGAATGGTATATTGCTGGTGCGGACAAACAATTCTATCCTGCTGATGCAAAGATTGTCCGCGGTGCTATCCAGGTATCATCAAAACAGGTGAAAGCACCGGTTGCAGTGAGATTTGCATTTTCGAATGAAGCGATAGGAAATGTATTCAGTAAAGATGGATTACCCCTTACTCCTTTCCGGACAGATAACTGGGACGTGGATACAGGCAAAAATTAATAAGATCAATTTCTTCCCCCATGAACAAATATCCGAGGCGAACGTTTATCAGGCAGGGTCTCACTGCAACCGCCGGCTACTGCCTGCCGATGGGAAACTTATCTGCGACTGCGCGGGATGAACCAGGACTGATGACGGTGCGGGGCCGTGTTATGGCAGAAAACATCGGGTTCACACTTAGCCATGAACATATCATGGTCGACTTTATTGGTGCAGCAGAAGTTTCAAAATCTAGATATAACAAGGAGGATGTCTATAGTAAGGCGCTTCCCATTCTGCTTGAAGCAAAAAGCAAAGGCACTAAGACGATCATGGAATGCACACCGGCTTATCTCGGCCGCGATGTACAGCTTTTGCGAAGGTTGTCCGAAGCTTCCGGATTGAATATCGTGACGAACACGGGTTACTATGGAGCGGCAAAGGAAAAATTCATACCGGCCCATGCATATACAGAAACATCAAGGCAGATTGCCAACAGATGGATAAATGAATGGAAAAATGGAATTGAAGAATCGGGCATCAAACCCGGTTTCATAAAATCAGGGGTGGATAATTTCCCGCTGTCAGCCGTTCAACAAAAACTGGTCGAAGCATCAGCACTTACTCACCTGGAAACTGGATTGACCATTGGAATACATACCGGTGATGGGAAGGCTGCACTTGAGGAAATGAAAATCATCACGTCGTTCGGTGCGGACCCTTCATCGTGGATCTGGATACATGCACAAAATGAGGGCGACCGGAGTTATCATTTAAAAGTTGCTGAAAATGGCGGCTGGGTTTCTTTCGACGGTTATAATAAAGACAAAACAACGGATTATATAAGGTTCCTGAATGAAATGAAACAGGTCAAACGCTTAAACAAAGTGTTGATTTCGCAAGATGCCGGCTGGTATCATGTAGGCGAACCCGGAGGCGGCAATTATAGAAGCTATAATGAAGTTCACGACTTCCTGCTTCCGGCAATGCAGGCAAACGGATTTACAAAAGATGAATTGAATCTTGTTTTTTCGAAGAACCCCGCAACTGCTTTTTCCGTTTCCAGGCGCCCGTTAAAAGTAAAATGACCTGATCTATCATGATACATTAAAACAGCTTAATTCAAAAAGAATCAAAATTATTATTGCATAAGGCAGTATTATTTTACATTTACGGACTGCTTATTAATCAGTTCCAGGCAGAATTATTTATAGTTTTCTAAATTAAATTAGCGGTATGGGAGATCTTCAGGTTAAGAAACAACCTAAAAGTTACGATGCAGTTATAGTGGGCTCGGGAGCCGGCGGAGGTATGGCAACTTACGTTCTGGCAAAAGCAGGATTGAAAGTTTGCTTACTGGAGGCGGGTGCGATGTTTGATCCGGCAAAAAATACTAACCAGTTGAAGAACCCCTGGGATTCGCCAAGACGTGGTGCCAGTACCAAGTTCAGACCATTCGGTGATTTTGACGGATGTTATCATGGATGGGAAATCGACGGAGAACCTTATACACATAAGGATAATACAAGATGGGATTGGTTCCGTGCAAGAATGATGGGTGGAAGAACAAACCACTGGGGACGTATTTCACTCCGGTTCGGCCCGGATGATTTCAGGAGAAAAAGTATCGATGGCCTTGGTGAAGACTGGCCGATCACTTACCAGGACATAAAACCTTTTTATGATAAGATAGATGAGCTGATCGGTATATTCGGAACCAATGAAGGCCTGGAAAACCACCCTGATGGCGTTTTCCTTCCACCTCCGAAGCCGAGGTTACATGAGCTGATGATCAAAAAGGCAGCCGTTGCTGCCGGTGTGACCACCATTCCCTCCCGTCTTTCTATTCTTACAAAAAAGATCAACGATGAACGTGGCGCATGTTTTTATTGTGCGCAGTGCGGAAGGTCCTGTAGTGTATATGCGGATTTCTCATCCGGTTCAGTACTGGTAAATCCTGCTATTAAGACAGGTAATGTTGATGTGATCACTAATGCCATGGTACGCGAGGTGCTTACCAATAAGGAAGGTGTAGCTACCGGTGTTTCCTATGTTGATAAAAATGACATGATGGAATACCAGATCACGGGCAGAACAGTTATTATAGCTGCCAGCGCCTGCGAATCATCACGCCTGTTACTTAATTCAAAATCTCCAAGACATTCGAATGGTCTTGCAAACAGCAGTGGTGTTGTCGGAAAATATCTCCATGACTCAACAGGTACAGCAATGGGCGGAGTTCTTCCTGAATTATTCGATCGTAAACGCTACAATGAAGATGGAGTTGGCGGCATGCACGTATATTCTCCATGGTGGCTCGATAACAAGAAACTTGATTTTCCGCGTGGTTATCACATTGAATACTGGGGTGGCATGGGCCAGCCGTCTTACGGTTTTGGAATGGGTATCCAGGGCATGAACGGAAAATACCAGGTACATGGAAAGAAAAAGGAAGCAGGTGGTTATGGCGCTTCTTTAAAAGAGGACCATCGATTCTTTTACGGGGCCGGCGTAGGTATGGCTGGTCGTGGTGAGGCTATGGCAGTTGAAACAAATTATTGTGAGATTGATCCGACTGTGGTCGACAAGTTTGGTATACCTGCCCTGCGTTTCCACTATAAATGGACAGAGCATGACATCAAACAGTCAAAACACATGAAGGATACTTTCCGTGAGATCATGCATAATATGGGAGCGATCATTACCTGGGGTGATGATGGCACTCCGGAGAATGAGTATGGACTGGAAGCACCTGGTAAAATTATTCATGAAGCCGGCACGGTGAGAATGGGTAACGATCCAAAACGTTTCGCACTTAACAAATGGAACCAGGCGCATGATTGCAAAAACCTGTTTGTTGTTGATGGAGCGGCGTTCCCAAGCCAGGCAGATAAAAACATTACCTGGACGATACTGGCACTCTCAATGAGAACATCGGAATATATTATTGATGAAATGAAAAAACAAAACTTATAAAATAGGATACTATGGACAGAAGAAAATCCCTCAAAGCCCTGGCTCTTGGTTCAATTTCTGCCGGTGTTTTATTGGAAGCCTGTAAAACCGACGATAAAAAAGCAGTTGATAAAGCTGATGCAGCGGGACCGGACAAACCGAAAATTGACCGGATGCCCGAGGAAACAGAAGCTTATAATTCAATTGTTTCAAAGCAGTTTTTTACTGCCCACGAAATGGCCACCATCACCATCATGGGTGATATCATAATCCCAAAAGACGATGTGAGTGGTTCTGCTTCCGACGCAAAGGTTCCTGAGTTCATTGAGTTTATCGTAAAAGATATGCCACAGCACCAGTTGCCCATGCGCGGTGGACTGAGATGGCTGGATATGCAGTGCCTCAAATCATACGAAAAAGCGTTTAAGGATTGCAGTGAGCAACAGCGGATAGAAATGGTGGACCAGATAGCTTATCCAAAAAAAGCAAAACCTGAAATGGCTGCCGGTGTTTCATTCTTCAACCTCATGCGCGACCTGGTCTCTACCGGCTTTTATACTTCAGAGATCGGTGTTAAAGATATCGGCTATGTCGGCAATCGGCCTAACCAGTGGAACGGGGTTCCCGATGATGTGCTCAAGCAATACAATTTAGCTTACACGGAAAAAGAACTGAAGGAATGTATCAGTTACGATAAGGCCTGATCTTTTACCGCAAATATTTCTTTTTCAGAAGTCAGCAGTAGTTTCTGCTGGCTTTTTTATTTGCGGGCGCCAGCACTTAACTTTACCTGTTCAAGGAACAAACGTGATTTCCCAGCAAACGATACAACAGATACTAAACCGGATCGATATTGTCGAGATCGTCGGTGAATTCGTAAAATTGAAAAAACGCGGTGCAAGTTACCTTGGACTTTGTCCTTTTCACAACGAAAAAACACCATCGTTCACCGTTTCTCCCTCAAAAGAGATCTACAAGTGCTTTGGCTGCGGTCGTAGCGGTAATTCCATCGGGTTCCTGATGGATCATGAGAAATATACTTATGTAGATGCCCTTCGCTGGCTGGCTAATAAGTATGGCGTGCAGATCGAGGAAACAGAGACTTCGCCTGAGTATAAACAACAGCAGCAGGTTGCCGATAGCCTTTATATCATCAATAATTTTGCACAAAAATATTTTACCGGACAACTATTTGAATCTGAAGAGGGCCAGGACATAGCGCTCAGTTATCTGAAAGAAAGGGGCTTCAATGAAGAGATCATCCGGAAATTTCAAATCGGCTACAATCCACAGCAACGCGATGCCTTTACGAAGATTGCACTTGCGGCGCAGTATAGCCTGGAAAACCTTCAGCGATCCGGCCTGGTTGCCGTACGGGAAAACTATAGTTATGACAACTATAGGGGACGCATAATTTTTCCGGTCCATAATCAGACCGGTAAAATCCTTGGTTTTGGCGCCCGTGTTATTGGCTCAGCGGACCGTGGTCCAAAGTATATCAATACACCTGAAAACGAGCTGTACATCAAAAGCAAGATTTTGTATGGTTCCTATTTTGCCAGGCATGCCATTGATAAAAACGACGAGTGTTTGTTGGTAGAAGGTTATACCGATGTTGTTTCACTTCACCAGGCAGGGATTGAAAATGTTGTTGCTTCAGGTGGAACTTCACTCACGCCCGATCAGCTGAGGCTGGTCAAAAAGTACACGAACAATCTGACTATAATCTATGACGGGGATGCCGCAGGGATCAAAGCAGCATTGAGAGGACTGGACCTTGCGCTCGAAGAGGGCCTGAATGTAAAACTGGTACTTATACCCGACAAAGAAGATCCGGATAGTTATGTGAACCGTATCGGTTCCGTTGCTTTCCGGGAGTTTGTTGAGGAAAACAAAAAAGACTTCATTTTATTTCAACTTGAAGTGAGCCTCAAAGATGCGGGAAATGATACGCATCGCAAAGCAGAAGTTGTGAACCAGGTAGCTGAAACAATCTCACGCATCAACAAAATTGAAGACTTCTCCAGGCAACAAGATTATATAAGACAAAGCGCCAACTTACTAAAAATCGAAGAAAGCGGGCTGACGGCGCTGGTTAATAAATTCATCAGGGAAAAAATTACCAGGCAGGAAAACAAACAAAACGCTGCAGACATTCGCATTGCTGAAGCAGAGGCAGCTGCCCCACCCGATGATGACACGATCAGTTTGCTGAACCGTGATGAGATGCAGGAACGCGGCATGGTGAGATGTTTAATAGAATACGGGATGATGCCCTGGGACGAAGAACATACGGTCGCAGAATATATCCTCGAAGAACAACTCGACAACGACACCATTTCAAACCCTGAGCTTGTCCGTATCATTGAAACATATAAAGCCTGGTTTGATGAGGGTCTTGCCCCTGGTCCCAAAAACTTCCTTTACCACGAGGACCGGCAGCTGAGTACACTTGTTCTGTCAATTATGGATTTCCCATATGAACTCAGTCATAACTGGAAGGATCAGTTCGAAACTAAAATAAAAACAACTGAAGAGCTCTACCGGGATGAGGTTACTTCAACCGTCAATTACCTGAAGCTTCGCAAGGTCAAAAAAATGATTGAAGACAATCAAAAAGATCTTGAACGTCCACATACTTCAGAGGAACAGATGATGCTGATCCAGACACATCAACACCTGAAAATGATAGAAAGAGAATTGCTCCAGAAAGCCGGCACCGTAATTCTTAAGTAGTGGGAAGGTGTTCCAAAATTGTGAACCAGCACTTAAGTCTTTATAATCTCCCGCAACTTTTCCTTTTCCGCTTTTGCCTTCGACTTACTTACCCCGCGGATAAAATTGTAGCCAAGTGTTAAGCGGTAGTTTCTCGAGTTTGTGCTGTTCATAGACTCCAGGTTGAAATTGGGTCCGTAAGTGAAAGACAAATTCTCCTGCTGGAATAAAGGATCGATTGCGTTCACGGTTATGATAAACCGTTTATTGAACAGTTTACGTTGAATACCGAGATTCATGCCGAGCTTGCTTCGCACCGTGCCCTGGGGATTGGCAAACCTGTTAAAAACAAAATTTGCGTTGAAGTTCCATACGTCCTTTGGTGAGTAACTCGCATTTAAACTACTGGTAAATGATCCGCCATTTCTATACTTGTTTACTTCACGCTCAAACCTGCTGTACTGATTGATATTATAGCCCGCGCTGAAGTTAGCTCTCAGGGCTTTCGAAAAAGTATATCCGGACCAGGTACTGATCTCGTACTCCTTGCGGTCATCAATATTTCGCCAGCTGGTTTCTGTTTTACCATCGGCCACCAGGTTCCGGACCTGGATAAATACATCCTGCACAATATTATGGCCAAGGCCGAAGTTTACATAAAACCTCTCGTTGTGTTTACCCAACATCAGGTCAAAGTTATGGGAGGTAGATGCTTCCAGGTCAGGGTTGCCATAACGTGTGTTATAAGGATTACTGTAATCGATGGTGGGATTGAGTTGATCAATGCCAGGCCTCCTTATTGTTTTGCGATATGACAGGGTTGCATTCAACTCATCTTTCCAGTATTTTGTAAAGTTTGCAAATGGCAACCAGCTGAGATAATCGTTAGCAGCCTTCGCGGCACCATTTGACAGGTCGAAATCTATAGCTGTATGTTCCGCATTGATTCCACCGGTGATATTCATGCCCTCAACGATCACCTGCTTCACCGAAAAGCGAAGGTTCCCGATTGTTTGACTGAAATTGAAGTCATTGCTTAGTCCGGTATTCCTGATAAACAAATTGCTACCTGATTTATCGAGGTTGAGGAAATTAACAAGCACATCGTTGGAAACATAATTATACCATCCACCGGTCGATATTGTTGTTGTTTTATTTGCAAGAAGTTTATCATAGTTCAGCCTCATGTTAAATCCACCGCTCCGGCTTGTATTATCCTGCCTTTGTGTTGAATCATTACCGGCGCTTGTGAAATCAGGGTTTAAAAATTCCTGGTAAAACAGCCGGTTGTTTTCGTTATAAGAATAATTAGCGCCGGCGATGATTCTTAATGTCTCACCCGGTTGTTTTCCCCGCCGCGTATAAGTCATGTTAACCGATGGATTCAGGCTCATACCATTGGTTTGCGTATTACGGTTGCTGATCCGGTATACTTCCCGATCGTTGCTCAGGTTGGTAAACACAGATTCATTATAATTGTCAAAAACGTTTTCATTGAACTGCAGCAACAGGTTTATCGTATTGCGCGGATCAAGGTCGTAGTCAACACTGAGTCTTGCATTTGGCCGGTTATTCTCACTGACATTCTGATATGTACTGTAGAGAAAGTTCGAGGAGTCGCGGTAAATATTTTGTCGTTTAGAATATCCATACCCGGTATATCGGTTGAGGCCCGTGCCTGCATTAAAATTGATGGCCAGTCCTTTCCGCCGATAGTTGAGGTTACCACTTATGCCAGCTTCCTCCCTGGTTCCGGCAGACACGTTGATCCTCCCTCCCAGTCCTACCCTGCCCTTACGGGTGACGATATTAATTACCCCGCCCTGTTCATTGGCATATTGTGGTGGCGGATTAGTCATTACCTCAATTCTTTCGATCATTGATCCGGGAAGAGATTCAAGAAAATCCTGTAACTGTTGGGCATTCATTTCAACCGGCTTATCGTCGATGAGAATTTTGGGTTCTTTACCCCTTACACTTAATTTTCCGTCGGGGTCGGTGGCGATTAGGGGAACATTTTTCAAAAGGTCGCTTGCGTTTGACCCGGCACTTAACGGCGATTCAGCAGCGTTGTAGGTAATATTGCCTTCCCTGCTTTGGATTAGGGGTTTTTCTGCGTACACAACGACTTCTTCGAGCTCCGTGCTGGCGTTTAGCTTGAAAACCAGGTCATTCAGGCTGAAGTCGAACCTTTCCTCGCGCAGGTGAATGCTATCTATAACAATTGGCTTGAAACCAGTGTATGAAATTCTAACCCGGTAATAGCCAAAAGACAATGCTCCAAAGGCAAAATCGCCGGTGGCTCCGCTGGCGGTGGTTTTGCGGAAACTTAATGTATCGGCCAGTGAGATCAATTCGACAGTTGCCCCCGCAACGGCGGCCGATTTTTCATCGAGCAGGTTCCCACCAATGATCCCAGGTCCCGGTGCCTGGGCCGAAGCACTTATGACGTAAAAGAAAGATAAAAAGAGTAGAGCGAGTTTTGATTGCATTCAGAGGCTGAAATTAGCAAATTTCACAGGACTTCAAAGTAGGTTAATCGTTTTTTAAGACCGCTTCATTTCGTCTGCCAACCTGTCATTTTTCCTTATCTTTGCAGTCTTAAATTTTTTTCATTTTCCATGTTTGATTTACAACAGACCAAAGTGCATGATGAGGCCCGTCAGGGTGAAGCGCTGGTATTGCCGGGATTGGCCGGACCAGCCGTAACGAGGCGTTTTTACATCGAAAGTTACGGGTGCGCAATGAATTTCGCGGATAGTGAGATTGTGGCTTCCATCCTGAGCGAGAGCGGTTTCGGTCCTACAGGAAATTTTGAAGAAGCTGATCTGATCCTCATAAATACCTGTTCGATCCGCGAAAAAGCCGAACAAACCGTAAGAAAGAGACTTGAGTTGCTTCGTAAAACGAAGAAGAGGCGTCCGGGTACGTTGATCGGCGTTCTTGGCTGCATGGCAGAAAGGCTGAAATCAAGGTTGCTGGAGGAAGAAAAACTCGTTGACCTCGTGGTAGGACCTGATGCATACCGTTCACTGCCTTCACTGATTGCTGAAGCAAGCACCGGTCAAAAAGCGGTAAACGTACTGTTGAGCCGTGAGGAAACGTATGGAGATATTTCCCCTATCCGTCTTGATGGCAATGGGGTGACTTCATTTGTAAGCATTATGCGTGGCTGTAATAATATGTGTTCTTTTTGTGTGGTGCCGTTTACCCGTGGCCGGGAAAGGAGCCGGGACGCTGACTCTATAGTGAGAGAGTGCGGGGAACTACTTGCAGCCGGCTACCGCGAAGTGACCTTGCTTGGCCAGAACGTGGACAGCTACCAATGGACCAATGAAGTCACCGGCGAGACGGTAACGTTTGCCATGTTGCTGGAAAGGGTTGCGTTGATTGACCCTAAATTAAGAGTCAGGTTTTCCACTTCTCACCCAAAAGATATAACAGATGAGGTCTTATTTACAATGGCCCGTCATCATAATATCTGCAACTATATTCATTTACCGGTTCAAAGTGGTTCAACCCGGTTATTACAATTGATGAACAGGACCTATACGCGGGAATGGTATATGGCCAAGGTCGACAGAATCCGTGCAGTACTGCCCGATTGTGGTTTAAGTTCTGACGTAATCGCCGGATTTTGTATGGAGGAAGAATCTGATCACCAGGATACCCTAAGCCTCATGGAATACGCCCGCTACGATCAGAGCTACATGTATATATATAGTGAAAGGCCCGGTACGCTGGCGGCTAAAAGATATAAAGATGATGTACCCGCAGCGGTCAAGAGCAGGCGCCTCGATGAGATCGTTGCCCTGCAATACAGGCTTTCCCATGAAAACAACCAGCTTGATATTGGTAAAACGTTCGAAGTGCTGATTGAAGGCAACAGCAAAAGGAGTGATCAACATTGGATGGGCCGGAATGGTCAGAACAAGGTGATCATATTCCCGAAAGGCAATCATGGTCCTGGCAAAGGCGATTATGCCATGGTCAGGGTTATCAGCTGTACCAAAGCAACCCTGCACGGGGAAATTATTTGATATGCACAATCTTTGTGCGAATCAATTTATAGAAGGATAGACTAAAAAGAGACAATGGCAGACATCCAATCGATAAAAAACCGTTTCGGAATTATAGGAAATTCACCCGCCCTGAACTTCGCGCTCCAGGTGGCATCACAGGTTTCAAATACTGATCTGACGGTGCTGATCTTTGGTGAGAGTGGCGTTGGTAAGGAAGTATTTTCCCAGATCATTCATGCATTATCTGCCCGGAAACATAACCCCTTCATCGCGGTGAACTGTGGTGCTATTCCCGAAGGCACTATAGACAGTGAGTTGTTCGGACACGAAAAAGGTTCATTCACAGGTGCCGTTGACAGCCGTAAGGGTTATTTTGAAACAGTGAGCGGCGGTACTATCTTTCTTGATGAAGTGGGAGAATTACCACTCGGGACACAGGCAAGATTATTACGTGTTCTTGAAACCGGCGAATTTATCAGAGTGGGATCATCAAAGGTCCAGAAAACTGATGTTCGCGTAATTGCAGCAACAAACCGTGACCTGCTTGAATCTACACAAACCGGCAAATTCCGCGAGGACCTTTACTATCGTTTAAGCACTGTTCCAATCAGGGTCCCGTCTTTGCGTGACCGGCAGGAAGATATACTGCTGTTATTCAGAAAGTTTGCCGCAGATTTTTCTGATAAATACAAATCGGCGATCATACAGCTTGATGACGAGGCGAAAAATGTATTAATTAACTATAGCTGGCCAGGAAATGTCCGTGAATTAAAGAACATTGCAGAACAGGTTTCTGTACTGTCCACTGATAAAAATATCGGAGCCAGGGAATTGAAGAAATTCCTGCCAGACAGGGATTTTAACCGGTTACCTGTACTTGCGAATGCAGCAGCAAATGGCAATGGTCACGAATTCGCAAATGAACGTGATCTTTTGTACAAACTGTTTTTCGACATGAAAAAGGACGTGACGGAATTGAAAAGGATGTTCCTGGAGATGTTGCAGAATCCCGAGTTGGCCATGAATAATAAATCATTCATGAATGAACTTAAGGAGATGAAGACAGAAGATATTATGAGCCATAACCTGCAACCGGCTATTTCCAATAAGCAACCGGTAATGATTCACCATGGTCATGATTCAATTGATCTTCATGAGGAAGTGGAAGAATCTTTAAATATAATGGACAAGGAAAAAGAGCTTATTCTTAAGGCTTTAAAAAAACACAAGGGCAAAAGAAAAGATGCCGCCCTGGATCTCGGCATCAGTGAAAGAACTTTATACCGGAAGTTGAAGGAATATGACATCAAGGAGTGAGTGATGCCTTAAAGATGTTTATTTTACTATTCAGGCGACTTGCACATTTACTAATTCATTTGAAAATTTATAAGATCAATGTTATCGATTAAACATTTTCGTTCTGTTTTGTGGTTAAGATTGATCCTGGCATTTATGACGATCGCCCTGGCAGGTGGATGTTATTCTTTTAAAGATGCGAGTGTGCCTGCAAGCGTTAAAACATACCGGTTGAAATTGATTGAGAATCGGGCAACCAATGTAAACCCGGCACTCGCACCACAGTTAACGGATCGGTTGCGACAAAAGATCAACAGCCAGTTTTCAAGGTTGCGCCCTACCCAGGGCGAGGATGCGCATTATGACATTGGCGCCACTATCGTAGATTTCAGGCCAATAACTTCTGGTGTTTCAAGCGATCAACAGGCAGCAACAAACCGGATAATTGTTACGGTGAAAGTGGATTTTATTAATAACTTGCCTGAAGGAACAAAAAGTTTTGAAGCTGATGTCTCACGTAATTTTGACTTTTCGGCAGAAATAGATTTTACAACTGCCCAGCAGCGACTTCTACCGACTATTGTTCAGAACATGACTGATGAAATCTTTAACAGGATCTTTTCTAACTGGTAATAATATGCTCAGGAACATCAGCCAAATAGTATATCAGCTATTTCAGAAAGAAACATTGGATGAAGTTTCTGAAAGCGAACTCCGGTATTTTACCAGGCAATATCCATTTGCCGGTACGGGCCACCTCCTGCTTGCCAAAAAATTACAGCTGCAAGGGGAAAAGCGAGCTTTTGAACGTGAAATAGCTGTCACTTCCATTTACTTTAACAATCCGGCCTGGTTACAATTCGTATTACAGGAACCGAACGGAAACGGCACTGAAGAATCACGGCAACATGCGCTGCCGGTGTTGCAGTCAGAAACTCAGACTGAAAGTGATCATGAAATTTCAGAAGGCCATAGCCGGGAAATTTCAGAGGAACATAGCGCGGTTGATGACGAAATTATAGAACATTCCGCAGAACCAGCCGTTGTTAAAGCCGGGGCCGTGGATAATTCTGTTAAATACAATGATGTTATTACGGGAGAGGCACGCGTACAACCAGGGGAATATAACGTGGATGAACAACCGGGTGAACCAGATATTGATTTACGCCAGACTGGGGAAAACGAATATAACGCTGATGCACATACGGAAAACCAATATAACGCTGATGAACATACGGAAAAAATATACAACGCTGATGAACAATTGACTTCCGTTGATGAAACTACAAGTGGTGAAGGCGCAACCAACAGCGATGTGCAACAGCCTTTGCATGATGAAGCGCTGATAACTGAATCTCCTGATCAATATAAAAACGAAGCACAATCTCCCGGACTTGAGGAAATCCCGACGGCCGATTCGCAACTGCATGAAATAGATTCTGCAGTTGAGCCGCAGTCTCAATCGTCGCACACAAACACTATTAGTGATGACGACGGAAGTTTGTTTGCGGGTTTTATAAAAGAGGAAACAAATGAAGAGATTCGTCTTAATGAAGAAACACTTAACGCACCCTGGGAGATGGAAGAGGAAGGAGAGAATACCGGGGAAGCCGATTCTCCCGGAGACGAACGGGTATCGGATGAGGACCTGCGCGATAACTTCGAAAAACGAAAACACCTCACGTCCGGGGTAGTTGCCGGAGATGCTGAAAGACATGAGAGCTTTCACAGCAGCCCTGACGGAAAGGAAGATCTGCCAAACCGGGAGTCTGAACTTTCGGATGACGCAATGGTAGACAGGCCGGACCTTATATCATTCGAGGCTCAGAAGGCATCGCAACGGGATCCGCTACCGCTGGAAGGAGAACAAATGAGAGCGCCTAAGAGCGATGAAGCCGCCGATGACCGGAAACTTGCTTTTGACCCATACCATACTATTGATTACTTCGCATCCCAGGGAATAAAGCTCAAACTGGAGGATCTGTCGAAAGACAAGCTGGGCCAGCAGTTAAAAAGCTTCACGGAATGGATCCGGAGCATGAAAAGATTACCTCAGCAGGTGGCTGAAAACGGTTTGAATGAAACGGACCAGTCATCCATACGGCGGATTGCAGAACATTCTGTTGAGGAAAAAGAGGTACTCACTGAATCTATGGCTGAAGTTTGGGTAAAACAGGGTAATTACGAAAAGGCCCGCCAGATCTATCGTAAATTAAGTTTGCAAAATCCCTCCAAAAGCACTTATTTTGCAGCCAAAATTGACCAATTAAAAGTCTTGTGATATGATGATCCTGTTCCTGATCCTGGTGATATTAACTAGTGTAATTGTTGGTTTTCTGATACTTGTCCAGAATCCTAAAGGTGGCGGACTGGCCGGAAACATCGCCGGTTTCAATTCCCAGTTCATGGGCGTTAAACAAACAACTGATGTATTGGAAAAGGGTACATGGATTATGGCAACAGCCATCGCGCTTCTTTGTATTTTTTCTATCGTTTTTATCCCAAAAGGCACATCGGTTGATACCAGGGAGCTCAGGGGTGGACGTCCTGCCACACCGACACAACAAGCTCCGGCTCAACAGCTTCCGGCACAGCCGAATCCTGCAACACCGCAGCCTGCGACTCCGAATCCTTAATTTACAAAGCTTAAAATATAACGAACCCTGCTGGCATAGCAGGGTTTTTTTGTTTTATTTTACACCCTGACTCAAAAGGAATTACGATCTAACTTTAGGATATATTATTATGCTCAGGAAAATCTTGCTTGCTTTAATTGTTGTGGTTCTTGTGTCAGTGCTGTTCATTGGCTGGCGTTTTTTTATGTCGGCAACCAGCTTTGATGAGAAAACCAGGTACCTGTATATCCGTACGGGGGAGGCAAATGAGGCAGCCGTTTTAAAGAGCCTGGATACACTGATCAGTGATCCCGGCTCATTCCGGTTTCTCGCTAACCGGGTTGATGTATGGGAAAATCTCAGCCCGGGTAAGTATGAAATTAAAAAGGGAACGAGTCTGTGGACGCTCGCCAGGATACTGAGGAACCGCCAGCAATCCCCCGTCAATCTCGTTATTACGAAGATCCGCACAAAGGAGAATTTTGCTGCCCTGGTAGGCAGAAAATTTGAAAGTGACTCGTTGGCAATTATCAGTTACATGAATAATGCGGATACACTCAAACATTATGGACTGGACACGAATACGATAATGACGGCCGTTTTTCCAAATACCTATACCTATTTCTGGAACTCTACTCCCACTATGATTTTCAAAAAACTCTTCGCAGAATATAAAACAGTCTGGAACGAAGAGCGCAAACAAAAAGCTGCAAAGATCGGGCTCACTCCAACGGAGTCATACATACTTGCATCAATAGTGGAGGAAGAGACAAATGCAAAAGACGAGAAAGACACCATGGCCAGCGTTTATCGTAACCGGCTAAAAAAATCGATACGTCTTGGGGCCGACCCAACGGTTAAATTTGCGCTGCGCGATTTCTCACTCAAACGTATATACGAAAAACATCTTGCTGTTGTTTCACCCTACAATACGTATCGCAACTTTGGCCTGCCACCAGGCCCGATATGCACACCTTCGCTCGAAACCCTTGATGAAGTCTTGAATTCGCCTGAAACTGAATATCTTTATTTTGTTGCAAAACCGGACCTTTCAGGCAGGCATCTTTTTGCAACCAACTACAACGATCATTTAAAGTACGCAAAAATGTACCGGCAGACTTTAGACTCATTGCAAAGAATAAGACAGGCTTCCAAAGAAGATCTGTAAACTTATATGGTCAAATGGCAACGCATCATATTAAATACATCTCCCGTTCAGTATGTAATTGCTAAATCAAAAAGAATCATACTGCCGGGTTTCGATGGGCTGCCATTGTATGACGTAGTTATGTTTTTCCTCGCAGAGGTTAAGAAGGTCGGACTGTCCGAACGTGCGTCCGCAGTTTCTTACAATGTTATCATGGCGATACCTCCTGCGTGCCTCTTCCTGTTCACCATAATACCGCAACTACCCTTCTTACCAAAAAAGCCATTGAAGAGGCAATTGCATACGCTGATAACTGATATGATCCCTGCGCGGGAATACAATCAGAACATTATTGCCTTTGTAGATAGTTTTCTTGATGAGACCAGAATCGGCCTCATTTCATTTGGTTTCATCCTCCTTATATTTTTTGCATCCAATGGGATGATGGGCCTGATGCGATCATTCAATAAAAATTATATCGGGTTCGAAAAAAGATCAGAGTTCCAGACAAGGTGGACGGCTATTAAACTCACAACAATTATGATGGGACTTGTACTTGCGTGTCTTGTACTGCTGATTATGCAAAGTGAGGTCCTGAGGTGGCTCGGTATACAAAGCGAAATACTGATAACCCTGATTGATTCTATCCGGTGGGTGTTCATCCTGGGGCTGATATTTTATTCCATAGCCCTGATTTATAAATACGCACCGGCAATAAAAAAGCCCTGGCGCATTGTATCTCCGGGCTCTGTGCTGGCAACTTCTTTAAGTATATTGTCGACACTTGTATTTTCTGCCTTCGTCAATAACTTTGGTGAATACAATGCGTTTTATGGTTCTATCGGTACCATCATTGTGCTGATGAGTCTGATCTATATTAACTCCCTGGTTTTGCTGATCGGCTATGAACTAAATGTAAGCATCCACTCCATTAGGGCATTGGCGGAAGAAAGGACCAAACAGGAGGATTCGCGCCCTCACGTAACTGCATAACAAGGTGTTAGATTTCACCATAATATTTCCATTCCTTCAACAATGATTTTGCGCGCAAGGGGTCCATTTTCCGCGCGTTATAGTGACCGGCAAGGCTTTTCTGACGGTAAGCTTCATACAGGCAAACCGCACAGGCAACCGAAATATTCAATGATTGAATAATTCCTGACTGCGGAATCAGGAAATTACCATCGGCCATATCCCTGATCTCGTCACTCACTCCCGAATGTTCATTACCGAAGATCAAGGCAAGTTTACCCGTGAAATCTATTCCGTATAAATCAACTGCATCTGCAGACAAATGAGTGGTGAGAATCTTGTCGTACGAGCGACGCAATACGGCCATGCATTCGGCCGCATCAGTGAACTGATGTATGGTGAGCCATTTCACAGCACTACTGCTGCTTTTGGCACCCCATTTTTTATGAATTGGGATTTTCGTATTCAGGATATAAATATCCTGTATACCCACTGCATCACATGTACGCATTACTGCTGAAATATTATGTGGGTCAAAAACGTTCTCAAGTACAACAGTGAGGTCATCCTGGCGTTTACTGAGTACGGTCAACAATCTGGCTTCCCTTTCTGGTGTCATATTTCTAAAAACTATGAAACGAAAATACAAAAAGCTATCTTCGTGAACTGATATTCAATTTTAAAATCCAAAAACCCATGTTCAAGAAAATCCTAAAAATAACAGGTATTGCACTCCTTGTTCTGGTTCTCCTTGCAATTGCCATCCCCTACTTCTTCAAAGATAAGATCGTTGCCATCGCCAAGACGGAAATCAATAAAAACGTAAATGCACGGGTGGATTTTACGGACGTTGATATTTCATTTTTCCGCAGGTTCCCCCGCGTTGCGGTTGCGCTTGAAAACCTCCAGGTTATTGGCCTCGATGAATTCTCAAAAGATACATTGATAAGCTCCAAAAACATTGATGTCGCCGTTAACCTGATGAGTGTTATTAGCGGCAATAACATGAAAATTTATTCGATAACTGTTAATCAACCACGGATTCGTGCGCTGGTAACAAAAGACGGAAAAGCAAACTATGATATAGCCAAACCTGATACTTCAACTACTTCGTCGCCATCAGAAGAAAAACCATTCAATCTCGAACTGAAGAATTATGAGATCAAAAATGGCTATGTTTATTATAATGATCTTTCTTCAGGTATGAATGCGGAGTTGGTCAATCTCAATCATGAAGGCAGCGGCGACTTCAATGCGGATCTGTTTACACTGGTTACCGATACAAAGGCTGACGAGGTTTCTTTCAGTTACGGCGGAGTGCCCTACCTGTACAGATCGAAAACAAGTATAGATGCCGCTATTGAGGTTGATAACAAAACCAACAAATATACTTTTAACACCGAAAAGATACAGGTCAATGACATGAAACTTGCGGCGGGTGGATTTTTCCAGCTGGTCAATGACAGCGTTTACAATATGGATGTAAAGTTTAACGCTCCTTCCACAGAATTTAAAACCATTCTTTCACTGATCCCTGCTGTATATAAAAATGATTTTGATAAGATCAAAACCAGTGGCTCAGCGTTGTTTAATGGTTTTGTACGTGGAGTATACAGTCCGACTGCCATCCCTGCTTATGCGGTGAACCTGGAAGTAAAAAATGGTTTCTTTCAATATCCTGATCTTCCGAAGCCGGTGAAAAATATCAACATTATCATGAAGGTTAATAATCCGGATGGTATCACCGACAATACGGTTGTTGATATCCAACAGGGACATCTCGAAATGGATAATGAGCCTTTCGATTTCAAGGTCTTGTTTAAGAAACCTTTGACTGACATGTATATCGATGCAGTGGCTAAAGGCAGACTTGATCTGTCAAAGATCACCCAGTTTGTAAAACTCGAAGCCGGTACCAAACTCGCCGGTCTCCTTAATGCTGACATACAGGCGAAAGGTAACATCGCTACCGTGCAGAAACAACAACCGGGGCCTTTCTCTGCAAAAGGTTTTATAGAAATTGCCAACCTGTATTACGCGTCTTCTGCTTTTCCACAGCCTGTTCAAAATACCAGTGCAAGAATAAACTTTGATAATCCAGATGGAATAGCAGATCACACGGTTATTAACATTCCGGCGGCGCATATCGAAGTTGGCAAGGATCCGGTGGATCTTACACTGACGCTCACCACACCGGCGAGCGATCCCCAGTTTGAGGGGACCGCGAAAGGCTCATTTAACCTCGGCAACGTTGCCCAGTTTTATACCTTCGAACCGGGAACTTCCCTTGCGGGTCAGCTTGCCGCCAATCTTGCTTTTAAAGGCAAAAAATCCCAGATCGATAAAAGCCAGTATGATGCCATCCAGACGTCGGGCACGGTTAACCTGGGCCAGATCAACTACAAATCAAAAGATTATCCTGATGGCGTTAAACTCAGTAATGCAACTATGACATTCAATCCCGGGAACGTCACGTTAAACACAGTTGCAGGAAACTTTATGGAAACAAATTTTACGGCGGATGGCAGTTTTGATAACCTCATCGGGTACGCCTTAAAAGATGAGGCACTTGCAGGAAAGTTGAATGTGAGAGCGGATAAAATCGATCTCAACAAATGGATGAGCACTGATACAGCTACTTCTGCCAGTGCCGGCGCAACTCCATCTGATCCTTTTGCCGTGCCGAAAAATATCAGCTTCCTGGTGAATGCGAAAGCCGACCAGCTGACCTATGATAAGGTTAACTATGCTGACGTAACCGGTTCCCTGTCACTTGCCAATGAAACGGTAGTTTTAAGAGATGTCAGCATGAAGGCCCTCGAAGGTAGTATCGGTCTCAATGGATCCTACTCAACTGCCAGGAGTAAAAAAAATCCGGACATATCCCTCAGTTACGATGTCGAGAATCTTGACGTTCAAAAAACGTTTACCGCTTTTAACACAGTCCAGGCGCTCATGCCGATTGCTAAATTCATCTCAGGTAAACTCACTTCCAAACTTACCATGAAAGGAAGGCTCGGACAGGATATGACACCCGACTTAAACAGCCTCACCGGTGAAGGGACACTGTTCCTGCTGGAGGGCTTCCTCAGTAAATTCGGCCCCCTCGAAAAGCTGGCAACAACACTCAACATCAAAGATCTCCAGTCGGTAACATTGAAGGACATCAAAAACTATATAGAATTTGCAAACGGAAAGGTCTTTGTAAAACCGTTCACAGTCAAGGTAAAAGACATTGATATGGAGATCGGCGGGATGCATGGCTTTGACCAGTCGCTCGACTATATCATAAATATGAAAGTACCTAGATCATTGATAGGAGCGCAAGGCAACGAACTGATTAACGGGTTGGTGACACAGGCTAACAATAAAGGGGTGCCAGTAAAACTGAGTGACGAGGTCAGTCTGAAAGTGAAAATGGGTGGAACCATAACAAATCCACAGATAAAAACTGATCTCAAACAAGCCTCTGCTTCACTGGCTGAGGACATCAAAGCGCAGGCTGATGTCTTCATCGAAGCAAAAAAAGCAGCTGCAGACAGCGCAATAAATGTAGCCAAGGCACAAGCGAAAGATTCTCTTGAATCTGCCAAAAAACAGGTTATCAAAGCCGCAGAAGATAAAATCAAAGAGCAGATAGCCGGCAAAAAGGACAGTACCGGCAAACCCGTCGATCCGAAAAAGCAGCTCGAAGAAACGGGCAAGGGTTTGTTGAAGGACCTCCTTAAAAAGAAACCAAAGGATACCACGCAAAAGCAATAACACAACTTTTTGCAATGAATTGACAGAGCCGGGCAGTAGCCCGGCTTTTTTTGTCCATTGCGGCGTTATCCGGAGAACTCCTTTCCAATTTCTTTTACTTTAATATTGAGCCTTTTACCCTATTTTTGACCACCTTAAAAATTTTAACATTACTTATGGACAAATTGATTTACCTGGTTCCGGCAATGGGCATAGTAGGCCTCTTGTACACCTTTGTAAAATTTGCGTGGGTTTCTAAGCAGGATGCCGGGACGGACCGGATGAAAGAGATCAGCAGATATATTGCTGAAGGTGCCATGGCCTTTCTGAAGGCAGAGTGGAAAATACTGACTTATTTCGTAGTGATCGCTGCAGTACTGCTGGCTTTTATGGGAAGCAGAAATGATAACTCCCATTGGTCCATCGCCGTTGCATTTATTATAGGTGCATTTTTTAGTGCACTTGCAGGATATATAGGTATGCGGATAGCAACAAAAGCTAATGTGCGGACCGCCCATGCTGCCCGGACAAGCCTTTCAAAAGCGCTTAATGTCTCTTTTACCGGTGGTTCCGTAATGGGACTCGGTGTTGCAGGCCTGGCTGTGCTCGGCCTGGGCGGACTGTTCATCATATTGAAGGCCATTTTTGCGCCAGATGCAGCGGTTGACTCTGAGGAAATGGTGAGGACGATTGAAATTCTCACCGGTTTTTCATTAGGAGCTGAATCAATCGCATTATTTGCACGTGTAGGTGGGGGCATTTATACAAAAGCAGCGGATGTGGGCGCTGACCTGGTAGGAAAGGTGGAAGCCGGGATCCCTGAAGATGACCCGCGTAACCCCGCAACCATCGCTGATAACGTGGGAGATAACGTTGGGGACGTAGCTGGTATGGGTGCGGATCTTTTTGGTTCCTACGTTGCCACAGTTCTCGCGACTATGGTACTCGGCCAGGAAACCCGGGCCGTTGATAATTTCAATGGAATGTCGCCAATCCTCCTGCCTATGCTGATTGCAGGCGTTGGTATTCTTTTCTCTATAGTCGGTACCTGGTTTGTAAGGATCAGCGATTCAGCGGGCATCAGCACCACAACAGTGCAGAAAGCTCTGAATATGGGCAACTGGGGCAGTATCATCCTGACAGCTGCAGCGTGTGCGGGACTGGTTTATTATCTTCTCCCTGAAACCATGACACTCCGCAACCTGGAGTTTACCAAATGGGGTGTAATGGGTGCGATCGCTGTTGGTCTTGTGGTGGGAACACTCATGAGCATGATCACGGAGTATTATACCGCGATGGGCAAAAAGCCTGTAATGAGTATTATTAAACAATCTTCTACCGGGCATGCCACAAATGTAATTGGTGGCCTTGCCGTCGGAATGGAAAGTACTTTTCTCCCAATCCTGGTGCTTGCCGCCGGTATCTGGGGTTCTTACGAATGTGCCGGTCTGTATGGTGTTGCGATTGCCGCCGCCGGAATGATGGCCACTACTGCCATGCAACTTGCTATCGATGCTTTCGGCCCAATTGCGGACAACGCCGGAGGTATTGCCGAAATGAGTGAACTGCCGAAAGAAGTTCGTGAAAAAACAGATGTACTGGATGCGGTCGGTAATACCACCGCAGCAACAGGTAAAGGCTTCGCTATTGCGTCCGCCGCGCTTACAGCACTCGCACTTTTCGCAGCTTACGTTGGTGTAATTAATCATAATGGTTATGCGATGAGTGGTATAGATATATACAAGGCCAAGGTCCTTGCCAGCCTTTTTGTAGGTAGCATGATCCCCTTCATATTTTCATCACTTGCCATCCGCGCCGTTGGTGAAGCGGCCATGGCTATGGTGGAGGAAGTGAGACGCCAGTTCAGAACAATTCCTGGTATCATGGAAGGAACCGGCAAACCAGAGTATGATAAATGTGTGGCTATTTCTACTGAGGCCTCTTTGAAAAAAATGATGTTGCCCGGTGCCATTGCTATTCTGTCTCCTTTAATTATAGGTTTTCTCCTCGGCCCCGAAGCCTTGGGTGGCTTCCTTGCAGGAGCTACTGTAAGCGGGGTCCTGATGGGTATGTTCCAGAACAACGCCGGAGGCGCCTGGGATAACGCAAAAAAGTCATTCGAGAAAGGAGTGCTGATCAACGGTCAGACTTATAAAAAAGGAAGCGAACCACACAAAGCTGCCGTAACAGGGGACACTGTGGGTGACCCTTTTAAAGACACTTCCGGACCTAGCATGAATATTCTGATTAAACTTATGTCGATCGTGTCCCTGGTAATCGCTCCTACCCTGGCGGTGATGTTTGCGGACAGGGAAACGCAGGCTGCAAAGTTGCTGATAGAAAAGGAAAAGATTTCAAAAACTTCAGTGATAAGTTCGCCCATTACTGATCCTGCGAAAACTGCTCCTTTCACCCGGTAGAAAGGAAAACGGCCCTGGGTGTGGCCTCAATGCTGATTTTTTCCGATTGAAGAATTCCATAAAAACGGTTGCTTTTTTAAAGCAACCGTTTCTTTTTTAAAGAACTACCACTCTCCCATCTAATTTTCCACTCACAAAATTGACTGCGATTAAAATTTCTGGTTTCTTATCTTGTATTAACAATTCATTACGATAGATTTCGTATTTTTAAAAAAACGAATTCTTATCATGTCAGCAACCAAGTATATCAAGCCAACAGAAAGTGAGTTAGAGATTTTGCGTGTACTTTGGGGAAGAACCACTGCCAGCGTAAGGGATGTTCACGAAGAACTTGCCAAACACAAGGAAGTCGGTTATACAACAACCCTGAAACTGATGCAGATCATGCACGAAAAAGGACTGGTAAAAAGGGATGATTCTATTAAGACCCATATTTACCAGGCTAATGTAAGTCGTGAAAAGACGCAAAAGCAAATGGTGGGTAAGATGATCGATACTCTTTTTGGTGGGTCACCAACCGAGCTTGTGATGCAGGCTCTTGGTAATCATAAAGCTTCAGCTGTCGAATTGGACGAAATTCAAAAACTTATCGACAACTTAAAAAATCAGTAGCATGGGTCCAATTCTCCAATCCGCCTTTCTCAAGGCGTTGGGATGGTCACTGATCGACAGTTTATGGCAGATGGGTGTTGTTTGGTTATTGTACCTGGCAATTACCCGGCGGGGGAAAAATTTCAATGCCGATATCAGGCATAACCTCGCCTTGTTTTCCCTCTCTGCCGGGTCTCTATGCTTTATTTTTTCGCTTATTTTCAATAGTTTTTCAAGCCGGCCGGCAATTGCGGCTGGTCTGTCCCGGATACTCGGACAGGTACCCGCTAAAATTGAACTGATCTTACCCTGGCTCTCGGTGGCCTATCTGTTAATGACCGTTATTCTGGCCATTCGCTTTTACAGGCAACTAGCCTACACTAAAATTCTTTCGACAAGAGGGCTTAGAAAGGCAAATCCGGAAATCCGGGTTTTCCTCCAGCACCTTGCGGCCCAGATGGGTCTAAAGAAAGAGATCAGGGTCTGGATCTCTGAATTAGTTGAGACACCCCTCACCGTCGGTTTCTGGAAACCCCTTATTCTGCTACCGGTTTCTATTGTCAACAATCTTTCGCTGAAACAAACGGAATCTATCATTCTCCACGAATTATATCATATTCAAAGGAATGATTTCCTGATGAACCTGCTTATTGCAGTTGCTGATATCATCTTGTTTTTCAACCCGTTCGCGCGTTTCTTTAAAGATGTGATTCAAAAGGAGAGAGAACATCGGTGCGATGATATTGTAATGCAGTTCCGTTATGATGCTGCACTTTATGCAGAAGCTCTTCTCATACTTGAAAGACAAAGGCCGGTAAGTAATGTCCGTCACAACTTCGTGATGGCCGCAACCGGAAGTAATAAAATGTTTTTACTGGCAAGGGTCAGGCGATTGATCACCGGGGAAACCATGAGAACGCCGGTTAGCCAGAGACTCGTGGCATTCCTGTTACCAGCATTCTTTCTGGGTTATCTTGGCTGGAACGGACCCGTGAAAGTGATTTCAAAGATGGAACCGGCTTTACTTGCAGTGAGTGAATTAGCCCCGCCGAAGGCATACCTGCCGGAACAGCCACAGCAATTCAGCTTTAATAATGCTGACATTGAGGCCCCTGCCCCAGACAAGGGTGCAGAAAAAAAGAACTACCTGATTGAGGATACGGAGGAGCCAATGGAAGATTTCAATATCGAGCAGGATCTCGCCAAGGTCATTGTAATTGAAAAGGTAGAAGAACTCGTAAGCGCTGCCGCGAAGACTCCATATTCTGAGTTTATTAGTGCCGAACTACCCCGGGAATACACCATCAGCATCAACGATAATGGCAACCCCGAAGTTCCCACGGAGACCGGAATCCCAGAGAAGCCCTTTCCTTATGTACCCGGTAGCAGCTTTACTTACAGGGTTATGCAGGACACTGCTCTTCTCAGCAAAGGTCTGAGCCCTGACCTTCGCGCCCAGGTGCAGGTAGCGAAAACACTTGATGCAATTGATGATTTAAACTGGAGCCAGATAGAAAAAAACCTGGAAAAAGCAGGTGAAAAACTAAATATAGAACGCTTGCAGCTTGAGTTGAAGAAAG
Source organism: Flavitalea antarctica (assembly GCF_054461535.1). NCBI lineage: Bacteria > Pseudomonadati > Bacteroidota > Chitinophagia > Chitinophagales > Chitinophagaceae > Flavitalea > Flavitalea antarctica. The sequence continues at coordinate 67,251 of NZ_JBTLQG010000033.1, forward strand.
CAGTGACAGAAGTGGATTGGAAAACGCTTCATGAGGATCTTCAAAAAACCTCCAGGGAGTCCGCAACAGAGGTAGAAAAATACCGGACCCAGCTTGCTGAGAGATATATGCAGTTTGAAAAGGCCCGGCTTCAAAAGGCTGAACGCGCAAAGGCCGCTGAACTTGACATGGTTCAGGAACGCCTGAAACAGACCCATCCAGTCCCTAAGATTAAGCCAAAAGCAAAGAAAATAGTCAATATCTAACAAAGTCTCACAAAATAAAAACCCTCCATTTGGAGGGTTTTTTTGGCAGTTGGTTTTGGTACATTCTGTGACCAAAAGTGGTTTTGGTCGCAGCTTCTGGTTTGTTGGTTGCAAATCCAGACACATAAAGCAAATGAACTTTGAACTTCAGAACTATTTAAAAAGGTGATCGGCAAAATGTAATCTTCTATTCTCCTTCTCCGCTACGTTCAAACTCCCCTTAATTGATTATGGCTCGTTGAGGTGACATTGCAAACTCCGAAACATGAAACTATACTCCCGGGTTACTTGTCTTGTTAATAGAAGACAACGCCTTTTTTAAAGATGCTGCATGAGAAATAAAACCTTTTTATTCATTGATTTAAATCAACTCCGATCTATATGGCTCACTCGATCGGCGGCTTCTTTTACCGCAACAGGTCCGGCACAGAACAGAAAATCCAGTATAGATAAGTGTGGGATAAAGCCATTTTTCTCTTCAAAGACCTGACGGTATGACAGGTTTGCCTTTCCAACTACCCCCAGGGTTCTGGGAAAAAAGTGATCCCGTAAATCCAATATTTCCGGATTTTCCATAGTCGCTACATATTCCCTGGTGGTCGAAAAACTCCATGCGAGGCCCACCGTCTTCTCTAACCACGCAAGACAAAGCAGGTTCCAGTCCACCAGGTAAGTTACTTTTTGATCAAAAATCTCGCGTAACCCATCTTCGAAGTGATCAAAAAACGGTGACCTCTTGTAACCTGAAATGATTGACCTCAGGTGTTGTCTCTGCCAGTTTGAAGAATTATCAATCTCAACCTCCTTTGCGATCGTTCGTTGATCCCGTCCGCCGATCAATGGAACGGTCAGTTTTATAATGCCGTTTGCTCCGGCAATCATACATCTGTTCCTAAAACTCATTTTTCTATGCCAGTCATATTGCTCAAAACTAATATGTTGACTTTTCATTAGAGTTAAAATATAATCAACAGACGGAAAATATTGTAAATCAATTAATAAGTGATTCAAGTTACAATTTTTTAATATACTGTTTAACTTTTGTCCAAAAGAGGTGTCTAAAGGTAAAAGTTACGCACCCGGATGAATAAATTTATTATTAAACAAACCTCTCATATTGTTGTTAAACAGTATGTTAGAGTATTTTTGACTAACTAAATTATTTAGTTGCCATTTTTCCCAAAAAAATCGCGGTTGGCAAAGGCAATTTCTAAAAATTTTAGCCAAGGAATTTGTAAAACTACAACGCCATTTTTGGCCTGAAAAATTAATCTCCTACTTTGCGCCCTAAATCGTTTCAATATGAAGACTGGGATCCTGTACGCCCTCATCGTCGTTTCACTTTTCTCGTGCGCAAAACCAAAGGATCTGGAGTACGTTGATTTTAAAAATCTGAAGGTTTTGAAATGGGGATTCAAGGAGTCGACTGTAGGAATGGATATAGATTTTTATAATCCGAATAAATCGAAGCTTCAGCTCAGGGAGGCAAATGTTGACGTATACATCAATAACACTTATCTGGGAAAATCTGTACTGGACAGCCTGGTCCGGATTCCGGCGAGGGACACTTTTTCACTGCCCGTAACCATGCGGGTTGAAACCGGAGGGGCACTGACAAATATTCTGAGAATCGTGACTGACAGTTCTGTAGTGATCAGAATGGAAGGAAATGCGAGTTTTGGAAAAGGTGGAATTTTTCTCAACTACCCGATCAAATACGAAGGAAGACAGCGGATCAAATTTTAGAACTGATCCAGTGATTTGTTTTGAAATGGTTCTGGAATTGCTACTCTTCCAGGTCTGAAATCAACTAAGCTATATCAAATATAAAAAGCCCGGACGTGCCGGGCTTTTTATAATTAGTTTCTTGTAATTCAAATTTCAATTATCACTCGTTTTTCATTCCTCCGCCATCTTCAGGCTTCTTGCAGCAAGTCGGTAATTTCTTATATGACTCCTCGTTAGCGGTGATGTCGTCCGCATCATAACCCGCATTAGCGATGGTAGTTTTAATGTTTTCGATATTGGTTCTTTCGGAGACAAAAGTAACTTTGGTCGTTTTTTTCTTGTAATCCACCACTGACTTTTGTACGCCTGGTTCTCTCATGAGCACTTTCTCT
>NZ_JBTLQG010000034.1:0-68893 GCF_054461535.1 Flavitalea antarctica
ATGTTATCAATGATCACCGGGTACGCCCACTTGCCGTGATCCCATGACTTTATCGTTTGTGTCTTAGCGTTATACCTTGTCATCAGGGATTTTGCAGAAGTGATAAGGACAGGTATGTAAGATGAATCCTTTAATATTCTCAAGCCATTGCCGAAACTGCAATACATCATAAAGCCGAGATCATGGGTTCCTTTATTATCCTTTTCTTTTTCCAGGATTTTCAGCTTTCTTAATGCTTCCTGTTTGAGTGAATCATGACGGGTAAATTCAAACATCAACAGTAATGAGCCCGGATAAAATCCACTGCACCACCAGTCACTCTTACTGGTGACTGCCCGGTCAAGATCCGGAGCATAACTTCTTGGAAACAGGTTGTCCGGCGTTTTGGTTCTTAATAGCATGTACTGATCGGTGCCGGTCCTGAACTGGTATTCTATAAACTGGCGGGGGAGGCCGGGTTTACGCTGGGCTTGAACATGAATCACTATAAAGCTGAGCAAGGAGAACAAAAGCAAACGTATCATAAGTATGAATTTATCAGGTCCGGCCAGTGATGTAAGAATACCGGACCAGGATCCGCTAATGGCGCAAGCCATCTGCGACCCGGAAAATATGAAAAATATATGGGAACAATGCGTTCATTGTTTCTTCAACACCCTTGGGTGAGCCAGGCAAGGTTATCACAAGCGTATTATTGATAAAGCCGGCAACCCCGCGGCTTAGCATGGAATAAGGTGTTCGTTGCTGTCCATAATTCCGGGCAGTTTCCATGATCCCGGGAATCGACACAGTCAGTAAAGGAAGAATTGCATCAGGTGTGTTATCACGTGGGGATAAACCTGTTCCACCTGTGAAAATAACGAGATTATAATGTTCCTCCACCAGCTTTCTTGCCATTGCCTGGATACCGTCAAAATCATCGCTGATTACCTCGTACCTGGAAACATCGACTTCAAATGTTTTAAGCTTGTCGACTATTTTATGGCCACTAAGGTCTTCACTTTTGCCTGCTGACACACTATCTGAACATACGATTACGGCGCATCGCAGATCGGGGGCCATATCTCCCTTGAATGTAGTTTTCCCACCATGTTTGGAGGCAAGTTTTATTGTACCTATCTCCACTGACTTGTCAATGGGTTTAAGCATATCATACATGGTCAACGCCGTGATGGCGGCCCCGTGCATAGCTTCTACTTCAACACCTGTTTTATAAATAGTATGAACTTCTACCTCAACTTCAATTTCAAGGCCTTTTATGTTGTGCCTGATGGCGGTAAACTCAACTGGCAAGGGATGACAATCAGGAATCACATCGCTGGTTTTTTTTACAGCAAGTAATCCTGCAGCCCTGGAAAATTCAAAGAGATCACCTTTTGGAATTGTTTTTCCTATTATGCGATCGATGGTAGCCTGGGAGGATACCTTCACAACTGCCAATGCTACTGCCTTACGAAGACTCGAAACCTTTTGCGTGATATCAACCATTCTTAGTTATTTATTTTCCACTGATGCGTTTCATCTTCAAAAAGTTCCTTACCCCAGACAGGTAGTTCGGCCTTGATCAATTCAACCGTTTCCGAACATGCATCGATGGCTGATTTCCGGTGTTTTGACGAAGTAAACACAAACAGGCAAATTTCACCGGCTTCAACAGTACCGAGGCTGTGATAAACATGCATACATGTTAACGAATACTTGCCAAATACCTGCTCGCGGATCTCCTGCATCTTCGCCAGGGCCATGTCCTCATAGGTACTGTATTCAATTGCTCTCACCCTGTTTCCCCCGATTTCATCGGCCCTCACCTGGCCGAGGAAAATACTATGTGCCCCGATATCAGTTTTGGACTGATGTTTTGTAATAGAGGAAGCAATAAAATCCCCGGTGATCTTCCCTTTAACAAAAATGTTTTTTAGTTTTTCGGCCATCTCTTCCTTTTGATACAATTTTTAAAAATGAGGCACCTGCTGTCAGCCACCCGCTTAATGCCGGTTTAACCACCCGAAAACGGGGGCAAAAAAGCGACCGAACTCCCCGGCTTCAAAGCAACATCGCCGTCGATAATTACAGTGTCCACCGCGATATTGAACACAATGTCAGCAAGTCTCGGAAAGCGCTCCAACAGCATCGCTTTCAGCTCTTTTGTGCTGGTATCTCCGGGTCCGGGAAATTGTCCGTTCAGGCCACCCGTTTCCCCTACAGTCAACTCGCCGCCTCCCGCAATTTCCGCCAGTTGTCCAAAAAATAAAACAGTTATAGCCATTATCAATGTTGTATCTGCAAATGTAAATCCTTTAGGGTGGTTTTTATTTTATTCAACAGAAGCTGTATATTTGCAACATTGTAACAAAAGATGCCGGTTAAGGGATACACATATAAGTTAAGAGCGATCCTGGTTTTGGTAGTGTTCGGGCTGAGCCTCCTGCCACGGCAGGTACTTCATAATTTTGTTACCAATCACAAGCACGTCAAATGGACAAGTAACCAGGGTGAGGCACAAGTCTCAGCCGAAACATTTAGTTGTAGTGCTGACAATCTTTTTTTACAACAGACTTATAATAACAATCCCCAGCTTTTTACTGCACACTGTCCGCTACTCATCGCCCCGGATCACGGGACATATGTTTGTCTCCGGGATTCTGATGAAATGGATCTTAGTTTTCTTCGTGGTCCCCCTGCAATCGTCTGATGAAGTCACTTCCCTGATTTGGTCTCTGCATGACGCGGAAACCTGTTTCTAATTTTACATTTTACACGTGTGCGTTACTTACTAATAGTTTTTCTGCTTTGCGGCAGCTGGTCACGTATCAGTGCACAGGATTGTAATATTACCCTGAAGGGCCATGTCGAAGATTCTGATACAAAAGATCAACTTGGCGGGGCTACGGTGAACATCATGCCCCTTAACCTTGAAGTCACGACTGACGAAAACGGTGATTTCGCTTTTACGAAATTATGTCCGGGTACGTATGAACTTTATGTTACGCATGTCGGTTGCGAACCTGTCACACAAAAAGTAACAGTCGCAAAAAATACCCATGTGGACCTTTTGTTGCCGCATCTTAAGAATAACCTGCAGGAAGTAATTGTTTCCGGTACAAAACAGCTGGCTAATACAGGATTCAAACAGGAACTTTCCGGCGCGCGTCTTGACCAGGCGAGTGGATTGTCCCTGGCCGAGGCACTGGCGAAACTCAACGGGGTCACCATGCTTCAGACAGGCTCAACAATTGCGAAACCAATAATCCATGGGTTACACAGTAACCGGATTCTGACAATAAACAATGGGGTGAGACAGGAAGGGCAGCAGTGGGGTAATGAACATGCGCCGGAGATAGATCCGTTTATCGCAGACAAACTCATTGTGATCAAGGGTGTCGATGAATTGAAATACGGATCTGATGCGATAGGCGGGGTGATACTTGTCGATCCAAAATCCCGCCGGTATCTTCCCGGCCACCATGGGGAGATCAACACCGTCTATTTCACCAACAACAATGAGTATGTAGTCTCTGGTGTTTATGAACAGCAACTGAAAAAAGTGCCTGCTTTCAGTTACCGCCTGCAGGGTACTTTTAAACGGGGCGCAAATGTCCGGACACCTGATTACCGGCTAAACAATACCGCTATCCAGGAAGAGAACTTTTCAGTAACGGCCGGCTGGAAAAAAGAACACTATAACCTCGAAGCTTTTTATAGCCAGTTCCATACCAGGGTCGGGATATTCACCGGCTCTCATATTGGTAACCTGACAGATCTTATAGAAGCCATCGAGGCCCCAAAGCCCGATGATATATACCTGAATGAAAAGGGTTACTCGATCGAAAGGCCAAACCAGGAAGTTACCCATCGTTTGTTTAAACTCAAATCCAACCTGTATAAAGGAGCAAACAAGTTTCAACTTACCGTAGCTGCCCAATACAATGAAAGAAAGGAGTATGACATTGTGAGAAGCAGTACTAATGTGAGGCCCCAGCTTAATCTCGACATTCTTACGCTAACGGAAGATTTATCCTGGGAACACCCTTCTGTTTTTAATCTTAAAGGAACGGCGGGAGTTTCTTTCATGCAGCAGGATAATTCTTATACAGGGCGTTACTTTATTCCGTACTACACTTCAGCAACCTATGGTGGTTACTGGATTGAAAAATGGAAAAAAGACAACTGGGATATACAGGCAGGCATAAGATATGACTATAAGGCATTTTCTACACAGCGCCGAAGGAACAGTGTATTGACATCATACGATTTTGATTTTTCAACCCTGGGGGCATCACTCAACACGGCATATACCATAAGACCAGATATGCATGTCAATGTTAATCTTTCTCATGCGAGCCGTGCCCCTCATGTGAATGAACTGCTGAGTGACGGTATTCACCATGGTACCGCCACCTATGAAGTGGGTGATATCAACCTTTCTCCCGAGAAGTCGTATAATGTAGCAATCGGGTTTGATTATGCAAATCCTGCGCGGACATTTACTGCAGAGCTTTCATTATATAATAACTATATCAGGGATTTTATTTACCAGCAACCAAAACCGGATGACCCGGTTCTTACGATTGCAGGAGCTTTCCCTAAGATTGTGTATGAACAGACAGATGCCTTGTTAAGAGGACTTGATGCGGCACTCAGCTATCGCTTTTTAAGCAGGTTCGCGCTCAATTCTAAAACCTCAATATTGAGAGCATACAACAAACGGATCGATGACTGGCTGATATTGATGCCGGCTGACAGAATTTCGAACGAACTGGTCTACACATTCAAGGGCAACACACACATCAGTGAACCTTATATCGGCGTTGAATTTGCAAATGTTTTCAAGCAGAGCCGCGTGCCTGATGACAAAAACGGCAGGCAGGATTATAAGGAACCGCCGCCGGCATATAACCTTGTAAATCTTAATGGGGCTGTTACTATGCGGTTTGGTAAATACCCTTTTACGATTGGCGCCGGCGTTCACAATTTATTGAACACAAAATATCGCGACTATCTGAACAGTTTCCGTTATTATGTTGACGAAGCGGGAATAAACGTACAGATCAGGCTGAAGTTTACTTTCTGATTTCAGTATCCTGATCTACATTAATTAATATTCGTTTCAGGATTTAAAATTTAAAACTCAAGGCATGAAAAAGTATTTTAAGAATGTTTTTACAGCAGTCGGATTCATGTTAGTCCTAAGTGCTTGCAGCAAAGAAGTTGCTGAGGAAGAAAATGACAATGAAGTGGTGACCACCCTTGAACTTCATATTATGGATCGGGTGACCCTGAATCATATCATTTATAAATTTGATGACCCGGATGGGTTCGGCGCCGGTTCAGCTGCACCAGTGATTGATGTGATCAGGTTATTGCCAAATAAAGTGTATGATGTCGAACTGAAGTTATTAAACAAAACCGCGAATCCCATACAAGATGTGACTGCCGAAGTAGAAGAAGAGGGAACGGATCACCGTTTTTATTATCTGCCTGCTGCGGGTTCTAACATCACGGTCAACAATTTTAGTAATGATTCAAACGGAGTTCCGGTGGGAATCATGAGTACCTGGACCACAGGAGCCAAAGCTAATGGCAAGATCCGTATTTTGCTCAGACATTATCCTAATGGTTCAAAAGCTACCGAGGATCCATTTGACAGTCCAAAGTCAAGTACAGATGTCGATACAGAATTTAATACAGTGGTTGAATAAAGGAATGCCAGGAAGCAGGTTCAACAATAAAGTCCGATACATAAATGTGAGGGACCTGGTTCAATGGTTATAAATAAAAACAGCCATCCGTTCGCACGGATGGCTGTTTTACTATTCGGAGGATGTTTTAAGTTTTCCCGGATGAACGTTTATTTTACCCAATAGTCCACCACCGTTACTTTGTCGATATGCGGTCCGGCAATTTTGGTGAACTCAACATGTTTTGGATGAATGAGATAAGCGTCACGATCCTTTTCGCTCGCAAATGTAGCGAGGAAACAGTGGGTAAGCCCCTGGTTCAGATTTTCGGGGCTGTTATTCATACCCCACTCAAATGACTTGATCAAAGGAATAGTTTTGGAAAGGCCTGCGAAAGCGGTCTCAACCTTTGCAATATCTGCAGCAGATGAAGTTTCCTTGAATTTAAACATTACTACATGTCGTAATGCTTTGCCCGTGGTTGACGATGGTGTTGTTTGTGCAGCCACCTCTCCTGCATTCGTAATTGCCATAATTGTTATTGCGATTAATACTGGGAACACTTTTTTCATTTGAGAATTCTTTTAATAAATATAGGAAATATATGCCCGGCTTCAGTTAATCTTGTTCCGGATCGAATCAAATTGTTCAGGAGTATCAATATCGATTTCACCTCCCGGCAGGGGCAAGCTTGCAACCTGCTGTTCGTGCGTGATGATAATATCTTTTGCGCCTTTATCTGTTTCGAGATTGAGGAGGTCTTCGAAAAACATTTCATCAAAAAGGGCAGGGATACCTATTGCATCCTTATACGCGGATGCTACTATTGGCTTGTGGGATTCGGCTTTGTGCGTTATCATCGCATGCAGGTGCCCGCTGTTTACAAACGGTTGATCAGCTGCCATGATAATGACTGCCTTCGTGTTCGGATACAGGTCAAGGATAGACTGCAATCCTACAGCAATTGAAGTACCCATGCCTCTTTTCCAATTCTCGTTGAACACAGATATACCCGCAACATTTGGCACCTGTTCCTTTATTATATTAGCGTTTGCTCCCAGCACAACACAAAGCTTGTCGCCTGCTACGGCTGAAGCTGTCTGCACTGCGCGTTCCAGTAGTGTTGCGTTTTCATAGACCAGGAGTTGCTTCGGCTCACCCATGCGGCTCGATTGGCCGGCGGCCAGTATGATAATTGCAAAATCAGGAATGCTGTTCATCATTATCGAAGGGAATTAGTGGTACCGTGAATTGGCTCAGTTTTGTTCCGGAGTTTTGTACCATATTTATCGTTCATGACCGCGTTGATCTCAGCACAAATCGAAAGCGCGATCTCTTCCGCATTTTCAGCCCCGGTGTCCAGACCCGTTGGTCCATGTATTTTGTCAAGCTGCTCACTGGTCAGTTGCTTGTTTCCTTCTTCCTGTAACTCTTCCAGCATTTTGATCGTTTTTTTTCTTGGTCCCAATATGCCAATATATTTGGTCGGAGTTTCAAGTAATCGTTTCAACAGATCAAGATCATAGTTATAGTTATGCGTCATTAACAGGAAAACTGTCCTGTTATCGGTTACTATCTCCTCAAGAACCTTTGATGGTTTTGTGACAAGAACCCTGGTGGCAGTGGGAAAACGGGCAACAGTGGCGTAGTTGGTTCTTCCATCTGCGATGGTGGTATCCCAACCCATGGTGTTGGTTATAGAAGCCAGCGGCAAAACATCATTGCCTGCACCAATTATTACAACCGACAAAGCAGGCAAAGCAAGGAAAAACAGGCAGTCGAATTTCATTGCCAAAAACTTAGGGACGATAATAGATTCTCCTTTAGCAAGTACCTCTTGAGATCTGTCGCGTAATAATTCAAGTTCTGAATTGTCCGCCACGGAAGATAGCTCGTTGCCACTATGCTGCAGTAAATATCTTGTCCCTGCAGATTTTGATTTACGATCTTCCAGCGAAAAAAGCGTTACGATTACCGCCGGTTCTCTCGCGGTAAATATTTGTTCAATAAGCTTTATCGGGTTGAAGGGGTCACTTTCTATTATCGGTTCGATCATTATCTGGATGATGCCATTACAGCCAAGACCGATTCCTATCTTCATATCGTCTTCATCACTTGTATCGTAAGTAACTACAACCGGGTTAGCATTCGCGATAACCAGCAGGGCCTTCCGCAAGGCATCTCCCTCGAGACAACCCCCACTGATCGCGCCTGTCAGCATGCCATCCTCAGTGATCAGCATACGGGCCCCTGGCTGGCGGTATGAAGAACCGTCGATGTGAACAACTGTCGCCAGGGCGGTGCGCTTGTTGTCCTTTACCGCTTGTTTATGTGCCTTCACTATTTCTCTCAGCTCTTTCATAGTTGTTATGTGTTATCTGGTTAATCACTTCTTGATCTGTACCAACGCTAATCTTTCATCAGGTGTTTGTTGAAACCGGTCTTTATCAGTGACTCGCATGCTGCCCATACTTCGTCAGGTATTTCCTGATAGATCTGAAAACCCCTGGCAGGATACAACTTGATTCTTTGCAAATCACCAACCATTATATTGATCACTTTCTCGATTGGAATTTCTTCGTTTGGATAATCTTCAAAAGGGATCTGGGGAGAAGTAACCAGTAATTGTTTTTCGGGCCAGTTTTTTTTAAACGTGGCATAACTTCTTCTTTCCATGTAGGGTTTCTGGACCAGTAAGAAAGTCTCAGGATTCAGACCTTGTTGCTGAAGAAGCTTTTGTGTGAATTGGATATTTTCACCTGTGTTTGTGGATTTATTCTCCCGTAAAATTACATTTTCCGGTACGCCCATTTCAATGGCCCTTTCCGCGAACAGATCCGCTTCCGAGCTGGTCCAGGTTTCCTTTGTAAAATTTCCGAGACCCCCGGAAAAAATCAGCAGGGGGGCATAACCCTGCAGGTACAATTCAGCGCCGCGTTCAGCCACACGTAGATCATGACTACCAAGCACAAGTATGCAATCGGACTTTTGGGGTTGATGATTCATAAGATGATAGTCCCAGAGTAACCGGGCCTTTTCAAGAATACTGGCTGTCAGGATAGATGTGAGCATTTATTAGTTTTCTGTTTCGTGATAGAGTTAGTCCCACCCGGACTTGCATTACTCTGTTTGAATATATTTGTACACCGTTTTCTTATAAGCGGAAAGGTCCGGCAGGGTAGTAAAATGCTCAAATGGAATGAGTTTTCCCATGCTATTTTTCCGGGCAAGGTGAACAGTGACCCCGTTCACCAATGTACTTTTGGCTTTTTGAAAGATGATATCGAGCTCCTGTTTATCGTTAATCATCTGGAGCTCTTCAACCCGGCCCACATCAATGGTAAAATCCTCCATGAACGCAATTTAACTATTTTAAAAAAGAAAAGATCTGCTTTTCCTTCTGCATCTTTGTGTCTAAACCAGTGCTTTCTGTTGCAGATATGTTCAGAAATTTTTGAAATGATTTACTTTTAACAGTGCAAGGGCGCATGTCTTAAAAACTCACTAAAACCAACATAATGATAAATCAAATCGGAATTGAGGATTCGAAAGCAAAAGAACTGGCAGCGAAACTTAACCTCCTGTTATCGGACCTGCAATTATTTTATATCAACGCAAGAGGCTTTCACTGGAATATCAAAGGAGATAAATTTTTTGAATTGCATTTGAAATTTGAAGAGTTATATACAGATGCATTAACCAAAATCGATGAGGTTGCTGAACGGATACTCACCCTTGGCTATAAGCCGCTGCATTCCTTTTCTGACTATTTAAGCAATGCCAATCTCAAAGAGATCACGGATGTTTCCGATGGAAATAAGGCGGTCCAGGCTGTATTGGATGGTTTCCGTATACTGCTGGATGACGAGCGCGAATTACTTCATCTTTCATCTGAAGCAAATGACGAAGGCACTAACGCACTGATGAGTGACTATATCAGGGAACAGGAAAAGTCAGTATGGATGTATTCCGCCTACCTGAAATAGACAGACACACGTTATGCATTAGCTATATATAGACCATGTTATGCATTAGCGATATAGACCAATGCAAAATCCTGCGGGCCCTGTGGTACATTGGCAGCTATTACTTCGATTTTCCATTGACCCGTCGCCGGCTTATTGATCAACAGTGACTCTACATTGTTGTTGGCATCGAACATGACATTGCCATCTAACCCTGTATTCCCGGTAGATTTTTTCCCGTTAGGGGCAGTAACAACCAGGTTCAGATTATTCACCAGGGCACTGCCCGGATAATCGGTATATGCCAGAACAATTTTGAAGGGCACTTTCGCTGAAATTATCTTCACATTTATTGCAAATGATTCGCCGGTATTTAATGATTTTTTGGAGTCAAGAAAATAGGCTTTCGCCGGGCTCGCCGGGGCGATAATATTATCCAGGTTAATACAACCATAACCCTGGTGATTATCTGCCGGTGCTGTCGCTGCGCTGATGCCGGGCAACTTTACAGCTCCTGCTATCACAGCTGCCTTTAATAAAGCAGCTGTGGGGCTTGCGATCTTCTGAACAGTCCGGAGGTACTCACGGATAAGGGCAACCGCACCTGCAACCAAAGGGGTGGCCATGCTCGTACCTCCCATATGAAAGTATTGTTTGCTGGGCGGGAACGGTGCCCATGCCGTATTGTTAGCGGCGATCATCGAAGACCGCGTAGATAAGATGAATGTACCCGGGGCGACAACATCCGGCTTGATCCTTTTGTCGCGGGTAGGGCCCCGGCTGCTAAACGCGGCAACCTGTGTTGGCTTATCGGCCATCGGATCATTACTGATAGGAGGAACCGGGTAATCACCTGGCCACCAGGTACCATATTTTTCCGTGTTGAAGTTGATACGTTTATTCTCGCTCGCGCCAACGGTAATACAATTTTTTGCGGTGCCGGGGGAAGTAACACTCATGAGATTGATCTTTCCGTCACCATCACTATCTGTTCCATCATTGCCTGCAGCAACCAACACACAAAAATCTTTTTTGTTCCAGGTAAAAAGATCAAGCTGGCGCGATTGCTCATCATACTCACCCGGGTTCCCGCCTCCCCACGAGTTGGAATGTATTCTTGCTCCTTTCTGATACGCATAAGCGAAAAGCGTTTCGAGATTGGCAGGAATTCCCGCAAGAATATACCTGCCATATTCGGAGATATAAGAAGGATCCTTCCATTTCAACTCCTGCTCCACAGCCTGGAACACAAGTTTTGCTTTGTAAGCCAGCCCTCTCACAGGACCAACAATGCCGGTGAGCCCGGCTGAGTTTGTGCCATCGCCCAGCACTGAGCCGGCAACATGGGTGCCGTGACCGCTATCAAGATCCGCGGCGCCATCATCACCGCCGGGATTGGTGATATAATCACTGAAGTCAGCAGTTATCGGGTAGCTTTTGATAAAGGCAACCCGTTTTGCAAAGTCCTTATTTATCTTCACCGGATCTCCCGTATCAAGCCCTGTATCACAGATGGCGATCGTTTCGCCTTTTCCACTCAGGCCCAGGCTTTTTGCTCCGTTTGTTGCCATACTCAGCGCGGTTCCCATGATACCTGCTGCTACATCGTTGCTTGGTCGGTTTATGGCGCGCTCCCTGATTTTGCGTACTCCGTGTATTTTAGACAGGTCTTTTACCTGGCTCTTTTGCCCGGCGCTGCTTTCTTTCGATTCTACGATAAGCAGTTTGGATTTTGCTTCGTTTGCCAGGATTTTAAAGCCAAGTTTTTTAACTTCCTTTACAGCTTTTGCCGCATCATCTTCTCCAAAAAATTCTACCGTATATACTCCTTCGAGCAAACGGGTCCTGGGCAGCGGCTTCATACCAGGCGGGTTCATATTTTTGGTTTTTGCCTGCAATATGGTTTCTATCCGGGCCTCATAGGGAAGATGACCCGTCCATAGTACGAATGGAAGGTTAGCAATCCCCGCAATGGTTTCTTCCGTCGCCCTTACCACATAGGTAAAATCTGAATAGGGCGCCCTGGGCTCAGCGCCTGATTTTTTTAGTGTGTTAAGCCATTGTTTTTTTATCGGGCCAATAAACTGGACGAGAAAATGATGTTTTCCCGGCCCGAGGTTTTTTTCATCGGCTGCCCCATACGCAGGATGAGGTTCAGTAATACCCCGTTCAGTAATCCGTGGCCTGGAAGTATCAATATCTTTTAAACCTATGTCTATGTTGTACTGATTGCTCACGTCTTCGACAAGGTAGTCAGACTGAAGTGCTTTCAGTTGAGCAGGAGTGACCTCGGCGAGCAGGAAGCTATCATAATTTTCGAGTACCCTGTAATTCTTCCGGATCGTATTCTGGTCATCGCCGGAAACGAAGACTTTTACTTTAGTGGCCATATTCAGGTTATTTAAAGGAACAATTAAGCGATCGATTTGAAAGCGATCGGCATTCAACCAACAAACCACTCTTCACCGGTTCTCTAAATTTACGCTAACTACCGTTGAATCTGAAACAGTAATTCAAATCAACTGAAACAGTAATTGACATAGAGTGAAACAGTAATTCGAACCAACTTAATTATCAGCGCCCTCGTTCAATTGTTAATTCTGAAAAATACCGGGGGAAAAGACGTTATTTTTAGTAATTGTACTAAATTATTTAGTATTTTTATACTAAATATTTAGGTGGATGCAGGAAAGGACTCTGGAAAAATTAAATATTCTCGCAGATGCAGCAAAGTATGACGTTTCATGTTCCTCGAGTGGGAGTAAACGCTCAAATCATAACAAGGGAATCGGCGATGCGAAAGGCATGGGGATCTGCCATGCTTATACTGAAGATGGCCGCTGTGTATCATTGCTTAAAATCTTACTGACAAATTTCTGCATCTACGATTGCGCTTATTGTGTAAGCAGAAAAAGTAATGATATTAAACGTGCGGCATTTACAGTTGAAGAGGTAGTTGATCTTACCATAAATTTTTACAGGCGCAATTATATTGAAGGATTATTCCTTAGTTCAGGAATTTTCTCCAATGCAGATTATACCATGGAGAGATTGGTGAGAGTCGCTAAGAAGTTAAGGACCGAACACAAGTTCAACGGTTATATTCATCTTAAAACAATTCCGGGGGCTAGTCCGGAACTGTTGACTGAAGCTGGTTTGTATGCTGACCGGTTGAGTATAAATGTTGAGATGCCCACAGTGGAAAGTCTTAAACTAATGGCACCGGACAAAGACAGGAACGATATGATCCGGCCAATGGAATTTCTCAAAGAAGCAATCATTGAAAATAAGGAACATCAAAAAACACTAAAGAAGGCGCCGATGTTTGCGCCTGCAGGACAAAGTACCCAAATGGTTATAGGTGCCACTCCGGAAACGGATTGGCAGATCCTCATGATGTCAAAATACTTTTATCAGAAGATGCAGCTCAAGCGGGTTTATTATTCCGGTTATGTTCCCATCAGTAATGATAATCGTCTTCCTGCAATCGGCACCCCGGTACCCATGATGAGGGAAAACCGGCTTTACCAGGCCGACTGGCTCATGAGATTTTACGACTTTAAGGTGGAGGAAATTGTGACTGCGCAGGACCCCTTATTAGATGCTGAAATTGATCCTAAGCTGGCATGGGCGCTGAGAAATTTGCACCTGTTTCCGCTTGATATCAACAAAGCCGATTACAAATTACTTATGCGTGTGCCGGGGATTGGTGTCGGCTCTGCTATGAAAATCTACCAGGCAAGAAAACATAATAGTTCTCTGGATGAATTTCAACTAAAAAAGATTGGTGTTTCGTTTAACCGGGCAAAATATTTTATTTCGGGCAAATCAAACCCGCATCGGAAAGATTATACAGCAAATGAAATCAGGCAAAAGATTTTAAGCACTGCACAATCAAAATATCAAATCAATTTTTCACCCCAAATGAAATTGTTTTGATGACAAGTCTTGTTTACGACGGGAGCTTTAAAGGATGGTTAACTGCTGTATTCGAGGTATATGAATACAAGTTTTTAGATGCAGGTATTCAACCTGCACATTTATACCAGGGTGAGCTGATGTGTCAAAAGCATTGCGTCGTTACCGATGAGTCCAAATCAGCACGGGTGTGGAAAACACTTTCGGGCAAAATGACCCGCCAGACGCTGCGACGATTATATCATACATTTTTATCGGAGGAAAAACAGATTGAAAATGTTATGCTGGAATTTGTAAGGTATGTGCTTAAGACCAGGGTCAGCGTTGAAAATGATTTTGGTCATCCGGCAGTACTTAAGGTCCAGCAGATGGCTCGAAAGGTTTATCGCGAAAAACACCGCATGGAAGCGTTTGTACGTTTTCAGCTTACCAGTGATCAGACGTTTTATGCGATTGTACAGCCGGATTATAATGTGCTTCCGATAATTCAAACCCACTTTAAAGACCGGTATGCAGATCAACGGTGGTTAATTTATGACTCCTATCGCAGGTATGGCATTTATTATGATCTTAACCAGGTCACTGAGGTTAAAATTGATTTTTCTGATGATATGGCAGCCAGGCCGGATGCTGTTTACGATGAAAAAGAATCTATGTACCAGCAACTATGGCAACAATATTTTGCAAGCGTAAATATCAAAGCCAGAAAAAATACAAGGCTCCATATTCAACATATGCCAAAAAGGTACTGGAAATATCTCACAGAAAAAGCTATCTAGCCGGTTCGTAAATATTCCTGGTTCGGGTTCCCTCATGGTCCGGGAATTGCCTGAAACCTTATATTTATGAACTAAAATCACCGAACGTGAAGAAATTCATCTTGCCATGGGCCTGGTATGTTTTGGTATTTGGGTTTGTTTCTTGTCATTCACCCAAAAGATCACCATCAACAAGATTTGTGAAGGTCGACCTTACCCAGAAGGAGCGGTGGTTGACAGGTAAACTTCTTCCGTCGTTTGAGATGATGAACAATAATTCAGGTGCAGATGCTTCATTCACTAACCCTGCCCAACATCATGCTATCGTTGCAGCGATCAGTGAACGATATGATGCTGCTATTCGTGACTGCCAGGATGGCGAATGCATGGCAAAAGCATTTTCAATCACCAGTGATGAGATGAAACCGCTAAAGGAATCTGCAAAAAGATCCGGGAATGATAAAAAGATTTACAGGCAGGGAATGCAGGATGGTATCGCTGCCGTAAATTATATATTTGACGTATACCTTGCGGGTAAGAAACCACGCTATCCGAAGATTGACGCCGCTCGTTTTGCAAGTAACGATGCAGAATACCTGAACGCGGTGAAACGCGCGGTAAGTGAACTAAAGGGTAGAAGAGGTGCCAGCAATGCCTTTTATGGTCTGCCCTGGCTGACTGCCTTGAAAATTCTTGAGCTTAATGGCAGAGATGAAGCTGTCAGGTATGAGCCCCTCCCGGATCTGAACAAGGGTGCGTATAAAAAGGCCGGATCAACAGTTTGGGATAAATACGAGTACAGTGCAATACTGGTTCCGGGCCTGGGACCGCAAACATTAGATGTGCCGCTGGATCCGGGGGGAGCTAAACGCTGCGAGCTGGCGGCTTCACTATTCCGGAAGGGTAAGGCACCTTTTATCATAGTTTCAGGCGGTCATGTTCATCCTGATAGAACACCTTACAGCGAAGCGATAGAAAT
The DNA here is from genome assembly GCF_054461535.1 of Flavitalea antarctica. Lineage (NCBI taxonomy): Bacteria > Pseudomonadati > Bacteroidota > Chitinophagia > Chitinophagales > Chitinophagaceae > Flavitalea > Flavitalea antarctica. The sequence continues at coordinate 15,299 of NZ_JBTLQG010000034.1, forward strand.
GAGAAAATACCTTATTGCAGAATTGAAGATACCACCTGAAGCAATTATAGCTGAACCATATGCCCGGCACACCACAACCAATATCCGGAATGCCTCCAGGCTTATATATGCATTAAATATGCCTGCCGGAAAGCCGGTGCTCGTGGCCAGTGATTTTTTTCAGACTATGTATATCCCTATGATGAAAAAACGATTCATGGATGAGCTAGGTTACCTGCCGTATAAAGACCTTTCGAAGGCCGGCGCGGGTAATATCTCGTTTGTTCCTGATATCAGTGCCCTTGAAATAAATCCCCTGGACCCACTGGATCCTTAGGCTTTCAACTGTGATAAGAAAGTTCACGAATCAGACCACACCGGTTGGCACGCAAGATCAGGCACGTCGCTTATAAACCTTTTCGACAACAGATTTCACCCGGGTTCGTTTTTCTCCCGCAATGTTCCTGGTTCTGCCAGATACAGAAGTTTTGGAACCCCTCTTTGTTGCCACTGAGCCCTTTGCACCTGAGCCTTTTGCGGCGGAAGCTTTTGCACCTGACCCTTTTGCGACGGAAAGTTTTTCGCCCGATGGTTTCCGGGCTGATGATTTGGCTGACTCTGCTCCCGGTATTTTTGATGAGCTTGATTTCCTGGTGGAAGATCTCTTTCTTGCTGCTTTTTCCCTCGCAGTCTTCTTTTTGGCTTCTCTTTCCTTGCTTGTTGCTTCTTTGGTGGCGAGGTTTCTGTTATATCGTATCACCTGCCAGTATTCAGGGCCATACGGAACCAGGAGTTCACTGCCGGCCTCGATATTTCTTTTTGCATGAATATAAACCCTTGTGCCTTCTTCAACATACTCACAGTTGTTGGTGATTCCTTTTACCCGGGTCAAACCCCTGGCGTCATTGGCATAACGCGCAATGGACTTTTTATCAGCCTTGGCATCGATGACATGACTACGTTTTACATAGTAGATATAACCATTGTCCCCATCTTCATGGTTAGCATCTTTCCACGCGGAGACCTTCCCGGTATATTCCGCGATTCGTGTGCCAGCCGGTATAAATTTTTTTGTAAAAAGTCCTTTGCCTGAACCAGGGATCGTAGAGGTTTTTACTACGAGGTAGTTTGGAGATATAGCCATGAATGATTCAATCTGATTTATGTTCCTGTCTAAAACACGAATATAAAACAAACTAATTCAGTCCCAAGATTTACCTTATTTTTTAATTCGATCATCAGGGTAGTCTTGATCTTATGGCAACACTATAAGTTTGCCGCTGCTATTCAAGGTAGAATTTATGACCGGGGTGCCCCGGTAAAAGACATCTCCTTTGTACAGAATCTTCGCTGTCAGCATTTTTGTAACATAGATAGTTGAGTTACGAATACTGCGGTAATCCATACCGATCTCTTCCGATTCAAAGTGTTCCAGGTCAACAGAACCGTAATCAGCGCAGTAAATGCTGGTGTACCGGCTCTTTCCCTTCAGCCTGATGTTTGCGTTTGCCATCCTGACAATCAGTTCTGTATTTCCCGATTCAAGCGATAAATCGATCGTTCCGATTCCGGTCCACGAATCAATAGTAAACTTCTCTGCTTTCCACGTGTTCGTTGATCTTACATCCCCCGCACCGTAGTAGGAGAGACGACTGAGACGAGACGAACGAACATACACATTGATTACATAGTCAAGATCACGTGACCACTTCAACTTGTTGTTATCGTTTATGATCAGTTTATTATCCAGGACAGCGAGCTTTATTTCTTCCATCAGATTTTCACCAGCCTCCAGGGAGACCTGTTCAACCGAATCATAGGTAAGGATCAGGTTGACTTTATCATTCAGTACAATCTCATTAAAGCTACCGACATTCACTTTTACCTTGCTCAGGTTCCCGGCGCCGTGGAACAAGCCGTTCTTTTTGCAGCCAGGCAGGATCACTGTACTAATTACTATCATCAACAGGAGAGGATAGTCGCTGATATTAGATAGCTTACTGATACTAATACCGTGTCTTTTATGGAAATTAAATGCTTTCATTTTTCTATTCCTGGTATACTTCTTTTTTCCTGGTGTACTTCTTTTTGATCCGGGTGTACTTCTTTTTATTCCTGGTGTATTTCTTTTTTATTCGTGGTGTACTTCCCGCATTTTTTTCAGGCCTTATCTTAGGGTTGTGTTCAAAAATCTTAGTCTTTTTTTCTAAAATATTTTATAGCCGACTCCATATTGAATGTAGTCCGCTTTGCCAAAATGTGCTTTTAATTGAAGGGAGGTCATCCATCGTTGCGAAAACCGGTACCTCAGTCCGATCACCTGGTAAAGCTGGTTGATCGGATAGTTGTTGTAAAAGTACAATCCGAGTTGCACGGGTATAGAGAGCCTGCCTACAAGATGCTCATACCCCGCATAAATACTGCCCTGCAATTGAAACGCAGATTTGTCGAATGTATAGGTGGGCGCTCCGTAAATTTCTTTACTCAATGAAGGATCATAACTAAAGTTTAAGCCGCCGGCCAACCGGCTTACCGGGCTAAGACTCCGTGTTAATTCGACATTCAATATCCGGACGAGCTGGACCTGGCTTTCCAGTGGATAGGTTTGTTTGAAAGCAAACGCTCCATGCAGATAAAGATTTGTGCTGCGTTTAAAATTTTTCCTACCGTATTGTGTTTCCGCTCCACTGAGTTCATCTGAGCTCAAAGCTGATCCGGATGCTTTTTCATATCGTATGCCGGCTGTTATGGCGGGTATGTTCAGACCCAGGTTAGGTAAACGCACGCTGCCATTTGAAAGATGAGTAAAGGCAAGGCCTGCATTTAAATACATATTTCGCATGATCTCCCATTCTGTTTGCAGCCTCAGGCTGATTGCAGCATTGAGATGAGTGCTTATCATCAGGTTTTTATAATTGGTCTCCTTATCATATGGTTTTTCGACCCATCCAAGACCGGCGCCAAGCCGGAAACTGGTAACTGATCGTTTTGCACGTAACAATGGAAAGTGGATAAACGGATAGAGGGCCGTGAGTTTCCCAAGATACTCCTTGCTCCCAAGATCGCCATACATCAAACCAATCCCGAGCCTCGGAAGATTACTTTCCCTTTCCCATTGGCGTCGTCCTGTTGTTTGTCTTGATATACTTAATTCCAACATCCTGGAATGATCATTCCTCAGGTATAGAGATTTTGGCTGGTTAGCAATAAAGAATCCATAAAATGCATTGAGACCCAGCGATGGGTTCGTCTTTATGGAATCATAACGGCCCTGGGATAGTAGCGCTGAGCTGTAAACAATCAGTATAAAAGAGAGACCAACAGAAACTTTCAACTTCAGCATATAACCGGTAATACTTGTCTGTTTATGAACGTTGATGTTGAATTAACGTCAAAAGAATTATTTATTGTTTTAACTATTGAATGTTTCAATCAACGATCTGATTGTGCGCTCCGACAGGGTTGATGAGATCAGCTGCATTTCATCAACCCGAAAAGCCGGATCAGTTTGCCTTCTGAAAGACAATAGCGAGAATACGGGGAATTTCATTTCTATCCGGAGTGTCAAAATATTCATTCATATCCAGGATTTTAAGCCCGGCCTTGCCCGCTGCCCGTGTAAAATCACTGATATGATGATTGAAGCAATCCACGATTTGCAGGCCGGCGCCGGTATCAAACCTCGCCTTTGTGCCTGTATATTGTTTAAAGGGATGAAGTTCTCCGAGATACAAATACCCACCTGGCTTAAGCACTTTCGAAGCTTTTTGAAATACAGGCTCAAGCAGCTCAATATGTTCAAGGACAAGGCTGAAACTAATAAGATCATACTGTGTTGATGCAAATGTCCAGTCTTTTGTTATGTCAGCACTTACGAAAGTGACTTTCGATGAGGTTATTTTTTCCCTGGCTTTGGCGAGCATTTCTATTGAAAGATCGACACCGGTGAGCGAATAGGACCTGTCCGCGAGCCACTGTGTATTTTTCCCGGTGCCACAACCTATTTCCAGGCAGGATTCAAAGCTGATATCATCAAGCATATTACGTAAAGCAATAGCCTCCAGGTCCCTGGTGTTATTTTTGTTGGAGTCGTACAGAGAGGCCCAAAAATCATAAGCTTGTTTGGCGTCCATGGTCGCTAGTTTTAGATTACCGCACAAATATACGCATTCGCGCAAATTCGGCGGGAATCCCGGCTGCGCCTGACATCAAAGCAGACTGCACCTACGTCAAAGCCGGCTGCTTTGATGATCCCCCAGCGCCTGACATCAAAGCCGGCTGCTATGATGATCCCACAGTGCTGCATACATGCCGTCTGCAGATAAAAGTTCCTCGTGTTTACCGCATTCAGCCAGTCTTCCATTTTTCAGGACCATGATCTGCCCGCAGTGTTTGATGGTGCTAAGCCGGTGAGCGATGATGATCAATGTTTTTCCCTTTGATGAAAACCAGGACAATGCTTCCTTCACCTGCTTTTCTGCAAGGGGATCAAGGCTTGAAGTAGCTTCATCAAGAATCAGTATCTCGGGATCGCGGTACAATGCCCTCGCTAAAGCAATCCTCTGTCGTTGCCCACCTGAAAAGTTCACCCCTTGCTCATTGATCATCGTGTAGTATTGGCGGGGAAGTGATTCGATAAACCCTTTCATGCCAAGTAATTCGCAGATGAAAACCAGGTGGTACATGTCGGGCTCAGCGTCCCCGATCGCAATATTTTCAATTATCGTTCCTGCGAAAAGATCTATATCCTGTGGTACCACTCCAACCAGTTTCCGGAGACTGGCGTTACTAACATGCCGCAGATCAATGCCGCCAATCGTAATTGATCCGTCTTGTAACGGATAAAGATTCTGAAGCAGGGCCATCAAGGTAGATTTCCCGCTACCGCTCTCACCGACAATCGCAGTACTTTCTCCAGCATGGATTACCAGGCTTAAACCATCAAATACAATTCCTCTTGTTCCATATCTGAAACGGATCCTGTCAAAAATGATATTTCCATTGTTTTCCTTTGTGAGTTCAATTTTTGGATCGGAGTTAGTTTCAGTTTCAAGATCAATGATCTCATACAGGCGATCAGCCGCTATCAGCGCATCCTGTATTTTTCTGTTAGCTCCTATAAGTGAGGTAGCGGGTGTTGTGAGATATCCGATCAGCGCATAAAATGATAATAATTCCCCCGGTGAGAGTTCGTTTTGTAAAACAAAATAACTGCCCGACCACAAAATTATTATCGTGAAAACCCTGGTGATGAGTTCGGAAAAATTACCGATTGCCAGCGCACTTGTTCCGGCGCTATAAATTGTTCTCAATAACCTGAGGAAGCTTGTTTGTGTTTTATTATTTGCTGAGTTTTCCAAACCGAACATTTTTATCGTTCCGGCGGAATTTAGGCTTTCCACCAGTTGAGATTCAAGTTCAGCGCTGTTTTCCATCAGCATTCGTTGTTGCTGCTTACTGAGTTTTTTACTGATGATGAATAAGATGATATAAAAGGGAATGATCGTCAACATCACCAGGGCAAGCTTCCAGTAATAAAGAAACATCAATCCCAGTGAGAAAAAGATGATCAGGATATTTACGACAATATCAAGGGCCACCTCGTTAACGAATGTCCTGATCTTAACCGCATCGTTGATCCTGCTCATAATTTCGCCCACCCGCATAGTATCAAAGAAACGCTGCGGTAAAGCGAGAATATGTTTGTAATAACCAAGTATCAGCCTTGAGTCTATATGCTGACCCGTTTGTAGCGCAAAAACAGACTTCAGGGTACCAATCGTAATCTGGAACAATAGCAGAACGATCATCACCACACTCAAAAGGTTTAACAATCTCAGGTTGCCTTCAACCAATACATGATCTATGATCTTCTGGACATAAATTGATGATGCCAGGCCAAGCACTGTAAAAACCAACGCACCAACCAGGGCCTGAAGCATCATCATTTTATGCGGCCGGATCAACTGCCAGAACCGGCTTAGATTTGAAACGCTGTGTTTACCGGTTGTAAATGTTTCAGCTGGCATCAACACCACCAGCACCCGGGTCCATTCCTGCATGAAGTGAAGCCTCGGGCGTTTCACTATCCTGCCTTCTGCAGGGTCCATGTAATACACATAGCGTCTGTTTACTTTGTACAAGACTACAAAATGCTGAAGCTGGTCCTTGATCAACAGGTGCATAATGGAAGGCAATGGAATCTTTAAAAGGCTGTCTTCATTACCTCTTGCACCCGTTGCCTGTAGCCCTATTTTTTCTGCAGCTTCAATCAGACCCAGAACATTCGTTCCCCTTTTATCGGTACCTGCCAGTTGCCTTACCCTGCTAACAGGTAACTCCAACTTGTAATGAGCGGCAACTGAACAAAGGCAGGCTGCTCCGCAATCCGTAAGGTCGCGTTGCTTTATCAGGATCTTCCTGTTCATGATTATTCTTGTATAAAAGGAAATAGTCTACCGACAATGACCTGCTGGCAATTACACGTCAAGGCGTCAATTCAGCAACACTATTGTGGATTCTAATTGGCCAGGTCATCTGGCAGGTTTGCCATTTCAGAAAGCTACCGGGTTCAGCTGATCCTCAACTTTGCCAATTTGCCCTTTCAGAAAGCTACAGGGTTCAGCCAACCTCAGGTTTGTCAAATTTGTCACTTCAGAAAGCTACAGGGTTCAGCCAATCCTCAACTTTGTCAAATAGCAACTGGGCTATGGTTCTCCGGGCAATGATAAACCTTGCCTGAAGCCTGAGACCTTTCTTCAGATGGCCACTATAACCATTTTTAAGCTTCATTGATTGTTGATTGAGTTTGCATCGCACCCTGAACACCGGGATGTTTTCAAGTATCGTATAGTCATTATCGATACTTATCACCTGGCCCCGGATGATGCCAAAATAATTATGATCAAAAGCCTCCACCTGGAAATGTACGGGCTGGTTAGGTCTTAAAAAACCGGCGTCTTTTGTGGGCACCATGCATTCAGCTATTAGTTTGGTTTCGGGCGACAATTCACACAACGATTCGCCTGCCACTACATCGCCGCCCACATACTTTGAGGCGAGGCCCATGATGATGCCTGAAACCGGGGCACGGATCTCAAAACATTCCTTTTCCCCGAGTGCCTGTTTTTTCCTCGCCCGGAGCTGAGAGACTTCCGATTTGAATTGTGAAAGTTGTTGTTGCCAGATACCGATTTGTTCATCCCTGAATGCTTCAAATGCAGCCAGCATTTTTTGGGATTCAATATCTTTATTAAAGTATTCGTTTTTGGAAATTACTTTGTCGGCCAGCAACAAACTATCAGATCGCAATTCCTTTTTAACTTTATTAATCGATGCTGCCTGGTCCTTTATTTGAAAAACGTAACGGCCCAACTGTGTTTGGTATAAGGGTGTGGAAAGGCTGAGCATGCTTATCCTTTCTGTTTTTCCGAAACCCGTAAGCAATTCGAGGTCTTCTATGAATTTGGTTTTTTGCCCCAGTTCGTATTCAATACTCTGTAGCTTAGTTTGCGTAATGTTGTCTTTCAGTGTCAGGATCACGCTGTCTTTTTCGACAAACTGACCTTCAGTTCGGTATAACCTTTCGATGATCCCGGGTATCCTTGAGCGAATAAATGTTCTTTCAGATTCGGGACGAATAATGCCGGGAGCCTTCACTGAAACGTCTACACTTATAATTGGCAACAGCAGTATGACAAGAGCTACCATGATGATAATGGCCCAATATATAGCGTTCGCATTTTTGTACGATAAATGATTTATTAAATCGACCTGGGGTAATGAAGATGAAGGCATGCAGGTTTGTTATAGTTGTTACCTCGATGCTGGGTTGTTGTCCGACCGGATTGTATCATTTCCATTTTTGCCTGTTCAGGGAGAAGAGGTCAGGATAAAATTGTTTACTAACATGGCAACAAGATTGAAGCCACCGTGGAATAATGACAGGTAAATAAAGGGCGACATTTCCTTTCGCCTGAATACAAAATACAATGTTCCTAAGGTGAGTCCTGATATAAAACCCGCTGCCATAAAGGTTATATTGGTGCTGTGCCATAATCCAAACAGGATGGCGGAAAATAAGACTGCAAGTATCTCGATCACAGTTAATTTTTTAAGAATTACACGAATAAGAAACAATTGAAAAATAAGCGTCTCAATGATGGGCCCGGCTATGATCGTAATCAATAGTTGTTTCCAAACGGGATCTCCCGCTGCGGCATGTTCAGTGTCCGTAGGCAAAAAATATAAAATAGATAACTGGCCCGTTATATTCACCGCAAGAAAAAATATAAACAACATCACCGGTCTTTGCAGGGATAATCTTTTTACCAGGTGCATGAAGCGGATATTAACTCCTTGTAACTTTCGCACCATGATCAATGCTGGTTTGGACTTAAGCTGTTCAATACAAATGCACATAGATTATACATGGAATGTGTTAATGTAACCCACCAGAAGGCCTCCACATTCTTTTCCACGAAAACCAGGTATAGAGTTGCATAGAGAAAGCCGATAAAAAATGTGACTACTATATAAGGTAGAGAGTAAATGTGCGTCAGCGCGAATCCGGTAGCGGATAATAAAACCGCGATCAACCTGTCTGATCTGATTGTACGCAATGTCAGGTTAATAATTCCGTGCTGAAAAATATAAGTTTCAATAACGGGGGCCACAATCACAACTGTGACAAAATGTTCCGCAACCGACCTGTATTCAAAACCACCCGGATGATCCCGAACAATGAAAACCGAAATAATAAACATGATAGCAAGCTGGAAGATCAGGGCAAACAGGAGGATAATGATCAACCGGTATGTTGCCAGCTTATTTATAAGAAAACTGAAGTGTTGGCTAACCCTTATCATAAAACAACCTTTCTTCAATGTAGCCAGTTATAAATAGGCTGAGCTGTGTATTACACCTTGGTGATTACAGGGATTTTAAGTATAGGCTGCCGGAGCAGCCTATATATTACTACTTCTTCAGGTTTGCAGGTAACGAAGCCTGGTACTCGGCTGCAGTCCTCGTAACTTCCTCAAAACACCTTACGGTTTGCCCGGCGACCCATCCCGCCCATTCCCAGAATGTGGCACCACCATTGATTTCCTCCATTTCTGAAACCTCCAGGGGCATGAGCCCTTCACTTAATCCACGATGATGTTTGTTCATAAAAACAGATTTAAAGATTTTCGTTATTGTATCCTTTTTTAAAACCACTGATTATTTCATCAGCATGCCTGATAGCTTCTGTGAAGATAATTTTCCAGATACTACCTCCATCCACCTGCTCGCACTCATCGTATCCGAGCTCCATCAATCCCATTTTTTGCAGTTCAACATGTTGCATGTTTTCAGATTTAATAAATTTCCAAATTACTCGTCTTGAGTATGAAGCGCAAACTTCACACAGGGCATACAGTATTCATCCCTCCTGGCTCTACCGATCCTTTGCCCGTTTGCAGTTGGTTGCTGCTGGCCTGGCAAGCCATTGCGGTTACCAGCCGCAGTATTTTTACACGCTTCGCTTCGATCAGCTAAACTTAAACAGCTATGCTATTCGATCGCCCAATAAAATTACTTTGGGAGTCAGCTTATCCAACCGTGTTTAGAGGAGATCTGAGGTGTATTTTCACTACCATAAGGCAATGAAAAACCCGGATCATGATCTGATCCGGGTCAAGCAATTAGCGCCGGCCTTTAAGCAACGCTTAAAAGCACAAGCCGTTATTATTATATTTAAAGATTGACTTTCTTCTTAAGATTTTCGTCGATCGCTTCGAGGAACTCTTCTGTGTAGAGGAAGTGTTCTCCGTGTTTCACCTTATTTCCATGAATACATACGGCCAGATCCTTTGTCATCTTTCCGCTCTCAACAGTTTCAATACAAACTGCCTCAAGTGCGTTACAAAAGTCGATCAACTCCTGGTTGCCATCCAGTTTACCGCGGAAGGCAAGACCACGGGTCCATGCGAAAATTGACGCGATCGGATTTGTAGAAGTTGGTTTTCCAGCCTGGTGATCCCTGAAGTGCCTGGTGACAGTACCATGCGCAGCTTCTGCCTCCATTGTTTTACCATCGGGTGTAACCAGTACAGAGGTCATAAGTCCTAAAGATCCGAAACCCTGGGCCACTGTATCGCTCTGAACGTCGCCGTCATAATTTTTACATGCCCAGACAAAGTTGCCATTCCATTTGAGGGCACTCGCCACCATGTCATCAATCAGACGATGCTCGTATACGATCCCTGCTTCATCAAATCTGGTCTTAAATTCCGACTGGAATATATCTTCAAAAATATCTTTGAATCTTCCATCATATTTCTTGAGGATGGTATTTTTTGTCGAGAGATACAAGGGCCATTTTTTTGCAAGCGCAATATTAAAGCAACTGCGTGCAAATCCGATGATGCTTTCATCCGTATTATACATACTCATCGCCACTCCATCTCCCTTGAAATTATAAACTTCAAAAGTCTGTGGTTCGCCCCCGCCTTCAGGGGTGAATGTCATTGTGAGTTTACCCTTGCCTTTAATTACGGTATCTGTTGCCCTGTACTGATCGCCGAAGGCATGACGTCCGACAATGATCGGTGCCGTCCAGTTGGTAACCAGCCTTGGAATATTGTTAATGACGATAGGCTCACGAAATACTGTGCCGTCAAGAATATTCCGGATAGTACCGTTGGGTGATTTCCACATTTGCTTAAGGCTGAATTCTTCCACCCGGGCCTCATCCGGGGTGATGGTGGCACATTTGATACCAACACCATACTGCCTGATTGCATTCGCGGAGTCAATGGTAACCTGGTCATTGGTCTGATCCCGGTATTCAATACCCAGGTCGTAGTATTTGATATCTACCTCGATGTAAGGCAAAATCAGCTTGTCCTTGATAAATTTCCAGATTATTCTTGTCATTTCATCGCCATCCAGTTCCACTACCGGATTTGCTACTGTAATTTTTTTTGGCATCGGTCTTCGATTTTTAATAAAAATAAAGTCTGCAAACCTACGTTAATTTTACTTTTTGCCAGCTGTTTTTCAATGGCCTGGGACATCCGGCATCCAAAGGTTAGGTATATTGCAGGATACACCGTAATATCACCTCCCGGATAGATTACAAAAATTTGCCATGGAGTCGGGGAACTGGATAAGAGTTTACCCCGATATTGTTTTTATGAATACTTTTATATTAGTTTGTTGAAAACATGGATACAATCGAATAATTAAATATATTCATGGGTGATTTAAAATATTCCTAATCGGTGCCCCGACGAATCCTTTGCGTAAAAACCCCAGTAAAAATCCGATTATCTGCAAGAAACGATAAATTGCAAACATGGTTTCAAGGATCAAGGAATATATTGGGAGGTTTTTGACCTTAACGCCTGAAGAATGGAATGCTTTGGCGGAGACCTTTGAGGTAAGGACCTGTGATAAAAAAGTAAAGCTGCTCGAAATCGGTGAGGTCGAAAACTACATACACTTCGTGGTAAAAGGCCTTGCGCGAAAGTATTTTTATAAAGAAGGCGAAGAAATCATTACTCAACTGGCCAAAGAGGGCGAACTGATCAATTCTTCCGTATCCTTCCTGTCTCAGCAAGAATCCATCTATGTAGTGGAAACTATTGAACCAACCACATTTATATCCATATCAAAGGCACAGATAGAAGCATTTTATAAACTGGACCAGCGATGGGAGAAGCTTGGACGGTTAATTATCACTGAACTATTTCTTGACAAGGAAAGATGGGAACTTGAACGGATCTGCTTTTCAACCCGCGAGCGATTTGTAAGATTTGTATCGGGCAATTATGATCTTTTCCAGCGTGTGCCTCAAAAATACCTTGCTTCTTACCTGAATATCAAACCAGAAACCTTCAGCAGATTAAAACATCTGCTCCAAAAGAAAACATCCAGCAACATTGCCTAAAATACTCTTTATGCGGGGCCCGGAAAATGAGCAGAAATACCTGGAATTTATATTCCAATATATTCATACCCGTATAGGCTCGCTCTCCAGGGAAGAATTTGATCTTTTCAGACCATATTTTAAGTTCCGGAGATTTGCAAAAAAAGAACTCATCCTCGACGAGGGCGAAGTTGAAGATCATCTTAATGTAGTAGTAGAAGGCCTGGTAAGAAAGTTCGTGTTATCTGGTAAAAATGATGTCACCTTGCAACTGGCCACAGAGGGTCATATTATTCAGTCTGAAATCTCCTTCCATACCCGTTCTCCCTCCCCCGTAAAACTTGAAACTATTGAGCCAACTATACTTGTCTCCATGACCTATGATAGTGTACAGACAATACTCAACGACATACCCATAGCAGAAAGCCTGGGCCGGGCTATGATCACCCAGATGTTTATCAAAAAGGATTCAAGGTATTTTAACCAGATTGGCAAAACTACCAGGGAAAAATTCCTTGACTACGTGAACAATCACCCGCATATGCTTCAAAGGGTGCCCCAGAAAATCCTCGCTTCCTATCTTAACATCAAGCCGGAAACATTCAGCCGGCTGAAGCACCTGATCCGCAACCAGAAATAGATTTATAACCTTACTACAAGTACGGGTATTGTGAGGCCGTGCCTCACCGCATTGATCGTTTCACCATAGATAAAGTCTTTGATCCCGCTGTGGCCATGTGCCCCGATCACCAGCATGTCTGCTTTCTCTTCTTTCACGATCCTTACAATCTCCTTAGTACGATGCCTGAAGCCGATCCTGCTATAAACATTATAACCCTTCTCCTTAAGTTCCCGCACATACAACTCCATATTGACAATATCCTGTCTTGATTCAAAATCATCGCTCTCCGAACCAAGTAATTTTGCGGAAGCGCTTTCCACTACATGGATCAGCAGGATTTCAGCATCTTTCATATTCTGACCGATCGCGGCCGCCATAATGCCGGCATCATTTTCACTGAAGTCAAGCGCAACCGCTATTTTATGGTAGGTGGGGATAACCAGGTTCTTAAGGCCGGTGATCTCCGCGTGTACCTGTATGGAAGCTGGCGGTCTTTTGTAAAAAAGAGGATAAATAATGGTGTACATCAGTAACACAAGAAATCCAAGACCGCCTGCGATGATCACCGCCTTCCAGATAATACTATCAGAAGAACTGAAAAATGATGCGGCTTCATTTCCAACCATCCGCACGTTGAGATAGATCAGGATGGCGGCAATCAGCCACGCAGCAATTTTAACGACTGGCTTGATGGTGAATTCACCCATGGTCTTCCTGTCACTCACAAAATGGATCAATGGAATTATGGCAAAGCCAAGTTGCATGCTCAGGATAACCTGGCTCAGGATAAGCAGGTTGTCGACTTCATTTTCCCCGAAAATATATATAACGATGATTGCGGGGACAATGGCGAGCAACCTTGTCAGTAATCTCCTGACCCATGGATTTATCCGAAGCCGCAGGTAGCCTTCCATAACGATCTGGCCCGCCAGGGTTCCGGTAACGGTGGAACTCTGACCTGCCGCAATGAGTGCAATGGCAAATAATTTGGGGGCAAGGTCCGAACCCAGAAATCCTTTTAACAGCCGGTGGGCTTCCTTTATCTCTGCAACATCCGTTTGCCCATTTTTATAAAATGTTGTTGCCGCCAGCACGAGGATAGCTGCATTAACAAGGAATGCAAGATTAAGCGCAACGGTGAGGTCTATAAAATTCCATTTAAGGGCCTGCCTTATACCCTTGCTGGTTTTATTGATCTTTCTCGTTTGAACAAGCGCGGAATGAAGATATAAGTTATGTGGCATCACGGTTGCCCCGATAATACCAATGGCAATGTATAAAGCTTCTTCATTTGGAATCTTCGGGATAAAGCCGGTGACAACTTCGCTGAGGTCCGGCTTAGCCAGCAAAATCTCAACAAGAAAAGATAAGCCAACCACGGCCACAAGGCCAATAATAAATACTTCCATCTTTCGCATTCCCAGCCGTTGCAGAAACAAAAGCAGGAACGTATCAAGCACTGTTATGGCAACGCCCCAGATCAGGGGAAGATCAGTGAGGAGATATATACCTATTGCCATGCCGAGCACCTCAGCCATATCTGTAGCTGCAATTGCGACCTCCGCCAGTATGTATAAAAAAAAGTTTACACCTTTCGGGTATGCTTCCCTGTTAGCCTGGGCAAGGTCGCGCCCTCTCACGATACCAAGCCTGGCGGATAAACTCTGAAGCAACAAAGCCATCAGGTTACTCATCAGGAGTACCCACAGTAATGTGTAACCGAATTTACTTCCACCTGCCAGGTCGGTGGCCCAGTTGCCCGGGTCCATATAACCAACACTGATCAGATAGGCGGGCCCAAAAAAAGAAAGGATCTTTTTGAACCGGCTACCATGTTTTTCAACATCAACGGAACCATGAACCTCACTGAGTGAGTTGTCATGATTTAAATTATTCCTCATAGGTTACAAATACATTTTTAGCCACGTGCTCACTGATAGTAACGAGGGGCCGGTTATTTATTTGTTTTTTACTTGTTTTGCCACCATCAGGCTCTGAACTTAAGGCTTTCATTTCTTTCGCACTAAGTTCCAGTCTTACTTCAATTGAATTATCAAACACAAATTTTTTCTGGACCTCCAGCTTTGTACCGATGCCAATGTTTTTATGGGTAAGCAGATCGAGCATCTCCGGTGACTGGTCACCTATACTGCTGACGCGCGCAGACTTTTTTACAGGCAATTGAAGCAGATCGACCTGGACCCTCGCGATCAGCCTTCCCTGGCTGTCAGGGATCGGATCTCCATGAGGATCCGACTTGGGGAAGCCCAGAAATTCATCCAGCCTGTCTACCAGCGCAACGCTGCTGATATGTTCCAGTTCTTCAGCAATTTCATGTACTTCGTCCCAGCCAAAATGTAGTTTCTCCACCAGGAAATATTCCCACAACCGGTGTTTTCTGACGATCTGAAGCGCAATTTTCCGGCCCTCCTGGGTCAATTTGAACCCTTTATATTTCTCGTAAATCAGCAGCTTCTGATTTTTAAGTTTTTTAAGCATATCCGTCACAGAAGCCGCCCGGGTGAGCAATTCATTCGCAAGGGCATTAGTGGTTACAAGTCCATGAACCTCCTGGAGATGAAAAATCGCCTTTACATAATTTTCTTTGGAACTGGAGTATTTCAAATCAACTAAAATTTATTTTAGACAAATCTAAATATTTTTTTCGGATTTCATATTCCCCGTTTTGGGGTTTTGTGATACCTCGTCTTTTTCAGCGATCAATGGGAGAGATCAATCCCCGCGCTATTGGACACTTTCAGGAACAGGATGTATATTGCCTGGTCAACCCGGCACCGGATTTGCATAATCAATAACTGATCGACCGGGTGGTAGATTTCACGTTGATCTTAATCAAGTATGAAAAAATACATTGTTCTGCTGCCGTTTTTGTTTTTGCTGATTGCCTGCAAACAGAAAAAGACTTCACTTAAAGATGGCGAGGAGCTTGAAGTATCCGATTTCATCGAATTCTTTCCGCCAGCCCAGTTACCATATACGGTGGCCGATACCAGCCTCTTAAAGAAAGAAAACGATAGTATGCGCATTGGCAATACTATCTTCTCCCAGTTTGTGCCCGACTCCATTCTTGCGAATGATTTTGGCAAAACCGCCAAACCCCTCTTATACCCACTGGCGAGAATAACCGAGAAAAACAAAGAGACCTATCTTTTTATTAAAGCGGTCCAGGGCAAAAAGAGAGTTGCCTACCTGGCAACTTTCGACCGTGATAGCAGGTTCCTCGCAGCCATGCCAATTTTAAAGAGCGGGTTTGATAATTATAAAAACGCTTACGGCTCCCTCGATAAAAAATTTCAGATCACCACTTACCGGGAGATTACAAAATCCAATAAGGAAACGGGCTACAAGAAAAACATCTATATCTACAATAACAGCGCGAATTCATTTATGCTGATACTGACGGAGCCCAACGAAGACATTATTGAAAATGTTATCAACCCGATCGATACATTACCGAAAAGCAATAAAGTTTCGGGTGACTATGTAATGAATAAAACCAATTTCATTTCCATCCGTGACGGCAAAGATCCTTCGCACATTGCTTTTTTCGTCCACTTTGAAAAGGATAACGGTACATGTAATGGCGAGCTGAAGGGGGAGGCACGATTTATAGCACCAACTGTGGCCCAGTTTAAGGAAAGTGGTAATCCATGCACGATCCAGTTTGATTTCAAAGGCAATATCGTTACGATGAAAGAAATGGAGGGATGCGGATCTTACCGCGATATCAAATGCTTCTTCGATGGCAAATATCCGAAGAAGAAAGAACCGAAGGCAACAGACAAGGCAACAGACAAGAAGAAATCCGCCCGATAGTGCCTATACGCCTGCCTGTTTCAGGCAATCCAAATGGAATTTTACCGTTATATTGCAGCCCTGCAGAAAAACCTTAGATGGCAGGGCAGTCATAAATTCAATGTTATATTATTATTATGAGTTTCAGAAACTTTAAAGTGCCTTACCAGGCAGATCCGCGTTATGCAAAAAGGGTTGCCTATTTCTCAATGGAATTCGCCATTCACCAACCCTTAAAAATTTATAGCGGAGGTCTTGGTTTTTTATCGGGATCACACCTTAGGAGTGCATACGAATTGAAGCAGAACCTGGTGGGCATCGGTATCCTGTGGAAATATGGATACTACGACCAGGCCCGGAACCAGGACCAGACATTACAGGTGACCTGGATGGAAAAAGCTCATAGCTATCTTGAAGATACAGGCATCAAGTTCCAGATCAGCATACACGATCACCCGGTTTGGGTAAAAGTGTTTTATCTTAATCCTGACACTTTTCGCAGCGCTCCATTATTCCTGCTGAGTACAGATCTTCCGGAAAACGATTACGTATCTCAGACTATCACTCACCGCCTTTACGATGCTAACGTGGCAACCAAAGTTGCACAGTTTATCCTGCTGGGAGTTGGTGGTGCGAAATTAATGGATGAAATAGGGTTCAGTCCGGAATTATATCATCTGAACGAAGCCCATGGCGTTTCTGCGGTGTTTTATCTTTATAAGAAGTTTGGCACTGTCGAAGACGTGAAAAAGAGATTGGTATTCACTACTCATACCCCGGAAGAAGCCGGCAATGAAAAACACGATATACATCTTTGTGAAAAGATGAGTTACTTCTGCGGTATAGGCCTTGATGAAGTAAGAAAGATCACGGGCTTGCAGGATGATCAGTTCAATCATTCATTGGTTGCGCTGAGATTTGCACATCTTGCTAACGGTGTTTCAAAACTTCATGGTGAAGTATCGAGAGCGATGTGGAGCAAGTATAAGGATATTTGTCCCATCATATCTATTACAAATAGTCAGAACTGGAATTATTGGGCAGACAAACAATTATATCGTGCGTCTGATGAGAGCAATGATCATTGGTGGGATGACCGTAAGAAATACCTGAAGAGAAGGGCCTTCGAAATTGTCGCTGATCAGACAGGAAAGTTGATGAACCCAAATGTTTTTACCATCGTTTGGGCAAGAAGGTTTGCGGGATACAAACGTGCAGAACTGATCACCCGCGATAAGCAGCGTTTTGAAAAGCTCCTGAACAATCCAAAGTACCCGGTGCAGATCATCTGGGCAGGAAAGCCATATCCAATGGACTATCCGGCCATCAATGATTTTAACCACCTCGTGCACCTCAGCAAAAATGATAAAAATGTTGCTGTTCTGATCGGTTATGAACTTACGCTGTCGAAGCGTCTTAAACAGGCCTCTGATCTCTGGTTAAACAATCCCCGTGTGCCACGCGAAGCATCAGGAACAAGTGGAATGACCGCTGCGATGAATGGCAGTGTAAATTTCTCAACTGACGATGGTTGGATACCGGAATTCGTTCATCATGGAAATAATGGTTTCGTAGTGCCCCAGGCTAATTATGCAGCAATGAGCGTTCATGAGCAGGATCAATATGATCTCGATGAAATTTACAATATTCTCGAAAAGGAAATATTGCCGCTTTATTATGATAATTATGAAACCTGGAGACAGGTTGCCAAAAACGGTATGCGTGATGTCAGGCTTGAATTTGAGTCTGGCAGGATGGCGGCTGAGTATTATGATCAGTTGTACAAATGAGCAGAAAGTTATGACTTAAGTCACCGTAGTAATACAAGGGGGCTAACGAGAACAAAATAACAGGCGGGGAGCGTTAAAGCTTCCCGCTTTTTTTTGGGTCCGCCCCTGATCACGGCAATTAAGCATTAGCTCAATACTCTCCCGATGGTACCCTTATTGCTGTAGTATTTCAAACTACCAGTTATGGAACATACAAAACTATCACTCGGTTCGGATTGGGATGATGTGAAATCCAAAATCAAGGAAGCAGATATTTCCATTACGGATGAAGACCTCGAGTACGAGGAGGGAAAAGAAGATGAACTATTGGAAAGGCTGTCAAAAAAAATGAACAGGACAAAAGAAGAAGTCCGCATGTTCATCGAAAGTATATCAGTAAATGAGGACCTGGCAGGGTAGATGCAAAAATGGAAATCATGGAAACAAAAACAGGAACAACCAGGGTGATGAACCCTTGATTATTCCTGTTTTCGTTGCTTTGCACCTTTAATGGTGGAGCTGATTAAACTATTTGACTATCTCAAGTAATTCAACTTCGAATACCAGTGTTGCGCCGGGTTTGATTACCGGTCCCGATCCCATATCACCGTAAGCAAGATCAGAAGGCAAGTACAATTTCCATTTGCTTCCGACAGGCATAAGCTGCAAAGCTTCCGTCCATCCCGCTATCACATTGCGAAGTCCGAGTACGATCGGTTCACCACGCTGCACGGAGCTATCGAAAATAGTCCCGTCAAGTAAGGTCCCGTGATAATGTACTTTAACCTGGTCATCGGCTGTCGGCTTAGGCCCTGTGCCTTCAGTGATAATGCTATATTGAAGTCCGCTGGCAGTAGTGGTAACACCTTGCTTTTTCTTGTTCTCGCTTAAAAAGACTTCACCTTCTTTTTTATTGCCTGAGGCTTTAGCTGATTTTGCTACCTGCATATACCCCATGATGCAATTGTTGACCTGCTCTTCACTTATCAGCTGCTTTCCTGCCTTAACATCATTTATTGCTTTGACAACGAGTGAACTGTTGATATTTTCCACTCCCTGTTCTTTATAAAAACTGGCAAGGCTCAATCCAACTGCATAACTGAATGAATCTATCGAATTCCTGAGCACTGAAGTGGTAGTCGCCACCTTTTTAACCGGGGCTTTTTGTGCAGGTTTGGCAGCAGGCGGTTTTGTACTTGTCACGGGTTTCTTCGTGGCCTGGGCTGAAAGTTGCATGGTAATAAAACAACAGAGACCGATAGACATCAACAATTTCATACAGATATTTTTTGAAACGCAAAATTAGGTGAACCGGTACTATTTCAGTGCCGAATGTCCAAATAACGCAAAACATAAACATTAATTATAGATTAATTTAGAACTTTTACCCCGATGTTTGTCTATACAAACGTTATTACATACCCAATTACGTTAATTACTATGGAGTTATATAGTCAGCCCTTAGATGTAAGGTGGTCAGACCTCGATCCGAACCTGCATCTTCGACATTCCGTTTATTATGATTACGGCGCATTTTGCAGGATCTCCTTTCTCAACTCCCAGGGTCTCACGCCTACGTTCATGGCAGAGCACAGTATAGGCCCCATTTTGTTCCGGGAAGAGTGCATATTCAGGAAAGAGGTAAGACTCGGCGATAAATTACAAATAGACCTGCGCCTTGCCAGTGCCGGGACAAATTTCGCCAGGTGGACGATCAAACATAACATCATCAAAAATGACAACATCCTTGCGGCTGTAATTACCGTTGATGGAGCGTGGATAGACCTGAATCGCCGGAGGCTTGCAACACCGCCCGAAGCCGTTTTCAAAACTTTCAATGAAATGCCGAGAACCGATGATTTCGCCTGGCAAAATAATCCAATACAGAAATAACAAGCATTAACAAATTTTTTGAGCATTCGTGCGTTATCCTTACCACTAAGCTGCCCGATTAATCGTCTGGCTCAGGATCCGGTTCCCGAATGAAAACATTCTGAAGAACTGGTCCGTTATTTATTAATATAAAATTCATCTATGAAACGTTTGTTTTTACCTCTTCTCTTACTTACCTCAGTATTAACATTTGGACAGGAAAGTGGCGGATTGCTCAAAAAGGCCGGTGGGCTGCTTGGAAAAGGAAAGTCTGGTTCTGGGCTCAGTAATGAAGATATCGTTCGCGGTTTAAAGGAAGCTCTTTCTGTAGGTGCCCAAAATAGCGCAAGCAAGCTTTCTGCATTAAATGGTTTTATGGGAAATGCTGCCATCAAAGTACTGATGCCTGATGAAGCAAAGAAAGTGGAAGCAACCCTGCGTAGTGCGGGACTGGGTAAACTGGTCGATGATGCAATCCTCTCAATGAACCGCGCAGCAGAAGAAGCCTCTAAATCTGCAGCACCTATCTTTGTCGATGCCATTAAGGGCATGAATGTACAGGATGCACTGGGTATACTGAAGGGAAATGATTCTGCCGCTACTACTTATCTGAAAAGTAAAACATGGGCTCCATTAACAAATGCCTTCAAACCTGTAATTGACGGCGCGCTTGAGAAAACAGGCGCAACTAAATACTGGGCTGCCGTTTTTGAAGCATACAATAAAATACCCCTTACCAAAAAGGTTAACACTGATCTGTCAAATTACGTAACCGGCCGTGCATTGGGCGGAATGTTTTACCAGGTTGCTCTTGAGGAACAAAGCATAAGGAAAAATCCAGCTGCAAGAGTTAATGATATTCTGAAAAAGGTGTTCGGCAGTTAAACCATTACCGCCAGCAATAAAAAAAGCGTGGTTGTTCTCAGTTGAACAACCACGCTTTTTTTATTTACTGGTTAGTTTCTGCCAGGCATGTTCAGCTTCAGATCACGCTTCAACATATCATTCCGATTTGCCATATCCCAAGCAGTATGAAAAATAAATCTTGCGCGTTTGGTCATTAACGTATAATTTATTTTATCCGGTGTATCACTTGGCTTGTGGTAATCAGCATGTATCCCATCAAAGTAAAATATGATCGGAACACCTTTCCTTGCAAAGTTATAATGGTCGCTGCGATAGTAGATCTGCTGACGATCATTGGGATCATTGAATTTGTAATCGAGTTCCATTTTCGCGTACTTCTTATTCATCCCTTCACTGATTGGTCTCAGATCAGTACTTAACTTATCATCGCCAACTACATAAACATAGTTTGATGAATCTCCTTTGCGCTCCGGATCTGTTCTTCCTATCATGTCTATGTTAAGGTCAACTGTAGTTTTCTCCAATGGGAAGGTTGGGTTATCTCCGTAAAACGCCGATCCCCAAAGCCCTCTCTCTTCGCCGGAGACGGTCATAAATACAACACTTCTCCTGGGACCTTTTCCTTCTGCTTTCGCTTTTGCAAAAGCTTCGGCAAGTTCAAGTACACTGACAGTGCCGGAGCCATCATCATCAGCTCCATAATAAATCACTGAGTCTCTTTTGCCCAGGTGATCATAATGCGAAGTAATGAATACAAACTCATCACGTTTATCGCTTCCTTCAACATATCCGATCACATTGCTGCTCTGGACACTCGAGGTTTTTTTTGCAAAGTCAAGTGTAACGTTTGCAGTATAGGTTTTTGCAGGGGCATTCCCAGCCTTGATAGTTTCTTTCACAGTTTTATAATCTGCTCCCATGATCGCTTCAGCTATGCCTTCTGAAATAGTAAATGTATTGGGATAGATGGTTTTCCTGAATCCATTTGTATATTGCTGACCAAGCTTTGAACCTGCGGGCCTTGGAAAATTCGTTTGCACCAGCAACACTGCTGCTGCACCGTTTTTGGATGCAGCCTCCTGTATAAAAAACGCAGCTGGTCTGCGGGCGGAAGTGCCGGAAGGGGTTCCACCTGGTAATACCAGCACGATCTTACCTTTTACATCTACCCCTTTATAGTCGTCTTTGGTTGAGTCAGACAAACCATAACCAACAAAAACAACCTCAGATGATGACATCGTTGCAGAATAGGCCATGTTTGGATTAACCGTGAAATCTTTGTCTGCCGCGAAAGTCTTTCCATTCACTTCAAGGCTGCTGCTGATGATTGAATCCTGGAATACCGGCCAGTACAACTGGTAACCATCCTTATTGCCGGGAAGCAAACCAAGCGCTTTAAAATGGCTTTCGATGTAAGCAGCTGCTTTTCTTTCACCTGCTGTTGCGGTTCCTCTTCCTTCCATTTCTTTGCCGGCAACTATGTAAAGATGCTTTTTAAGATCCTCTGGCGTGATACTGTTTGCATAGGGCACAGGGTTGGCTACTTTTACAGCCTTAGCAGTGCTTTGAGCCAACAGTGTCAATGGCACAAATGCACAACAGAGCAGGATAATTTTTCTCATTGTTTAGTTTAGATTATTTGATTGATTGATATGGAATGTTTGATTTTACATGTCACTCAACTCGAGCCAACGCAGTTCTTTTTCATCAATCAGTGCAGTGATCTCTGCAACTTTCTGTGAGAGTGATTGCAACTCCGCGAATGGAAGGTTCCCGCTGTTCATCTTATCTGTTGCATCAGCCTTTTCCTTTTCGAGGGCCGATATTTCGTTCTGCAACATTTCAAATTCTCTCTTTTCCTTATAGCTGAGTTTTTTCTTTTCCTCTGTTGGCTTCTCTGGTTTAGCTTCTTCGGCAGGGCTGTTTACGAGGTATTGATTCTTCGGTGTTGATGCTTCCTGGTCCTTTAATGATAAACGATACTGTGTATAGTTACCGGGGAAATCCCTGATTACGCCATCGCCTTCAAACACTAAAAGGTGATCAACAAGCCTGTCCATAAAATACCGGTCATGTGACACGATCATGAGGCAACCCTGGAACTCGGTCAGAAAGTTTTCGAGAACACCGAGCGTTGGTAGATCGAGATCATTGGTCGGCTCATCAAGTATAAGAAAGTTAGGATTTCTGAATAAAACGGATAACAGGTGCAGCCTCCGTTTTTCACCACCACTCAACTTCGAGATATAAGTATACTGTTGCTCGGGCGGGAAAAGAAATAAATTAAGAAACTGGGCAGCACTCAGCGTTCCCCCGTTAGCCAAAGGAAAGTGTTCGGCAATGTCTTTTACATATTCAATCACCCTGACATCTTCTTTCACCACCAGGCCCGTTTGCGAATAGTTTCCGAATACAATGGTATCACCAATGTTTACCTTGCCGCTATCGGGTTGTTCAATACCCTGCAGGATATTGGTAAATGTACTTTTACCCACACCATTTTTACCCACTATACCTACACGTTCACCCCTTTTGAATGTGTAGTCCATGCCTTTCAGAATGGTCTTTTCACCATAGCTCTTATATAGCTTTTTCAGCTCCGCTACTTTACCGCCGAGCCGGGTCATCTTCAGCTGAAGTTCAACCTGGTTGTTTTCAATTTTTTGTTTGGCCTGCTTTTCAACCTCGTAAAAATTATCCTGCCGGCTTTTTGATTTTGTGGTCCTTGCTTTCGGCTGTTTGCGCATCCATTCAAGCTCTTTCCGGTATAGATTTTTGGCCTTATCTATACTGGACGACTCACTGTCAATCCGTGCTGATTTTTTTTCCAGGTAATTTTCATAGTCTCCCTTATAAACATAAAGGTTACCGTTATCAATTTCCAGGATCTCATTACACACCGCGTCAAGGAAATAACGATCATGGGTCACCAGCAGCAACGTTACCTTTTCCTGGTTCAGATAATGCTCGAGCCACTCCACCATTTCCACGTCAAGATGGTTGGTTGGCTCATCCATAATCAGTAAGACATGTTTATGTTCGAAACCAATATCAATGAGTGTTTTTGCGAGGGCAACGCGTTTTCGCTGACCACCTGACAAACTCCCGACCATCTGGTGCAGGTGATGAATATTCAGTTTGCCGAGGATCTGTTTTACCTTGGTGTCAAAATCCCAGGCGTTAAGTTCATCCATCTTTACAATGGCATCACCCAACTTGTCTACATCCTCCTCTTCACTATACAGTTCAAACTCTTTAATAGCGTTGATAACCGGGTGATTATGACTGAAAATATTATCAAGGATCGTCCAGTCTTCCCGGAAGGATGGTTCCTGCTCGAAAAGAGCAACCGTTACATCTTTATGGATCCAGACAGTACCTTTTTCGGCAGTTTCTTTCCCCGCCATTATCTTCATCAGGGTAGACTTGCCACTACCATTTCTTGCGACCAATGCGATCTTGTCGCCCTCCTCGATGTGAAATGAAATATTATCAAAAAGTGGTTTGACTCCAAACGATTTGCTCAAACCTTCAATAGAAACATAATGCATGTTGCAAAGATATGATATCACGATTCGAAACAACCGCCAATGGAATTTTATCGCGAATTTTGCCTTATATCTTAAATTTTACAGATATTAGACAATTAACCGTTAACACTATGAGGTTCAGACTATCGTCTTCTTTAATTCTGGCTTTGGTTTTTTTACTTTTTGGAATAATCTGGATTTTCTTCTCCGATGCTTTGCTCATGAGTTTTACACGTGGGGATATTGAACTGAATTCAAGAATGCAAAGCCTCAAAGGGGTGATTTTTGTGCTTGCTTCCGCCATTTTTATCTACCTGGTAAGTAACAAGTTAAATTCAAGAATATTAAAAGCAAATAAGTATAAAGATGAGGCGCTGACCAGGTTCAACATGCTGGGCATGGCAACTAATGATGCGGTCTGGGATATTGATCTCCTCACACACGAATCGTACACAAACCGCACCTTACAGGAAATGTTTGGATACAGTTCTGAGGAATTGAAGGATAACTATACCTGGTGGCGCACAAACCTTCACCCTGAAGACGAGGCAAGGGTGCTTGAAACCATCGATAACATATTGGAAACCAGCGGCACATTCTGGAAGGACGAATATCGTTTTAAATGCAAGAACGGAAAGTACAAAACCATTTTCGATCGCGGGGTGATCATACGTGATCAGAAAAACAAACCCGTGCGCCTGATCGGTGCCATGCAGGACGTTACCACCCAGAGAGCCCTTCAGCAACAACTGATTTCAGAGAAACTGCTGCACAAAAATGAAATGGCCAAAGGTATACTGCAGGCGGCTGAAGCTGAAAGAAAAAAGCTGGGGGAGGAGTTGCATGATAATATAAATCAGCTGCTCGGAGTCGTGAGACTGTATATTGAACATGCCCTGAATAATAAGTCGGAACAGGAGGCCTTATTAAAGAAAAGTTCGATTCACCTGAAGACTGTTATAGAAGAGATCCGTGCACTTTCCAGATCCCTGATTCCTCCTACGCTGAGTGACCTCGGACTGGTGGAGTCCATCCGTGATCTTGCCGAAACCATTACGGTTGCAAAAAACATTAAGTTCACGTTTCAGAATGACCCCATTGATGAAGCGGAAATAACTTCCAGCAAGCAGCTGGTGTTATACAGGATACTCCAGGAACAGCTGACAAACATTATCAAACATTCGCAGGCGGACCATGTTCTGATAGAATTGAAACAACTGCCACATGCCATTCAGCTGATCATTACCGATAATGGAGTTGGCTTTGACCCTGCCACCAACAAGTTCGGAATGGGACTTACCAATATCCGCAACCGGCTTGAGATCTTCAATGGAAAAATGAAACTCACCTCGGCACCGGGGGAAGGCTGCAAACTTTTTGTTGAATTTGCCGACTGATATGCCGGCGGCAGATTTTATTTAAGAAGGCCGAGGAATACCGGTTCGGGTCCGGAATAAGGTTTGCCGATCATGGTTAATAAGCCCGTCTGGCGGTTGATGGAAAACACCACGATGTTATTGGAGTCACGATTGGCAACCAATAAAAATTTCCCCGAGGGGTCTATAGTAAAATTTCTGGGATGTTTTCCTTCAGTACTCTGAACGCCTTTTAAAGTCAATTTTCCAGTCTTGCTGTCGATAGCAAAAACTGCAATGCTATTTGCATCTCCGCGGTTGGTGGCGTATAAGAACCTGCCATCCGGACTGGTATGTATATCCGCCGATCCCTTACTTCCCTGGAAACCTGCAGGATGGCTGCTGATATTTTGGATCGGGCTGTATTTAGTGCCTTTATATGACCACGCTGAAACGGTTCCGGATAACTCTTCTATTACATATACCCATGGTTTGGATGGATGGAATGACAAATGTCTCGGCCCGCTGCCGGGTTTGGTGCTGAAAAAAGAATCTGCACCGTGGCTCAGGGGCTGCGTTGCGGATGGCGTGAATTTGTAGATCATAACCTTGTCGAGACCAAGATCAGGTGCCAGTATGTACTTCTGATCAGGCGTGAAGTTGGCTGAGTGGACATGCGGTTTTTCCTGCCTTGGCTCAGTTCCTTTCCCGGTATGCTGGATCAACTGTGCCATTGGCCCGATAGAGCCATCAGCCTGGATTGGAAAAGCAGCAAGACTACCTCCTGAATAATTTGCGGCGAACAGCCATTTATTGTTGCGGTCGACCGCTACATAACAAGGATGGTCACCCGAAGATTTCTGCTTGTTAAGTAAGGTCAGTTCGCCTTTTGTTCTGTCAAAGGAAAATGCGCTCACTTCCCCTGGTTTATCGCCACCATTTTCAACTACAGCATAAACAAATTTGCCATTGTTCGAAATGGCCAGGTAAGATGGATTTTCAATGCCTGGTGTAATTGACACAGGTGTTATCGCACCTGTATTACCATTAAACTTATTAAGATAAATTCCTTTGGATTGCCCTTTTGTATAAGTGCCCGTAAAGAGGAAATAATCCTGTGCGATGAGATCCAGGTTTGCCATGATAAATATTGTAAAGGAAATAAGCAATTTCATATGAGCTCGAATTTAGAAGCTTTACCGTTAAAATATTAATTGCGATCAAATTACAGTTTTATCAGGAATGATAACAGGCGGACACAAAAAAAGGCCGCAATCAAATTGCGGCCCGGTGAATTTTGTGCAAAAAGATCAGATATATCAGATCAGTTTTACATTAACAGCATTCAAACCTTTTTTGCCATTCTGTACGTCAAACTCAACTTTGTCACCTTCTTTGATTTGATCAATCAAACCACTTGCGTGTACAAATGTTTCCTGGTTAGAATCGTCATGCTTAATAAAACCGAAGCCTTTTTCAGTATTGAAAAACTTAACGGTGCCTTGTTTTTTGTCCATTGTAAAAATAATTGGTATTAAAATAAGGTGCAAATATACGGCTAATATTTGAATTAGGCTCATCTTATTCAAGCCATTATTATACAAGCAGTTGTCATATATTTTGCCCTGGGGACCCAAAGTTCAGGGCGCCAGATTCTTATGATCCGGCATGGCTGGTAACAAGTTAGAAATAGGGTACCCGGAGCCGCGTGATAAATCACTAAGAGGCATACACATACATCAGCCAGCATATGATCAGGGTACAAAGGAGAACCAGCCATCCTTTACGCTTTTGCCAGTATTCACGGGCAAGCCTGGCCTCGCTGTAATCTTTGATCTCACTGATCAGCGAATTGTCCGAACCCGATATTTTGACCATCAATAAACATATCGGTTCAACGTACCGGGCAGGCAGTGGATCGCAGCATTGCAACAGCAAACGAATGATCTTTTCGTTAATGCCGGTTTCATTGAAATGCAGGAGAATATCAATTTTTTCTATGGAAAGTATATTGCGTATCCTTTTGCTCAGCAGATCATAATCTATATGATGGTGATTAATTGTTGACACATAATTTGCCAGCTTTCCTGCCTCGGCCTGTATTTGCAGGGGTGTAATAGCTTCCTCACTGAAGTTTCTTCCGAGGCTTCTTGTATACCACCGTTTATAATTATATTCTTCCCGGCTTTTTTTGTCTGATAAAGTTTCGTAAGCTTCCTGTACTTCCCTGAACATTGCTTCCTTGTACCGGTCGCCATTATTCCTGTCGGGGTGGTATTTTAATGCGAGATTCCGGAAGGCTTTCCGGATTTCATCAGTTCCGGCAGTAGGGGGGACGTTCAGTATTTTGTAATAATCTTTCGGCTGCATACTAACTTAATCATACCATTCACAAAAATAATTAATATACAATCGGCCAGCAAAGCAAATTTGCACTTGTCACCACTTAACCCAACCATTTAATACAACCAACCCCGATTATGTCAACCCGGCGTACATTTTTAAAACAGGCAGGGCTTGCAGGAGCGTCACTGCTACTGACCACTCAAAGCAAGGCTATATTCTCCCTGATCCGGCAAAAAAAAGTAATTATTATAGGAGCCGGCCTTGCCGGTCTTTCTGCCGCAAAAAAACTGAAAGAAAAAAACATCGGTTATGTCATCCTGGAAGCCAGGAAAAGAGTTGGCGGAAGAGTGTATTCATACCAGATGGATGCGATGGATGATCTAAACATCGAACTGGGTGCTGAATGGATCGGATCCTCACACCAGCGCTTACTCGCGCTCTGTGATGAGTACAAGCTCGGATTGATCAACAACCAGTTTGATACACATCTTATCTATCGCGGAAGGTATTTTAAGAAAAATGAATGGGAATATTCTGAAGGGTGGAGAAAGCAGTTTAGCCAGATGCTTACTAATTATGGCCAGATGAGTGACGCAGATAAGCTGGTACTTGACGGCATGGACTGGTGGCGATATCTGGTACAGAACGGATGCGAGGGGCGCGATCTCGACTTAAGAGAATTGTTTGATAGTACCGATTTCGGTGAAAGCATCAGGCATGTTTCGGCCTATGCCGCAATGGCTGAATACGCTGAAAGCAGTGAGAAAAATGAAATGGATTTCAAAATCAAAGGTGGTAATAGCCGGCTTCCGCTGAAAATGGCTGAAGAGCTGGGTGCCGATAAAATTCTCTATAACCATACGGTCGACAAGGTTATCCAGGCAGAAGGAAAAGCAGGGGTGGAAGTGATTTGTAAAAATGGCGAAGTTTTTAAAGCGGATAAGATCATTTGCACAGTACCAACTTTTGCTGCTCAGAAAATTAACTGGCAACCGGGCCTTCCGGCGATGAAAGTAGCTGCCATGAATGAACTGCAATATGCCCGGATCAATAAGAATCCTTTACTATTCAGCAGGCGCTTCTGGCAGGACGAAGATTTCGATATGATCACTGATAGCTCGGCCCATTATTTTTATCATGCCACGAAAAACCAGAAAGCTGAAAAAGGAGTGTTGATTTCCTATACCGTGGGCGATAAGGCAGATGTTGTTTCGAGGCAGGCTGATTCGTGGCGAACGGATACCGTTCAGCTTTCCCTGCAACCAGCTTTCGGAAACGTAAAACCACTACTCGAAAAACAGTTGAATTATTATTGGGGAGAAGATGAATATTCCCGTGGCAGTTATGCCCTTTACGCGCCGGGCCAGTGGTTTCGCCTGATGCCTGTTTTGAAAGAGCCTTTTTTACACACCTTGTTTGCGGGTGAACATCTCGCAGACTGGCAGGGCTTTATGGAGGGCGCGATCAATAGTGGTGAAGCTGCGGCTTCGATGATCTGATGTGCTTGTTCCCTGCGCCCGTTATTTGCCCTGGATAGCTATAAATCCCTGCAATATCCAAAAGCATTTCCCGTTCTACTGAAGTAACCAATTCATATACCCTACACCAAACATTTCTTCGGATTATTCTATGAAAACTGCCGTGTCGTTACGTGTATTACCCTACATCGTGGTAATCAATGCTGCTATTTTTACCATCGGATGCGATGTAAAACCTGATCTTAACGCTTCAAGCGCCGTCCCCTCATCACTGAAAGTAAAAAGTGGTGAAACAGGTGATGGCGAAAGCAATAAGGACTCAAAAAAGGTAGCCGATGGCAATAGCACTACGGCAGCCGATTCCGGGATTGTTACCGTAAATGCAAATTCGATAGCCGATGCGGCAACAATCATCGCAAGGAAGCAGGTACCTGTACTGTGTTATCATCATATAAAAGACTGGACAGCAAAAACATCAGCCCGGGCCAAAGATTATATAGTGCCGGTTGAAGCATTCAGGCAACAGTTGAAGATGCTTGCTGACAGCGGTTATCAAACCATTCTCCCTGACCAGTTATTTAATTACCTCGCAACCAATACTCCTCTGCCTGCCAAACCAGTCATGCTGACTTTCGATGATACTGATCTGGAACAATACACCGTGGCTTTACCCGAGATGAAAAAATACGGCTTTAAAGGTGTATTCTTCATCATGACAGTATCACTGAACCGTCCCAACTATATGACTAAGGAACAGGTTAAGGCGCT
The DNA here is from genome assembly GCF_054461535.1 of Flavitalea antarctica. Classification (NCBI taxonomy): domain Bacteria; kingdom Pseudomonadati; phylum Bacteroidota; class Chitinophagia; order Chitinophagales; family Chitinophagaceae; genus Flavitalea; species Flavitalea antarctica. The sequence continues at coordinate 45,615 of NZ_JBTLQG010000034.1, forward strand.
GGCCGACGAAGGTCATGAAATCGGGTCGCATACCTGGGATCATCGCAATGTGAAACTTTACGAGGAAGCAGATTGGGCCACACAGATAGACAAACCGACCAGGCAACTTTCTGCCATAACCGGTAAACCGGTTAAGTATTTCGCATATCCATTTGGGTTATGGAACCAAAAAGCTATTCCTGAGCTCCGGAAGCGCGGTTTTATCGCGGCTTTTCAACTGGCTACTCCCCGTGATTCGGAGGATCCGCTTTATACCATCCGCCGGATCATCGTGCCGGGTTATTGGGGGCCCAATGCGCTGAATAAAAGCATGATTAACAGTTTCCGGTAACAGACTTCGTCATTAAAGCTTAATTTTGCCGTCTCAAACAGCAATTGTTAAATTTTAAAAACGAAAATTATGTCTTTATCAGATAAACTGCGCCAGGCAAAGGATTCGAAAGCTGATGCAAATGCTGCAGCCGGAGAGGCTTTTCTTAAGGCTAATGCCGGCAAACCAGGAATAGTTGAATTACCGGGTGGTATACAGTATGAAGTGCTCAAAGAGGGTAGTGGGGCAAAACCGGGTCCTACTTCGGAAGTTACCTGTCATTACCATGGCACCCTGATCGATGGCACCGTGTTCGATAGTTCTGTGCAGCGCGGATCTCCTGCGTCTTTTCCTTTGAACAGGGTGATTAAAGGTTGGACCGAAGCACTCCAGTTAATGCCTCTTGGCAGCAAGTGGAGACTATTCCTGCCTCCCGCGATGGCTTATGGTGATCGCCAGGTCGGAGCCGTAATCGGGCCAAACAGCACCTTAATTTTTGAGGTGGAACTGCTTGGAATCAAATAATCATATCGTTTCATAAATGATAATACAGGTTGCTGAAAGGCAGCCTGTTTTTTTGCATAGATATTAGCTTATTTTTTACTTTTCACTGCCTATTTTCACAGTTTGCAATATTCGTGTTATGCAACGGATTACCTCCTGAAATTGTCAGTGTAGCAAAGATTCAGGGATATCGCCGGTTACTGGCTTTTAAAAGAAACAGCATTGTTATGAAAGTGAAGATTTTTTTGTGTTTAGTGTTTGTAGTAGGATTATCTGTAGCCTTTAGTGGATGTATGAAGGACACACCGATAGAACCCCCTAAGCCTGTCGCGTTTGTATCCGTTATGAATATTTCCCTCAAAGCACCCGCGGTGGAAATGCTATTTAATAATGTAAAGGTGACTCCGCCGATGAGCCCGGGCGCATATTTTTCACGCTACTCCCCGATGGACCCGGGCCCACAGAACGTAGTTTTCAAAAAAGCTGCTTCAGATAGCTTAATTGCTGAATTGACGCCAGGTCAATACTATGATTCAAGTGAATTCTACACTATTCTTTTGTATGATTATCCGGGTGGTGGCTCGCGCGGTGCAAGGATCAATGATAAGTTCCCAATCATCGAAAATACCAAGACCTATATCCGTTTCTTTCAACTCAGTGCAGATGTTCCGAATGTGGACGTAACCCTGGAGAACACCAAGGTGTTTTCAGGAAGAACACCGGCAGACAATATCTCGAATCCATCGTACAACCAATTCCAGGCTTATACACCCGGAATATATAGTATCAAGGCAAAACTTGCCGGTACTGATTCTGTGGTAGCGAATACTAATTACAGCGATCTGTTGGCAGGAGGAGTTTATACCATATTCCTTAAAGGGGTTAAGGGTGGTACCGGCAACAATGCATTTAGTGTTGAGGTACTTCGTGCCGCAAATTAATTTGGTTCAATGTAAAATTCCGGACAGGTAATAATGCCTGTCTGGTATCATTAATTGCTGTTAATCACTCCGCTACTGCCAGGTGTGCCCGTGTTTCCATCAGCTTTTCCTGGAATCTTAGTTTCGCATCCTCGAAACCATGTGCCTGCGTCCAGGTATTTACCATGATCTTGTATTTGTCCGCTTCGAGGGTGCTGATGCCTATCCGGGGTGTGGGATCTTTCAGAATATCTTCATCCTTGTCTATAACTTCAAGGATCTTTCGTTTAACTTCTTCGAATGATAATGTGTTGGGAGCTACCAGTTCAATATCCAGTCTGCGTTTTCCTTCCCGGCTGAGATTAATGATTACTTCGTTTGATAACTTACTGTTTGGAAATATCACTGTTCTGTTGTCAAAGGTGACCACCACAGTATAAAACAATTGAATCGAGCTTACTATACCTTGATGGCCCTGGGCCATGATTGTATCGCCAACCCTGTAAGGTTTTAAAAGCAGGATAAGAATGCCACTGGCGAAGTTTTGCATGGTCCCCGAGAGTGCGAGTCCGATTGCGACACTGAATGCAGCTGCGATAGAAACAAACAGGGTCATTTCTATGCCAATGAGCTGCATACAGACTATGACCAGCAAAACGCGTAATCCGATTACGAACAGGTTCAGAAAAAATGTTCGCAGCGAGGGATCCACTTCTTTGTTATGTAAAACTCTTTTCAGCCAGTTGTTTAACACCTTAATGAGCCATAAGCCTATCAGAAGTATAAGGATGGCGACCGCGACCCTCGGACCAACCGTCAGGATCCATTCAAATGCCCTGTCATAAAATCTTTCCAGATAATTCATGCGATAGCTTTATTTGAAACACCGGTAGTTGAAAAAACTATGCCACCATGAGTAATATCCCGGGAAAAAATCACATTAAAGAAGGGATACAAAAATCAACGACGTAAAAATCAGTCATTACTGAGAGCCGGATACAGGAGCTTAGAAGATCCTGCCTCTTTCATCTGAATCTATCAGGTTGCGGGTTATGGTATGGTCGAATGCGTCTTCCTTGTTCGCCAGCACCTGCCTGAGCAGATCATGAATGGTAATAACGCCTGCGAATTTTTTGTTATCGTAGGCAAGTATATACCTCGTACGGTGGGTATTCATCCGGTTCATGCAATGTTCGAGTGTATCGGTGAGAGAGACAACCGGCAGATCCACAGTCATCACCTCCTTGATCATCGTATCCTTACTTGAATGCCCTTTCAGGACCACGTTACGTGCATAATCCTTTTCACTGAAGATGCCTTTGTATTCATCGCCTTCCATCACTATCAGGTAGCTTAAATTGACTGTATTTAACAGCTGCAGACCTTCTATAATAAGTTTCGTTGGTTCAATAACGTTAGTCATCGGACCTTTGCTCGAAAGAATTTCTTTAACAGTGCGCATGATAACTTCAATTTTTCTTTGATCAGGAAATTTGTGCTACGGAAAGTTACTGGTTTCCGTCCGTATCTGCGCACGTAATCAATTCCCGGGCCGGCCAGAAATGTATGGTTCCCTCTGCCTGCAATCCGATCAGGAAAGATAGGCTTCGGTAGGTTCGCAGCTGCATATCAGGTTCCGGTCGCCGTAGGTGTTGTTGACGCGGCTAACCGAAGGCCAGAATTTATTTCTCGCCACATATGCCAGCGGAAATGCAGCCTGTTTCCTGGTATATGGCCGGTTCCATTCGTCTTCGCAAACAACCTTCTGTGTGTGGGGTGCATTCTTCAATGCATTATTTACTTTATCAGCGTTGCCAGACTCTATCTCTTTGATCTCCTCGTAGATACTGATCATCGCATCACAGAAACGATCAAGTTCTGCTTTGTCCTCGCTTTCCGTTGGTTCAATCATGATCGTGCCCGGTACCGGGAAGCTCATGGTAGGAGCGTGGAAACCATAATCGATCAGGCGCTTGGCCACATCTTCCGCTTCGATGCCGGACGTCATTTTGAACGGACGCAGATCAACAATAAATTCGTGCGCACAGGTACCGTTTTTTCCCAGGTATAGAATCTTATAAAATTTCTCGAGCCTGGACTTCATATAATTTGCGTTGAGTATGGCGTACTCAGTGGAAAGCTTCATCCCTTCTGCTCCAAGCATTTTGATATATGCATAACTGATAAGCAGAATGCTCGCAGATCCATAAGGCGCAGCGCTCACCGCGTTGATATTTGATGGTGCCCTGCTAACGGTAAAGGCTGTATGATTTTCCGGGGTCTCGTTAAAAACGTGCCCTGGTAAATATGGTTTCAACTTATCATTCACGCAGATTGGACCCATACCCGGACCGCCACCGCCATGCGGGATAGCAAATGTTTTATGTAGATTAAGATGGCAGACATCAGCGCCGATCATCCCTGGCGATGTAAGACCAACCTGCGCGTTCATGTTTGCGCCATCCATATATACAAGACCACCATGTTCATGAATGATAGCACAGATATCACGGATGCTTTCTTCAAACACGCCATGCGTTGAAGGATAGGTAACCATCAATGAAGACAGGGTGTCTTTATATTGAATGGCTTTCAGCCTCAGGTCATCCACATCAATGTGACCTTCATTATCGCTTTTTACGACCACTACCTTCATGCCCGCCAAAACTGCACTTGCCGGGTTTGTACCATGGGCAGATATCGGGATGAGTACCACATTACGGTGCGCATCGCCCCTCGCCAGGTGATACGCCCTGATAGTTAAGAGTCCTGCATATTCGCCCTGCGCGCCACTGTTTGGTTGCAACGAACAGGCAGTAAATCCGGTGATCTCACAAAGAAAATTGCTGAGTTCCTCAACGATCTGCAGGTAACCTGCAGCCTGGTTGGAAGGAACAAAAGGATGTAATCCCCCGAACTCGGGCCAGGTTACGGGTATCAGCTCAGTAGCTGCATTTAATTTCATGGTACAGCTACCCAGGGATATCATGGATGTATTAAGCGAAAGGTCTTTGTTTTCAAGCGACTTTATATAACGCATCATCTGGCTTTCACTATGATGGGTGTTAAACACAGAATGGGTCAGGTATGATGATTTCCTGACCAGGGGTTGCGGAATATGTTCAAGCCCGGTCTCACTGTCAAAGGTAACCGAAGCTACATTCGTGTCAGCTGCCTCCTCAAAGATGGCTACAATATCAAGGATATCACTTTGCGATGTGGTTTCATCGATAGTAATACCAATATAGTTACCCCCGAAATACCTGAAATTAACCTCACGGGCCTCTGCGACTTTGCGGATGAGCGCAGCATTTTCAACCCGGATCTTCAACGTGTCAAAATAAGCATTATTCTGATTGCTGTATCCAAGCTCATCCAGTTCGGTGGCAAGGGTATGTGTCAGCAATGAAATGCGCAACGCGATATTTTTGAGTCCCTGTGGTCCATGGAACACGGCATACATAGCCGCCATATTTGCAAGCAGCGCCTGGGCGGTACAGATATTCGAAGTTGCCTTCTCTCTTTTAATATGCTGCTCCCTGGTTTGCAGGGCCATTCTTAATGCGCGGTTGTTCTGGCTATCGATGCTGACACCGATAATCCGACCGGGTATACCTCTTTTGAATTCGTCTTTAGTAGCAAAAAATGCAGCATGGGGACCGCCGAAACCCATTGGTACTCCGAAACGCTGAGCGGAACCGACTGCAATATCAGCACCCAGTTCTCCCGGTGGTGTAAGTAAAGTAAGCGCCAACAGGTCAGTGGCCATAACCACCAGTCCACCGGCCTGGTGAATCTTGTCGATGAACGAACGGTAATCCTCAACCGATCCGTCATTGTTCGGGTACTGGAGGATGGCCCCGCAATATTTCGTATTATCTATACTGTAATGATCGCCAAAAACCAGTTCAATGCCAATCGGCGCAGCCCTGGTGATCAACACATCTTTGGTTTGCGGAAATATGTGGTTGTCAACAAAAAACTTTGGCTGGGTAATTTCTTCCGTGCGGTTTACATGATGAAAAATCATTGACATCGCCTCAGCTGCAGCGGTCCCCTCATCTAACAGTGAAGCATTTGCCAGCGGCAAACCTGTAAGATCGCCGACCATAGTCTGGAAATTCAGGAGGCTTTCCAGCCGGCCTTGTGAAATCTCGGCCTGGTAAGGGGTATATTGGGTATACCAGCCGGGGTTTTCAAAGATATTCCGGAGAATAACGCTTGGAGTTATGGTTCCATAATAGCCCTGCCCGATATAGGTTTTATAGACTTTATTTTTAGCAGCAACTTTTTTTAACTCCTGCAGATATTCGTATTCGCTTTGAGGTTCCGGATGCTTTAATGGCGTCTTTAGCCTGATTGCCGCAGGTATGGTTTTTCCGATTAGCTGATCCAGTGATTCATTGCCTGTTTCTCTCAACATCTGGCTGGTTTCCAATTCATTCGGCCCTATATGTCTCGTACGGAACTCCTGTTGTTGCTGTGTGAATAAATCCATATTTTCTGTGAGGTTGACCTTATTTTAAAATGATGTGCAAAGTTAAGGGTTATTTATTTTTTTTATTGCCTATTTTAGATACTAGGAACCAACATATAAGAACTAACCAGCATGAGTTCATCCCATTGCCTCAACTGTGAGGCAACACTTGATGCTCCGTCCAGATTTTGTCCGCGGTGTGGACAGACTACTAACACTCACAGGCTAACGCTGGGTCATTTTTTTCATGAATTTTTTCACGCCCTTACACATGCAGACAAGGGCATCTTCCATCTATTAAAAGAACTGGCGCTGCGCCCCGGGATAGTTGCAACGGAATACATTGCCGGCAAGCGGAAAAAATATTTTAACCCCTTTTCATTTTTCCTGATCCTGATGGGGGTGTATGTGATTTCTAACAACTATTTCACAACACCCGCAAATCCGCGGCAGCCCGACACTACCGTATTGGCAGGGATCCCGACAGCCGAGGGCAAAACAGCATACCTGACAATGATGCGCCGGAGCAGTGAGATAAGCGGCTTCATGAAAAAGCACAGCAATATCCTCGCTATGTTCGCTGTGCCTCTCTTTTCTTTGTTATCATGGTTTTTCTACCGCAAGGCAGCTTATAATTATGCCGAACACCTGACTGCAAACCTGCTATTTGTCACTTTCAGCAACCTGGTTTTTACCTTGCTGATCTTTCCCCTGCACGGGCTGTTTGGAGATGGCCGTGAAACCTACAACATGTTTATTTCCCTGGGCCTGCTGCTGCAAGTGGTTTATATAACCTGGTGCTATTACCAGTTTCTGCCTGCAAAAAAAGGTTTTTCGAAATTATCCCGGGCATTTGGATTGAGCCTGCTTGGCGTAGTGCTCTGGAGCCTGGTAACCATGACTGCGATAGCGCTCTACATTTATCGCAGTCCTGCATTTGTTAAATTTTTTACCCGTATGGCTGCATAGCGCCTGGCCCTGGTTTACACGGCCGGAATCTGCCTATCTTGCACTAAATTTTGATTATTGGGTCAGGACATACTTATAAATTGGGAGAAAAAATCGGGGGAGAGAAAAAAGCTTTACAAGCAGTTTCTTGAAAGAGCCGAAAAAAACAAAGTTCTCAAACTGCTACCCGTGTTCCATGAGGAAGCATTTGAGAAAATTGATTGCCTTAAGTGTGCAAACTGCTGTAAGAACTATTCTCCCAGATTCAAGACTCCGGATATAAAAAGAATTTCCAGGCACCTGAAGCTGAAGGAAGGCGACTTCATCGAAACTTATCTGAAACTTGATGAAGATGGAGACTATGTTGCTAAAACTGCACCCTGTCCTTTCCTTGGTGATGACAATCTTTGTGGTATATACGATCAGCGTCCTTCTGACTGTGTCCGTTTCCCTTACACTGATGAAGATGTTATCCTGAAACGCCCGGCATTAACCAATAAAAATCTGACTTTCTGCCCGATCACTTATTATGTTGTTGAAAAGCTCATGGCCAGCCTGAAGTAGGGCACGATCATAAGCGGCATGGTCCAACCATGGAAGAAATCAAAGCTATACGAAATCAGAGCCATGGGAAATCAAAGCTATGCGAAATCAGAGCTGTGGGATAAAAGCTATACGAAATCAAAGCAATGGGAAATCAAAGCTACAGGAAATGACTTGCTATAAGCCCGGTAACGATGGCAAGTATGAAGCTTAGCAATGTTCCGATCAACACATACTCAGTCAGTTTTGTGTCTTTAGCCTCGGTAAGGTCACCAAAGCGGAAGATTGATTTTGCACCGAGGAGGAACCCGATACCTTCCCACCTGTTTAGCAAAATAAAGATAACTATCAGGAAGCGCTCCATGATGCCGATAAGCTGACCGGCATTTTCAAGTGATTCAACTTCCGTCATGATCTTTCCGGGTGATGACCTGGGAGACCATCTTGATATAACTACTTTGATCAGGAAGGATGCCGGGCTCATGATGAATAACATGGCAAACACAACAGCAAGTACACGCTTATCTGACAGTAGCGAAATGTCAAACTTCACACCCTGGTATAGTCCGCAGCACACAAATAATACCAGCACATGAAGCAGCTGGTCGGCAATGAACCAGGTCCGTTTCGTTTCCTCTTTCTGAAACTGCAGTTTACATCCGTCAATCAACAGGTGGAGCAAGGTTATAACCAGTGCATATTTCCAGAAAGCGGGATCTGCCGTAAGCAGCATCATCAATACGAAATGTATCAGGGAGTGTACATATAAAAAAGGCGAGCGCCACTTTTGCAGTTCTTTCTGATAAACCAGGGCCCTGGTCTGCGTAAAAAAATCTCCGATAAGATGTGCGATAAGTAGTTGAAGTAACAATACCATTTCAGCCTGATTGTTCGGTTAAATGTTCCCTGAAATATTTCTCCAGTTCCAGAATTTCTTCAAGATGAGCCCTGGTTTGTCTTTCGCTTACTGATGACTGTGTCCGTTTGATTTTCTTGCCCAATTCTTTCTGGGAAAGATCACGAAAACGTAAGGAAAGGTCTGTCAGCTGGGCTGACCCGGGGCTCCAGGTATCCATAGCTATCGAAGCAAGACTGATCATCAGGTTTAGTTGCCGGTCGGTGCGGGGCCACGGGCTTCGGATTGCTAAACGTTGTTTGATCTTCTTCAATTCTTCAAACTTCTCGCCTGAATTCACAAAAGCTTCGCCATTCGATTCACTGATGCGGGCTGCAACATAGGTTTTTTTTCCGATGCCGATCGCCATTCTCACGTCAAGGCCTTTGACCGATTTTATAGCAGCTTTAATTTTCAGGGCCACCATGAACGATTCTGACGGCTTTTCCAGTTCCAACTGAAAACTATCTCCCCTGAAAATCTCCCACGATTTGGGTGACTTCCCATATTGTGACAGGATCTTTTTCAAAGGCACCAGCCATGTTTTCTGGTCCGTAACCTTGCGGGAATTAATAATATCGCCTGTAATGACACTGATCATAATCTGTTCAAATATCGGCTAATTAGTCGATATATCCAAAAATCGGCTGTTTCGCCGATAATATAGAATATCGGCTTTTTTGCCGATATTTTAATATTCCATTTTTCGCAGCGAGGGCGCAAGCAACCAGGTAATCAGCACAACGATGAGCGTCATACAGCCTCCGAATACAATAGAGGGGGCGGCACCCATTATCCTGGAAGTGAAACCACTTTCGAACATCCCAAGTTCATTGCTTGAGTTGATAAACATCGAGTTTACAGAGGAAACCCTGCCCCTCATATTGTCGGGCGTAGTCAACTGAAATATTGTGCCCCGGATAATCATACTGACGCCATCCAGCATACCAGCTACCATCAGCACAGCAAAGGAAATCCAGTATACATCGGAAAGTCCGAAACCAATGATACAGATCCCGAAACCGCCGACAGCGATCAATAATCGTTTTCCCTGTTTTTTTCGCATCGGGAAAAATGTCATCAGCATGATACTTATTACCGCACCAAGGTCAGTCGCCGCATTCAGCCATCCAAAACCAACGGGCCCCACTTTAAGTATACTATGTGCAACTTCCGGTATCAATGCAACTGCACCGCCAAAAAGGACGGCAAAAAGATCAAGTGAAATGGCTCCCAGCAATATTTTATGATTCAGGACATATAAGAGTCCTTCTTTCACGCTTGCCAGTGCTTTTGCATTGGGATCTTTGTTGACCACCGGTAGCTTTTCAACCAGAGAAATGCTGCAAGCCGCAATGATCACATAAGCGAGTATGATATAAAAAGTCTGATGTACACCAAACCAGGCAATAAAAAATCCACCTGAAGCGTGGCCAAGTATAGATGCAGAAAGCCAGCTGGATGAAGTAATATTGGCCGCAAACTGCAGGCGTTCCCTCGGTATCAGCTGGGCCACTATCGCCGAAGACGTAGGCCCTACAAACGCCCTGATGATACCCGTGCAAAAGATAACGGCATAATAGAGGTATTGCAAATCCGGCCCGTCGATGCGATCTTCCACCCAGCTTGTGGTGAGCATGATCATTGCCAATACACAAACAGCATATGACGATATTCCTTTCAATAGCAACGATCGTTTATCGGATCTGTCGATCTGGTGACCGGCATAAAGCGAAAGCGCAAACGCGGGAATAAATTCTGACAGCCCTACAAGGCCAATTGCAAATGAGCTCTGTGTTAACTGGAACAGCTTATAGCCGACAACAGTCGAAACCATGCGCAAAGCCATAATCAGGAAAAAGCGGCAGATAATAAATTTTCTGAAGGCCGGTGACTCCAGTGGTGAAAGACTCCTTGGAAACGACATGTTATCCGCAAAAATAAGGTACAATCACTTAACAGCACTTCTGTCATTAAAACCAGTAAGGATATTTATAGTTTGATTAACCGCCGGTGACGCATGTTCGAATCATGGGAGGGTGAAATAATGCTGTCCGGGTTCGTAGTCATGTTCAAGTGCCTCTGTAATAACCTTCAGATGATTCGGATTGCCGAGAAAGTCGGCATTGGAAGCATCGATGATCAACGTTTTCATATTATGTTGCCGGATATACTGGAGATAGGTTTCCTGTATGTCCGAAAGGTAGCTGTCTGGTATAGCCTGTTCATACACCCGGTTACGCTTCCTGATGTTTTGTTGCAGTTTGCTTACGGGTGCATGGAGGTAAATAAGTATATCTGGCTGCGTCAATTGCTGATGGATGATCTCGAATAACTTTTGATAGAGTCTGAATTCTTCGTCCGGTAAAGTGACCTTTGCGAACAGTAAACACTTTGTGAACAGGTAGTCTGTGATGGTGATGTTTTGGAAAAGATCTTTTGTGTGAATAAGATCTTTTAATTGTTTATAGCGTTCGGCCATAAAAAACAGCTCAACCGGGAAGGCATATTGTTTTGGATTTTCATAAAACTTGGCCAGGAAAGGGTTATCCGCAAATTCCTCCACAATAAGCCTTGCATCATAATGTTTCGCGAGCATATGTGCCAGTGTTGTTTTGCCCGCCCCGATATTGCCTTCAATAGTAATAAAGTGATAATTCATCAGCCGTCAAAATAACATAAAGGCCTTCAGATAAAACTTGAATAGTACTTAATGTGGATAAAAACAACCCGCGGTATCACGATGATAATTCTATTTTCATTCACCGACTGCAGCCGTATATATAGTTGCCTGTAAAGGATCCCTGCATTCTTCCAGCAACTGTCTGATGGTTTTATTAAACACAGGATGGATGAAGCCGGGATTAATGTTATCCATTGGCGCAAGTGCAAATCGTCTTTCCTGTAAAAGGGGATGCGGAACTTTAAGACGTGGATCAGAAATAATCTCGTTACCGTAGAACAGAATATCAATATCGATCAGGCGCGGCCCGTTTTTTTCAAGCCGGATCCTGCCAAGTTCAAGCTCAATGTCCAGGATCAGATCCAAAAGTCTGGTTGCGGGGTAAGCAGTGTCAATTTCCACGGCCTGGTTCAGGAATGAGTCCTGTTCGGTGATTCCCCAGGCAGCGGTTTCATAAATGGCAGAACAACGCCTGATTCTCCCGGTACGGCTGGCAATCAGGCCTAAAGCATTGCCAAGATTTTCCACCCGATTTCCCAGGTTACCGCCCATCAAGAGGTACACATTGTCCATAATCCCTATATTGTAATGATAATCGTTTCAAATATCTTTGAATTTGTCTAATAAATTACAGAAAGAATGAATACCTTCTTTAAAGTGTTTTTTGCCTCGCTTCTTGCACTGGTTGTTTTTACGATCATCGGCTTTTTTGTTCTTACAGGGGTGGTGTCGGCAATCACGTCGGGTGACGATGTAAGAACCGGTAGCAGGGCAGTACTTGTACTTGACCTTTCGCAAAATTATCCTGAAATATCTACTCCCAATCCACTGTCGGGATTCAGTGATGGAGAGAACTACGATGTGCCTTCCCTTTCTGATGTCATCAGGCTCATTCAAAAAGCAAAATCAGACTCCGCTGTTAAGGGAATGTATATCAACTGCGGTGGTAATGCAAATGGTTTTGCAAATAACAATGAACTCAGGAATGCGGTGATTGATTTCAGGAAATCTTCAAAATTTGTTTACGCTTATGGCGATGTGATCTCACAGAATGCATATCATGTTGCGTCAGTTGCTGACAGGGTCTATTGCAATCCTCATGGCGGGCTTGACTGGAGTGGCTTCGTTATGCAGATGGCATATCTTAAAGGGACGCTTCAAAAACTTGAAATTGAACCGCAGATATTTTATGCAGGCAAATTCAAATCTGCGACTGAGCCTTTCCGTGAGACAAAAATGACCGAGCCAAACCGAATCCAGGTAACAGAATTGTTAGGCGATCTGTATGGAGAGTTTTTACAACAGGTGAGTGATTCGAGGAAGATTGACACAGCAGAGCTCAGACGTTTCGCCGTTCAGAGTGTTATCCGGTTTCCCGGCGACGCATTGAAAAACCGCCTGGTGGACGGACTCAAATATGATGATGAAGTAAAAAATGAAATCAGGTCGAAGCTCAACATCGGGACCACTGAAAAAATCAACTTTATTTCTATATCCAAATATGCAGCTGCGGTTTCGATCCGTAAATCTGCACCGGATAGAATCGCCATTATATATGCAGCAGGCAACATCATTGACGGCAAAGGGGACAGATCAAATATTGGCGGTGATACTTATCGCAACCTGATCCGTAAGGCCAGGATGGATAAAAGCATTAAGGCAATTGTGCTCCGTGTAAATTCAGGTGGCGGCAGCGCGCTGGCAAGCGAAAACATCTGGCGCGAGTTGGTTCTTGCAAAAAAAGATAAACCCGTTGTGGTGAGTTTTGGCGATGTTGCCGCCTCTGGTGGATATTATATTGCCGCACCTGCAAACGCTATTTACGCCCAGCCAAATACCATCACCGGTTCTATCGGGGTATTTGCCGTTGTGCCAAACATGCAGAAGTTCTTTAACAATAAGCTCGGCATGACCTTCGACGCCGTTAAAACCGCGCCGGATGCTGATGCCGGCTCCATTGTTCAACCACTTACACCTAGCCAGCAAAGATATTTCCAGGAAAGTGTAGATAGCATTTATACCACGTTCAAGAGCCGGGTTGCAGAAGGGCGGAACATGACGATGGAAACAGTTGACAGCCTTGGACAGGGCCGTGTCTGGAGCGGAAGTCGTGCGTTACAGCTCGGACTGATTGATAAAATCGGTGGCTTACAGGAAGCGTTAGCCGGCGCCGCTGAACTTGCAAAACTTAAAGAATACGGTCTGCGGGAATATCCCGAACCCCAGAATTTTCTCGAATATTTTTTGGGTTCGAGGGAGGAGTCGATGAAAAACGAAGCCATTTCGAAAGAACTGGGAGAGGCAGGCTTGAAGACTTACAACGCGGTGAAATCTTTAAAATCAATGATAGGGGTCAGCCAGGCAAGGATACCTTTTGAATTTCAGATACAGCAATAAGATAGACAGACGAGCAAAGCGAACGATGAATGTTCTCCGACAGATTTACTACTAACCCCAATTATGCCTTCAGATTATAACCAGTTCAGAGCCATGATGGCCATAACAAGGGCCAGCCTAAAAGCCATTTTCAGAAGCCCGAGTGCAGTCATCTTCAGTTTTGCTTTTCCATTTGTTTTTATCCTGGTTTTCGGTTTCCTCGGAAGTGGAGGAAGACTGTCGATGCGTGTAGCCTTTGCAGAGAATACAGACACCGTAAATATTTTGTACCCCATTTTGAAAGGAGTCAGCGGCCTTAATATTATTTCAAAGCCGAAAAAAGAACTCCAGGAGGACCTCGAGAAAGGGAGACTTACTGCTATCATCGATATTCAGAAATCAGGTGTGGCCTCCAAAGAATTTGTTGTTCAGCTTACCAGTTCAGATGCAGCTAATCCACAAAATATCCAGGTATTAAGATCCATACTGGACGGCATCATCAAAGGAATAAACGAGAAAGTATACACTCAGTCGCCTACTTACGCTACCGTTAGCAATGACGTCAAAAAGATCCCGGGTCGCGTTTATCGTACGATTGATTTTATCCTGCCGGGACAGCTTGGTTTTTCATTGCTAAGCTCAGGTGTTTTCGGGGTGGCCTTTATTTTTTTCAACCTGAGACAGACACTCGTATTAAAACGATTCTTTGCAACGCCCATACGTCGGGGTTATATCGTATTTGGAGAAGGGTTAAGCCGGGTTATCTTCCAATTGATCACCGCAGTTACTATCTTGTTGTTTGGCCATTTCTTTTTCAACTTTACGCTGGTACATGGCTGGATAACTTTTATTGAGCTGCTGGCGCTAAGCTTTGTGGGTCTTGTTGTCTTTATGGGCTTCGGGTTTATAGTCAGTGGCGTCGCAAAAAATGAAAGCACCATCCCACCACTCGCCAACCTGTTTACTTTGCCCCAGTTTTTGCTGGCGGGAACTTTTTTTTCCATAGATAATTTTCCCGTTTGGTTACAACCTTTTTGCCGCGTTTTACCTCTTACTCATCTGAACGATGCCATGAGGAACGTCGCTTTTGAAGGGGCCCATCTTACGGATTGTGGTAAACAATTAGGAGTTCTTGGGATCTGGGCCTTATTATCTTATGCACTTGCCATAAAAGTGTTTAAATGGGAATAGTGTTATGAGAGTAATAAAACTGGGCGTCATAAGTATTATCGTATTCGGAATAATTGTTTACCTGTTTTCGCTATTTATTCCGTCACATGTTCGTATCTCCCGCGCCATGACCATCGCAAAATCAAAAGCGGACATCGCTGCATACCTTGCTGATATGCGCACCTGGTCCGAATGGAATGTGATGATTACTTCGCAGGACAGCGTTGGCAGCTTTGAAAAAAACAGGTATAACTCGTCGAAGCTTAAAGTTGAAATGCTTAAAGTAACGGAAGATTCACTTATCACGAGTTGGAAGCATCAAAGTTCGGATCCGGTCAATAGCGGCTTTTATCTGGTACAGTCTTTGTCTGATACAACTGTTGCGCAGTGGTATTTTGACTTTCATCTCGATTGGTATCCCTGGGAGAAATTTGGCAGTATTATTTTTGATCAGCAACTTGGTCCACCTATGGAAAAATCACTGCTGAATCTGAAAAATAATTTAGAAAATCAGCCCAGGTAGCAAACTTTTTCTCAAAGGAATTTTCTTTCACTAATAAATAAAAATAAGCTGTATGAAGCGTTTAATGTTTTTATCAGGAGTGCTCTTGCTAAATGTAGCAATAGCTTTTGGCCAGGCCGATAAATCAAGCAGACCAAGTCCCCCTGCCACTGCTACGGGAAAAACTGCTGGTGGAGCAACCATCAAAATTGACTATTCTCAGCCTTCAGTAAAAGGAAGAACAGTTGGTGGTGATGTTGCACCTAATGGGAAAGTATGGAGAGCCGGAGCAAATGAAGCGACAATCATTGAGGTTGACAAGGAGGTAACTATCGAAGGCAAAAAAGTTCCTGCCGGCAAGTATAGCCTGTTTGCAATTCCCGGAGACAAAGAATCCACTATTATCATCAACAAGGAAACAGGTCAGTGGGGCACACAGTATAAAGAAGCGCAGGACCTGGTTAGGGTAATGGCTAAAACTGAAAAAGCGCCATCCTTCACCGAAAAGCTTACCTATGTTGTTGGTAACGATGGTAAGGTATCCCTGCTTTGGGGTGACAAAGCTTATGTATTTAACGTGAAGTAATTCCGTAAAAAGTTTATTCGTCATGCCCGTTGTTAACTCAACGGGCATTTTTTTGGAGTAAGCCTGTTATGATATCATATACCCTCTCCAGTTCGTCTGCTGTGATGCAATAGGGAGGCATCAGGTAAATCGTATTGCCCAGCGGCCGGATAAAAATAAACTGCTCAAAGGCCGCTCTGGTTAGCGCAGCCGCTGACTGGTTGAGATAATTTTTTTCAGTACTGTTAATTTCAAAAGCAACGATGGTTCCAAGTATCCTGAAATTTTGCAGGAGATTCTCTGGTAAACCGGCTTCCGCAAGTTTTTTTCCGAACCCGAGATGTTTTTCATGTATCATCTTAATCTGATCCTGGCAGCTTTTTTCTGTCAGCAGATCAAGGCTGGCGAGCGCTGCTGAACATGCGATAGGATTTGCCGTAAAAGAATGGCCATGAAAAAAGGTCTTCGAGCGGTCGTCAGTCAGGTAAGCATTATGAACGTCTGCAGTGCAGGCCGTTACTCCGAGTGCCATGGTGCCACCTGTAAGTCCTTTGCTGAGGCAGATTATATCCGCCCTGGTCTGAATATTTTCCCCCGCAAACATGGTCCCGGTACGGCCAAAGCCCGTCAGCACTTCGTCCGCTATACAGATTATTTCTTTTGACCTGATGTATTGCAGAAACAGGTCCATAGCAGCAGGTTCGTACATGTTCATTCCGCCTGCTCCCTGTAACAGTGGCTCGTAAATGAAACACGCCGCTTCCAGGCCATGTTCATCAATGATCTTTTTATTTCGCTCAAGATTATTTTCTGTCGGAATTTCGAGGTAGATCACCTCGAACATATAAGCTTCAAATGCTGCATTGAATACACTTTTGCCGCTAACACTCATCGCACCAAAAGTATCACCGTGATAGGCATCCCGGAAGGCCAGGATTTTTGTCCGGTTAAATGCAGATTTGTTCCACCAGAACTGCACCGCCATTTTTATAGCCACCTCAACTGCCGTGGACCCGTTGTCTGAATAGAAGATCTTGGTAAAGTTGCCCGGTAAAAGAGGCAGCAGGCGTTCAGCCAGTTGCACTGCGGGTTCATGCGTAAAACCTGCGAAAATGACCTGCTCCAGCTCTAGCGCCTGGCGATAGATCTTTTCAGCGATATAGGGATGGCTATGCCCGTGAATGGTTACCCACCAACTGCTGATACAATCCAGGTAACGGTTACCGTCAGCGCCTACAAGATAGGCTCCTTCGCCCTTCACGATCGGCACGGGGGCGGCCATTGATTTTTGAGGGGTATAAGGATGCCATATTACCTTTTTATCCCGTTCAGAAAGATTATTTCCCATTCAGCGTCAAAGATAACCACAGAAATAATGTAAGTGCAGGACGAAGTCAAAGTCATTGATTTGGAGAGAAGTTAGTTGTAAATTGGCGCCCCGGAAGAATACGGGGATGATGCAACGATCGGTGATTAATATTTGTCAATCGCAAACTTGGAGATGAATTATCAAAGACTGGTAAAAGATTGTTTAAAGGGACGTCCTGAAGCACAGCGGGAGTTATATGAGCATTTCGCTGAAGGGATGCTTGCTGTCTGTTACCGGTATACCAAATCTATGACCGATGCTGAAGATGTTTTACAGGAAGGATTTATTAAAGTGTTCAGAAATCTGCATCAATACAAGTCGGAAGGGGAATTGGGGGGTTGGATCAGGCGCATTATGGTCAACACCGCATTAAATTATCTCAAACAAAATAGCCGGTACCAGGGAGACCTTTCTTTTCTCGACAATACCATGCACCCGGTAACGAACGATAATCCTGAAATGCGGCTCAATGCGAAAGACCTGGCGGAAATGATCAGGCAGTTACCAACAGGTTATCAGACTATATTCAACATGCATGCGGTGGAAGGCTACACCCATGTTGAGATCGGTAAATTACTCGGAATAAATGAAGGCACTTCCAGATCGCAATATTCGAGGGCTCGGGCGCTTCTGATAAGCTGGCTGAAAATTCATTCTGAAGAAACAAAAAAGGAGAATTATGTCCGACCATGATTTTGAAAAACGGGTGAAGGAAAAAATGGATGAACTTAAGTTCACGCCATCGGATGCTGTTTGGCAGGCTGTGCAGATGGAGATCCGGAAAGACAAACCACGGCGCCGTGGCTGGATCCTTATTCCCTTGCTGGTGGCCGGTCTGGGGTTTGCGGGTTATTTCATTTTTAGCGATAATAAACCGGGTTTATATAGTTCAAATCAAAAAGACAACTCTACCAACCAGACAGAATCCTCCACATCCGCATCTTCAAAAGTACCCGGTAGCAATGCAGGTTCTTCTTCAACAACAGGTGATTCCCGAAATCATCGTTCCCCTGAACCTGGCCCGGGTCAGCAGGGGTCTGCCGGTCAATCTGAAAAAGTAGCGGAAGATAATACCGCCCGCCTTAAGGACCCGTTGGATCCTACCGTCCCGGCGACTTCCGTTGAGCAAGGAAATTCTGGCAACGACGATAACACTAAGGCTGAGAATAGTCGGATTACAAAGGCTGGCAATAGTGCGCCGGTAAACGCAGGTAGTGGTGAAAAAACAAATGCTGCAAATACTGAGAGAACCAGTGCCGGCAACATTGAGAAAAATAATATGCCCAATGCCGGTGTGCAGGAAACACAAGAACCGCCTTCAGCCGGTTCTTTGACTGGTGTTAAAAACCGCGGAGCAAAAAGTAAGAATAAGAATGTGCTCGGGGATGGGTCCAAAACGGCTCCTGGTCTGATAGCCGGAGAAGCAAATGCCCGGGCAGGAAATCAGGCTGCACTTCCTCAATCTTCAGGGACCAAACAACAACAACAATCATCAGCGCCCAAACAAGAACCTCAATCAGCAGCGAACAAACTAGAGCAACCTCAATCGTCAGCCAACAAACAAGAACCTCAATCAGCAGCGAACAAACAACACCCTGATCTTTCCCGTCACGACAGTCTCGGCCAGGTTGCAGTTATTGCTGATCAGCATCAACTGGCCACCCCCGATTCTTCGGTTGTTGCCAAGCCATCAGTTAGTACCGCGTTGAACCCGGATTCTGGCAACACCTCCGCAAGCAAACTTGTCAAAAGCCGGAAAAACAACAAGCGATGGGACTGGGGACTTAATATATCAGGCGGAGTATCGAATATTAACGAGGGTTCGCTTACTGGTGTCCTTAAATCGAGCCATATGGCTGACGCTGCTTCGAATGCCCAGTCATCCGGTAATTCAAATTTCTTATTCGCCCCTTCGATATCCGGGCTGCCACCTGCAAGATCATCAGAAGTAAACGCCGGGCCATATTTTTCAGTCGGCGGTTTTGTTACGAAGCAGTTGTCCCGCACTTTCTCTATTACCGCTGCGCTGCAATACAGCCAGTTTAATACTGTTATAAAAGTCGGATACCGTGTAGACAGTTCAAGACTTGTAAACAATGGATCGCAGATAATGAATGTGGCCCGTTATTATCGTGCCGACGAGAATAGTAAATTCGCAAACAAATATCATTTCATTGAATTGCCTCTTACCTTAAGCACCCGCATCACTGGTAATAAGTCAATCCCCGTTTTCTGGAATGCTGGTGTGCACCTTTCACAACTGATAGGAAGCAATGCCCTCGTATTTGACAGTGGTACGGGTGTATATTACCAGGACAAATCCACTTTAAACAAAACGCAGCTGGGCTTATCTACCGGATTTACCTTCGGCCTCTTTGGGAAAAGCAAAGTTCCTGTACTACTTGGGCCGACAGTGAGATATAATGCAAGTCAAATGTTCAATAAAGATATCCTGGATGGTAATCATTTGATATCAGCCGGGATTGACCTGAGGATACTATTGAATAAAAAATAAGTGCAACGCAAACAGTGGTTTTGTTGTCAGCTATAAAAATGCTGTTTTATGTTAAAAACATACATACCACTCCGGACATTGTTCAGCCTTGTGTTTTTTATCTTCCTGCTAAGCAGTTGCATGAAGGACAAGCTAACTAAAACCTACACAATCTATTCGCCGGTATATAAAACAAAACAGGAAGTATTAGCTTCCGTTAAATTTGCTGAACCTCAGACAATTTCTTCGCCCGGTAAGATTTACATCCTAGGTAAATATATATTTCTGAATGAACTCAACAAGGGTGTGCATGTGATTGACAATGCAAACGCATCCTCCCCAAAGGTTATCGGATTTATAAATATACCCGGCAACGTTGATATTGCAGTCAAAGGAAACATACTGTATGCAGATATGTATGCCGATCTTTTAACGATCGACATAAGTGATCCGACAAAAACAAAACTGTTGAAAACGCTTCCTAAATTATTTCCTGAACGATTCTATGGCCTGGGTTACACAACGGACACTTCTAAGATAATTGTTGACTGGATCAGGAAAGATACAACTGTTGATATCGACGACCAGATGAATTATGGTGGATGTCCTAATTGTATGTATGCCTCCGCCAGTGCCAGTGCTGATAAATCAAGTTCCGCATCCCCTGCGGGCATCGGTGGATCAATGGCACGGTTCACCATCGTCAATAACCACATGTATACCGTTGGAGAGTCTGATCTCAGCGTGTTGTCTATTTCCAATACTGTAGACCCGGTTTTAGTAGGCACCCAAAAAATCGGAATGAACATTGAAACGATATATCCCTTCAAAAATAAACTGTTCATTGGATCTTCTGCGGGGATGTTTATCTATAGCATCAACGATCCTTCCAAACCATCAAGGGAATCATCATTCTCTCATGCAAGAGCCTGCGATCCGGTTATTGCTGATGATAATTATGCTTATGTCACCTTAAGAACCGGTACCTGGTGCGCAGGTACCACTAACACGCTGGATGTAATTGACATCGCAAACATCAGCGCCCCGAGGCTTGTGAAAACATACCAGTTAAAAAATCCTCACGGACTTTCAAAAGATGGCGATCTCCTGTTTATTTGTGATGGTTCTGACGGACTTAAACTGTATAATGCCGCTAATGTAAACGACCTGAAATTGTTGGACCACGTTAAGGACCTGGAGACTTATGACGTAATCGCCTGGAATAAGTTACTTATGGTTGTTTCCAGGACCGGCTTACATCAATATGATTACAGCGATGGAAAAACAATGCGTTTGTTAAGCACCCTCCAGATAAATAAGAAACCATGAGAAGGAGCATAACCCCACTATTGTTGTGCGTCATATTGTTTAATAACCCGATGGCATATGGACAGGAGAAAGTAAAGTATCACGCGCAAAACTATGTCGGCCTTCTTGAGGGTGAGGCAAATGGCGCTTTTCAACTGCAAACTATACATGGTGTTCAATATAGGAATTGGTATGGGGCAGGAGGAGTTGGTCTTGATTATTATATGTATCGTTCGATCCCGGTATTTTTTTCACTAAACAGGAACATCGTCTTAAATAAAAGAACGTTTTTTGTTTCCGGAGATATCGGTACTAATTTTCCGTGGGTACAGGAACAATCATCCAATTTTTGGGGGGGTATTACAACGGAGGACTTTTCACCGGGACTGTATTGGGCCGCCGGCCTGGGTTATAAAGCCTTTTTCAAAAATAAGTCGGATGCTATACTTATCAACCTCGGTTATTCATTCAAACGCCTGGAACAGGAAATCTCAACCTCGGGTGGATTTTGTGCTGACCCTCCATGCACGGTTGATGTCACTAAATATGACTATAGGCTAAATAGAATTTCGTTAAGGCTGGGCTGGCAGTTTTAATTATTATCATCTGATGACAGAAATTTCAGGTTCCGCTGCAAACCTTTCAACTTGGCCCTTTTGATCGGAGAATGGCGGAAAAGCCTGCTGAAGGACTCTTCAGTTAATCCTTCCCAGTCACTGGTGGTGAAGTTAAGTATACCGGGAATAGGGTTAAATTTCTGCTCAGCTGCCGGTTTGGAAAATCGGTTCCAGGGACAAACGTCCTGGCAGATATCACAGCCGAAGGCCCAATTATCAAATCTGCCATTCATCTCCTCTGGTATCAACATCTCTTTTAGCTCAATGGTAAAATAAGAAATGCATTTACTTCCATTCACCACCTTGTCTCCGCTGATTGCTTCGGTGGGACATGCCTCTATACATTTTGTACAGCTTCCGCAAAAGTCCTTGGCATAAGGATCGTCATATACCAGTTCCACGTCCACAATGAGCGTGCAGATAAAAAAGAATGAACCACCACTTTTTGTTATCAGGTTGCCGTTTTTTCCTATCCACCCAAGGCCACTGCGGGTTGCCCAGGCCCTTTCGAGCACCGGTGCAGAATCAACAAATCCCCGTCCCTGTATATTACCCATCTTCTCACGCATCCTGTTTAATAATACATTGAGCTTTTCCCTGATCACTTCGTGATAGTCTTCACCATATGCGTATTTGGAGATTTTTGGTGAGCCGTTATTCTCCTGCAATTCGGAGGGATAATAGTTAAGCATCAGTGTGATCACCGATTTTGCACCTGGCACGAGCCTGGTCGGATCAACCCTGAGTTCAAAATGATTTGCCATGTATTGCATGCTTCCATGCATACCCTTGTTTAACCAGGCTTCCAGCCGCCTGGCATCCTCATTGAGCCTTTCTGCCCTGGCAATGCCGCAATGATCAAAACCAAGTTCGGTTGCCCATTGCTTCAGAATCATCGTATGTGATTCCATATTCCTCACGGTTCAAACACTTTCAGATTTTTAGATAGGCAAAGTTAAAAGAATATACTCAGAGCCGGCCGGGATCAGCGGGCAATGTAAAATGTGCATAATGTACCTATTTCCTGCTAAATTATATCCTCCAGGCCATCAACTTCCGAAAGCAGGTATTTTTCAACACGCTTGCCATAACTTCAATCACAATTTTTACTATATTAACCGCTTAAACGATTTAACAGCTTATGAAGAATGCACTGGATTTTAAAGATATCATAGTCTTTATGATATATTTTGTGATAGTTGCAGGTTACGGTTACTGGATTTATCAAAGAAAAAAGAAAGCTTCAGTAGGGACCAAAGATTTTTTTCTTGCCGAAGGTTCTCTCACCTGGTGGGCAATCGGAGCTTCACTGATTGCATCAAATATTTCCGCCGAACAATTTATCGGCATGTCCGGATCGGGTTTTAAGATGGGCCTTGCCATCGCTACCTATGAGTGGATGGCGGCAGCAAGTCTCGTAATTGTTGCAGTATTTTTTATCCCGGTATATCTAAAAAATAAGATTTATACAATGCCGCAGTTTCTTAACCAGCGGTACAACGGAACGGTGAGCCTTATCATGGCCATATTCTGGTTATTTCTTTATGTGGTTGTGAACCTGATGTCCATCCTGTACCTCGGTGCGCTGGCTGTGAGTG
>NZ_JBTLQG010000035.1:0-63119 GCF_054461535.1 Flavitalea antarctica
AATAAATGCTGACTTCTATTACCTCGGGTTTTACAATCCATCGGCAAGCTATACTAAACAGCCGCACCGGGCAAGGGAAACGAGACATAGCATTGGCATCAGGTTGTTCGGAAAATTATTCGAGGCTGTTGATTTCGATGCAGAGACTATTTACCAGTTTGGGACATACGGGAGTTACACAATACATGCATTTGAAGTAGACGGCAAGATATGGAAGGAGTTCAGGATGAAAAATGGAGTGCTAAAGCCAGCGGTAAAGTTTGGCTATGCATCCGGTAATCGTTCACTAAATGACAGCCGCCTGAATACGTTCAATCCTTTATTCCCAAACCTCCTGTACTACCAAACGGCAATTGGTATTTTCCCAGCTAACATTATCAATCCAAATGCAAGCCTAACCTGGAGTGCCCGGAAAATGGCATTGGCTGGGGGATTGGATTTTTTCTGGCGGGCGTCGAAACAAGACGGGTTATATGCGCCGTTTGGAACCATTGAGTTCATCATCGGAAACAGTACCTATCTCGGACATCAATTGTATACCAAAGGCGATTACCAATTTACGCCCCACCTCAGTGCAACGGTTTTAGTATCCCGGTATTATAAGAGCGACTTCGTGAAAATGAATGTAGACAGGCGGGGAATTGATTTGCTCCTCAATGTGCTACTCAACTGTAAACTATAAGCGTATGCGCATAAAAAGAAAGTACCTGACTTTTGTTACTGCTGTTTGTATGGGCTTAAGTATGGAGCTGGTCAACGGACGATGGCTCTTAGCAGAAAGAGCTTACTAGGTCTTGTATCTCAATGCAAGCCTTTTAAAAGGAACCGCATTCACCTAATTAACAATAACCATGACACAAACTAACAAAGAAACAGCATTACTTGCCTTTCGATATCTGGCTGAAGGTCACAAACGGGGCAGCTTTGACAATTACCTGAACCTTCTCACCGAAGACTATACCTTTTATGCGCCGGCAGGAGAGTTCAGAGGTAAGAATGTAGGCAAAGCCAGAGCAAAACAATTTTATGATACCATCACAACTGCCAAAGCCGATTTTATTTTTTCCGAGCCGCTTCGCGTAACCGAAAGTGGCGATACGGTAGTCATCGAATTTACTGACGAAGGTACGATCATGGGGTTCCCATACTTCAACCGTATTGCCTCATCCTTTGATATTAAAGATGGCAAAATTTATAGCTACCGGGAATATTTCGGAGATATCGACATGGATGCAATGATGAAAATGCAAGGGTAAACATTCTGGACTGAAAGGGTTATTGGTAAACGGCTATGGCATATATAGCGACGCCTTAACTGATGAATTGGAAGCAAAAGTTAGCCGATAAGATATAATTCACCTAAACAACCATTTATGAAGTTCGAAGATTTTAAGCACAAAAAAGCGAATGTGAACGGTGTTCAGATTCACTATCGCATAGGGGGAAAAGGGATGCCTCTGATACTCATCCATGGCTGGCCGCAGCATTCACTCATGTGGCATGCCATTGCACCAATACTAGCCGAAAAATATACAGTGATTGCGCCAGATTTGCGGGGTGCCGGCGGCTCATCCATTCCTACCGTTGGCTACGACAAAAAAATCATGTCGAACGACTTGTATGAACTGATTAGGTTGTTGGGATACGAAAAACTCTATGTCGCTGGTTACGACCTTGGTTCTGGGGTGGCTTACAGTCTTGCCGCTCAACATCCTGACCTTGTTGAAAAGCTGGTTGTGATGGAGTTTGGCTTACCAGGCTTCGGCTACGAAACCATTATGGCACCCGCGCCTGAATGGACTGCGGGAAGCAATTGGCACCTGGGCTTCTTTACCGTACCGCAGGTTGCGGAGTTTGCATTTGCCGGGAAGGAAAGGCAATTACTGACCTGGTTTTTCTGGCACCTGAGCCACAACGAAAGTGCCGTCAGTAAAGAGCATTTCGAAGAATACGTAAAGCAGATCTCAAAGCCGGGGGCGCTACGGGCAGGCATTGAATATTACGCAGCTGTTTGGGAGGATAAAAAGAACAATGAAGAATTAGCAAAGAACAAACTCAAAATGCCCCTGCTTGCTGTTGGAGGCGAGAGCAGCTCAGCGCAATACGTTGGCATATTGTTTCAATCGGTTGCCGATGATGTTGCCACGCTGGTTGTTCCCGACGCAGGGCATTGGCTGGGCGATGAGAATCCTGTATATCTCGCAGAAGAACTCTATAAATTTTTTTCTCAAAAAGAAACTCACGATCACTGATTTGAACCAACGCAACGGAGGAAATTACTTCGTTTCCATTTCTTCGCCGTAATATATTTGCTGTGAATACCCGCCTGGCCCACAAAATATAGCGGTTGCGGCGCTAGATTAATACCCCAACGGGGTAAGGGGGATGAATCTGTTATAAACTTTGCCTGCCTGCTACGTAGTAGTACTGAATTGCGAAAATCGTTATAGCTGCTGATCTTTTGGCGTTTCTCTTCCGGTTATTTTGCCTTTTCAACAGACAAATAACCTACAATAATGAAAAAATTATTTGCATTTGCAATGCTGACATTGCCCTTTACAGGCTTTAGCCAGCAAGGATACCTTGACAAATTAAAAGACAAAGCGAAGGCGAGGACTGAACAGCGCGTTGATGAGGGCATGGACAAAGCCATTGACAAGGCGGAAGAAGAACTCACCAGGAAACCGGAAGCAAAAAAAGGTTCCGACACCCCGAAAAAAACAGAAGAACAACCCGGGACCAATGCAACTGCGCCGTCAAGTGCAAAATCAGAAACGAAAGCAACTTCGTTTAAAGTCTATTCTAAATTTGATTTCATTCCCGGGGAACGTATTGTATATGCTGAAGATTTTTCTCAGGATGAAATCGGCGAGCTGCCACTGAACTGGAGCACCAACAAACGCGGCGAAACAGTGACCCTCGAAAGCCATCGCGGTAAATGGATGCAACTCTTTAGCGGCAGCCGTTATGCTTCGCCAGCCTTGCAAAAGCTGCCCGACAATTTCACGGTGGAAATGGATGTGATGCTGCAGTACACCGGCGAAGAGGGATATACTTATCCGGACCTTGAGTTTAAGATGCTGGAACTGCAACCGGGTGATACAAAGGCCCGGTCTTTCCTGGTGGACGAAGCTGCTGCCAACGAAGTGTCTTTTGTTCTGGTGCCCCACAAAACGGAACCGGCAACTTATCTGAAAAGCTTTGCAAAGGGTACAGACTACTTCTCTAACGAACCTAAGGAACTGAAATCGGGCAGCCTGGCGGGGAAACCCTTTCATCTTTCGGTGTGGGTGCAAAAAGAACGCATCCGTATTTGGATGGATGCCGAAAAAGTTTGTGACATCCCGCAGGGTATTCCCGAAGGAGCAGTGTTCAACCGGATCGGTTTTGGCCTGACTGCTTCGGCTTACACACCTGACCAATTTGGCGTCTTCTTGTCCAACATCAAGGTAGCCGAAGGAACCCCGGACCTGCGCAACAAATTACTTACCGAAGGCAAGTTGGTAACGACTGGCATTTTATTCGATGTGGCATCGGCTAAGATCAAACCTGAAAGTGCCGGCGTACTCAAAGGGATTGCCGCAGTGTTGAAGGAAAATACTTCGCTGAAAGTGAAAATTATTGGTCACACCGACAGCGATGGCGACGATGCAAAAAATATAGACTTATCCAAACAACGTGCTGAAGCCGTAAAGAACGCTTTGAGCACTGAGTTTGACATTGAAGCCAGCCGTGTGCTATTCGATGGCCTGGGCGAATCAAAACCAGTTGCTGAAAATACGAGCAAAGAAGGCAAGGCAAAAAACCGAAGAGTTGAATTCATCAAATTGTAATCCCGCTTATTTATTGTAACCCTGACTCTCAGCCTTTCCGGTTGTATTGAATACTTTATATAAAATCAAATGAAAATCTTTCAAACATTTCTGATTTCCCTTCTGGCAATAATGTATTCCTGTACTGGAAAAGCCCAGGAAGCGCTGTCCGTAGATGAGTTTACAGCACACCTCCCACAACCACCAGCCACTTTGCAACTGGCATTGGCAAAGCCAACTCCCGACGTGGAGATGCTTCTGGCTACTTGTTCAGGGAAGGTGAAAAAAGGCTCAGACGAAGCATACAAGCCCTTGTATGCATACTTTCTTAAAAATCTGGAGAGCGGTGCGGCAAATTCAAATGCATACAGTGCTGCAGAGCGAACGCTTTACAGGGATTATTCAAGTAGCACTAAAGGATTATCGTCCGATAACCAGTATCTCCAGTTTCAACTGCTGGTTGCGGGCAGGCCATTATTGAGCAGCGGCCTTTTGTCCTGGGGTGTAGCGAGCAAATTCTCCGGCGCTGAAAAAGACTGGTACCTGCAAGCGATTTCGCTGGAGAAGATGATTGACCATACTCTGCCAAAATCGAACGCACTGGTTGCAAAGTTAGATTTCGGCGGACAGGACCCGGCTTTAAACGCGATACACGAAACGTTCAATAAGGAGTTTGCGGCGCTGCCAAAGCTAAATGTAAAAACGGCGGAAGGTTTCACCCTCGAAGTGGAAGACCCAAATAAGGCCATAGCAGCTTACAAAATATACGGGCGAAAACGACATGAGCACTTCGCACGGGTCTATGAGACTCGATTTGCAAAGTGGCAGGTTCAGTTTCAACGACTGTCGGCGATTGCAGAGAAACTGCAAAGCTTATCGGCACAGCCATCCACCCGAACACCTGCGGGGGTGGTCTTACTCTCAGACCTGCAAGCCCGGGTTTGGAATGCTGCAACCCACCTATACAGTGCGACAGAGCGTTTATGGCAAGACATACTAATTGCGCAAGCTGGTCAGAACCAGGTTGAAGAGGCAATCAAAATATATTCTGGTTACAAAGCCAGTCTCTAGGAAGCCCAGGCTTTCAGGGGTCACCTGTTTTCTCCCGACACAATCAAACGCGTTGAATCATCAACTGTCGATTTTGACCATGTAACTGTCTTAGATGAAATGGATACCAGTTTTAGTAATCTTCCTGACAACGTCTTCCGCTTTCGCCCAGGATACCACGCTGCAACGCCTGCTTGCTGCAAAAGAAGATACGGTTAAGGTCAGGAATCTGATCCGGTACACAGGGCCTTTAATTGGAAATGATAACAAGAGAGCGGATTCACTGCTTAGGATTGCCCTGGATCTGAGTCAACGGAGCAAATTTTGGTTAGGGGCGGGGCTTTGCACGATGAATATAGGCATTACCTACATGCAAACCGGTCAACCTGATTCGGCAATGCTGATGTACCAAAAGGCAATCACATTCTTTGAAAAAACGGATCGCCGGAAATATGTTGGCTCCTGCTATGGCAATATCGGATCGGTTCATGAGATGACGGGAAACCGTGACAGTGCAATCCTTTATTATCTTAAAGCGCTCCCTTGTTTCAACATATCTTCTGACGCTTATGAAATAGCGACTATGAACAGGAATATCGGCGTCCTGTTCGGCAACAATGAAAACTTCGAAAAGGCTCTCTATTACACCCATCAGGCAATAGATATAGCCAGGCAACAAAAAACCGACCGAAAGTCGATTGTGATTTTAATTGCCGCTCTGACCGATAAATCCCGTGCCCTGAGCGCATTGAAATTGCTGGAACAGGCCCAATCTTATGCCTCCGAAGCGGTGCAAATTGCTACTACGCTCGGAGAAAATTATTCGTTGGCAGAAAGCTATTTCAACTTAAGCGAAATTCTTTTTGAGGTAAACAGGATTGATTCCGCTATTAGTTATGCAAGGAAGGCGATGCGGTATGCGCATCAAAGCGGCCTGGCAGGCTTGTATCTCAATTCGTGTATAACCCTTTCGTTGGCATACGATAAAAAAGGATGGCAAAAAGAACGGCAGGAGCTCTTAAGAAAAGCGCTGCGAAAGTCAGAAGAAACAAACCTCGTCGTACTACAGGATGATCTCTTTGAACACCTTGCTGATGCCAACTTCAAATCAGGCGCTTACAAAAGCGCCTATCTGTTTCTGGGTCAGTACATCAAAATAAAAGACTCGATTCTAAATGTTCAAAGCATGGCTGCCCAGGCAGATGCTGAAACGCGTTACAAGGCTTCAGAACGCTCAAAAGAAATTACAGAGAAAAGACTTTTGCTGACACAAGCTAACCTTTCGCTGGAAAAAAGCAACAAGCAGATTTTATATGCTGTTAGCGGTTTGCTGGCAATGACTTTGCTCGCAACCGGGCTGTATCTGCGATCGCGGTACAGACGGAAGGCATACCGGTCCAATCTTTTAAGTCTGCAAAAGCAAAAGGAGATTGACACACTGCAAGCGTTGATTAACGGCGAGGAAAAAGAACGCAGCCGCATTGCGAAAGATTTGCACGATGGGGTGGCGGGCATGCTGGCAGCGGTAAAAATGCACTTCGGCAGTATAGCCGACGGTCGCGACCTCACCCAAACCGACGGCTTTCAGCGCGGGATGAGTTTGTTGAACGAAGCAAGTCAGGAGATACGCAAAACAGCGCACAACCTGATGCCGGAGATACTGATTGCACACGGATTGGATGCGGCTCTGCAACGCTATTGCGGAAACATCTCCAGCAGCCGGTTACAGGTTCAATACGACTCCTGGGGTGATATCACACGATACAATGAAAATTTTGAACTGGCCATCTACCGGATTGTACAGGAACTGCTTCATAACGTAGTGAAACATTCAGGAGCTTCTCAGGCCATAGTGCAGTTGAGCGTTCTTGGCCAGATACTGTCACTAACTGTTGAAGACAACGGGATTGGTTTTAGGGATCAGTTACAACCGGACGGTACGGGCATCAAAAGCCTGCAACAACGTGTCTTGGCCATGAATGGTAAGATGGATATTGACGGTGCCGGTGGTGCCGGTGTCAGTGCGTACCTCGAATTCGATACAACAAGCCTGGAGGTGCAGGGATCAAAAGCAACGGCATAGTCGTGGAGTAACCGTCTGTTCGGCGCAACACCATCTTTAGTCAACCAGCCCCCGGCGGATGGCTTCTTTTACAAGACCGGCAGCATTTTTTGCCCCCAGCTTTTGCGATAAATTTAGCCGGTGTGTTTCCACTGTCCGCAGGCTGATAAATAGTTTATCGGCAACTTCCTGGTTGCTCAATCCTTCACCTACAAGTTTTAATATTTCCTTTTCCCGTTTAGTCAGCGGAATGTCGAACATCGACCTCCTTTGACCCGTCAGACTTTCATGAAGTAATATTTTTTTTACCGATTCGTCCAGAAATTCGCTTCCGCCCATCACGGTTTCAATAGCTGAAAAAATGGTTTGCTTGTCCGCATTTTTTAAAAGATAACCTGAAGCTCCGTTGCGCATCACCTGGCGAATGTAGTGGGAGTCATCGAAACTGGTGAAAGCAAGTATCTTAGTGGTAGCTTGTTTTTTATTAACGATTTTACAAAGGTCAACGCCACTGGTACCCGGCATTTGAATGTCCATCAGGAGCACGTCAATTTTATTGCTGTCCAGGTGGGCCAGCAGCGTATGTGCATCAGTGGTAGTGAAGGTGATCGTGAATTGTTCGTGGCCGGCAAACATGGCCTTTAATCCGTTGATCACTACTTCGTGGTCGTCAATAACTGCAATTTTGATTGTTTCCATGACTGCTATAGGGTCTTTGCCCGACTGGCTAAGAATAATTTTGAATATAAATATTACCGGTGAGAAACAACTGGCCTTGCCTCACTGTCGGGACCCGAAAGCGTTGGTTGATTAAATTCCAGGTAGATATTGGTGCCTTCTTGCGGGCCCGACTGAATTTCGATATCGCCATTCATGACGGCTACCCGCTTACGTATGGAGCGCAAACCGGTGCCCTCCCTTGCAAAAGGTTCTTCAAATCCTATCCCGTTATCCTCGATGGTTACCGAAAGCACCTGGGGTTGGTAACTCAACTGCACAATGGCCTCCGTGGCTTTTGAATGCTTCACTATGTTGTTCACTAATTCCTGAAGAATCCGGTATAGCGAAAGTTCAAAACTGGCTGAATACCGCGTATCATTTCCGACAGCAACATATCGTATTTGCAACTGACAATTAGTGACGCTGTTCAAAAAGTATTCAAGCGCTTTGTTCAGGCCCTTCTCCAATAAAATTTCCGGCATCAGGTTATGCGATGTGTTGCGAATCTGCCGGGCAGCCTCGTCGAGCAACCTGATGCCTTGTTGATACTCCTTATTCCCTTCCACCGACGTCTCAGCATGGGTGAGTGTTGCGAAATGCATTTTTGCTGCCACAACCATCGCTGAGATCTCGTCGTGCAGGTCGCGTGAGATACGGCTGCGTTCTTTTTCTTCTCCCTCTTTTAATGCTTCCAGAAGCTGCACTTCCTTTGCGTTTTTTTCGGCCCGGATACGGTCACTGATATCCCTGCCGGTTATAATGATCCCGGTGATCTCGGGGTCGTCCAACCGGTTGGTGACAATCGCTTCCATCCATAACCATTCACCATAACCATTCTTAAACCGGTAGGGTGGGCCCTGCAACTTTCGCTGCCCCTTCAAAAGTGTCTCCATCTCCACCGCCAGCTGCGGAAGGTCTTCCGGGTGAATGTAATCAAAGCAAAGCTGACCAATTAATTCTTTTGGTTTTCTGTGCAGTAAGGTGGCCAGCGATTCACTGACATAGGTCCAATAGCCGTTTATATCCGTAACAGCCAGCAAATCGAAAGAGTTCTCAACCAGTGCTTGAAACAGGTGCTCCTTTTGCAGAAGCTGCTGGCCGGTATTTGCTGCCTGATCCACAGATCTGCCAATGCAAAAAATGACATTCGCAACAGAGGTAAACGACCAACTGACAGAAAGCTGACTTCCATCTTTTTTATGTAGGGTATGAATTAAACATGAAAGCTGTTCGCCTTGCTGCAATTTTTTTGTAATAGCCTGAACTTCGGCGTCGTTTTTCGAAGCAATAATCTCTGAATAGAGTCTCCCCTCCAGTTCTTCTGCAGTATATTGAAGACAGTTGATGAAGGCCCGATTCACTTTTTCAAATGTGCCATCGGTGGATAAAATGACTGCCAGATCGGGAAGCTTGTCAATAAGCATTAAAATATCACGGTCCATTTGTCCAAATTAAATAAATCCTTTGGATGGAAAAAGTGAAAGCAAGATCAGATAAACGCCATAAGGCTATGAATTCTATGAAGCCATTCACCAGAAAGAAGGATCAAGAAAAAGGTCAGGTGGATACGATTTTTACTCCGCTAGTTCAACATCCTGTATTCGTGAGGCGAATACCCTACCTGTTGTTTGAACATCCGGGTGAAGTGTGACGGATACTTAAAACCCAGTTCATATGCAACCTCGCTGATGGTTTTACCAGGGTCAAGTATTCTTTCTTTGGCAGCAGAAATGACTTTTAACTGTATAAACTCCTGCGCTGATTTCCCGGTTGCTTTTTTCACCAGGTCACCAAAATACCTTGACGACAAATTCAGTTGCGCCGCACAATCTGCGACTGAAGGTAACCCTGCTGTTTGCGGCTTCTCTGAATGAAAGTACTCATTCAAAAGATTTTCAAACCGGGTCAACACATCGCTATTCGCATATTCCCTTGTTACGAACTGCCGGTCGTAAAAGCGAACGCAATAGTTGAGGAGCAATTCAATGTTATTGACGATGAGTGTGCGGCTGTGTTTGTCTATTGCATGCGCTAATTCATGCTGAATTTTCTGAAAGCACTCCACCACGAATTGCCGCTCAGCCTCAGATAGGTGAAGGGCCTCGTTTGCCTCATACGAGAAGAAATGATATTCGGCAATGTGCTTGCCCAGATGAGTTCCCTGGAGTAAATCAGGATGAAAGCAAAGTGCCCAGCCAGTTGGTTGGAGCATCTTTCCACTCTCTTCGAAACCAAAGACCTGTCCCGGCGCAATAAACAACAGCGTTCCTTCTTCATAATCGTATTGATTGCGGCCATACTTCAACTCTTCACACTTCGTGTCCTTTAGAAAGACGATGTAGACGTCTGATAAATAACGAGTCGCCATTACCTGCCCTGACAATGATTGGTCAAGAACACTGATTAAAGGATGTAACGTTTTCTGCCCGCGCTCCCGGTTGAACTGCGTGACTGTTTCTATTTTTCGAATGGTTTTCACGAATCGCATTTTGGTATCATAAAGGTAGAATAAGGGTTTTAAAGTGCTGACTTTGTCACCCCCAACCGGGAATAATGGTAAGGAAATCAGGAATTGGTATAACCTGTCACATACCAGTTATATGGACCTTTGTCTGGCCATCAACAAAGCCCTGTAATCAGGTGTCTGCAGGTAATCGTTTGTCGGCAGTCATTTTTTGGGAAGTTAATTTGTTTGATAAAGAAGGCCTTTCAAAAAAATCTAAAGCAGAAATAATGAAACGACGTGAACTTTTGAAATCGACCCTATTCGCGGGTACCGGCGTACTGTTTGGGGGGAAAAGCATTTCAGCTTCAACTGCGGTTAACCTCGGGGAAGCAGAATCCGAAACCAGCGGATGTACGATTTTATCAAATAAGCGCACCCTCGGAAGTGGTAAAGCGGCTCTGACTGTTTCGGCCCTGGCGCTCGGATGTATGGGCATGCAAAACGGTCGCGGAACTGTTCCCGATGAGAAGATGATGGAGAGACTTATCCGCGAGGCCTATGACCGTGGATGCAATTTCTTTGACACGGCTGAAGGTTATAGCTCAGGTCGGAATGAAGAGCTGCTGGGCCGGGCCATCGCACCCATCAGAGATAAAATAATCATCGGTACCAAGTTCACCGTTGACCTAACCAAAAACCCACCGGTAAACGACAATCGCCCCCAACGAATAAAAGCCGCATGCGAGGCTTCGCTACGGCGGTTGAAGACCGACCATATTGATCTTTACCACCAGCACCGTATAGATCGGAACGTACCGATAGAGGATGTTGCCGGAGCAGTTGCTGATCTGATCAAGGAAGGGAAGGTGCGGTATTTCGGCCTGAGTGAGGTTAGTGCTCAAACTATCCGCAGGGCGCATAAAGTTCAGCCTGTTACCACTGTTCAGAGTGAATATCATCTGATGTTCCGCAAGCCTGAAACTGAAGTTTTTGATACACTGAAAGAACTTGGCATAGGCTTTACCGCCTATAGTCCGATCAACCGTGGTTTTCTTGGGGGGTCGCTCACAGAGTACGCTGACATGAATACCAACGATATTCGTGGCGCCTGGCCACGCTTTACACCCGAAGCGCTACGCGCAAATACCCGTATTCTGCAAGTGATAAATGAATTCGGAAAAATACGCAGCATGACGTCGGCGCAAATCGCCATGGCGTGGATGATGAGCAAGTATTCCTTTATCGTGCCCCTGTTCGGGACCACCAAGCTGTCACATTTGGAAGAAGATTTGCGAACGGCTGATTTCAATCTTACGCCAGAAGAGATCAGCGACTTAGAAACAAAAGTTGCCGGGTATCCCGTGGTGGGAGATCGCTATGATGCAATACAACAGGAAAGGGTTGAATACTAGCTTCCACCTGGCGGCAAAGAAATCTTAATTCAGTGATGTCAAAACAAATAGAAAGCGGGCACTGGTCATGCTATAAATAAAAGTTATGGTTTCAAAATCTTTAATAGTAATAGTTTTCACATTTGCCACGGCCACGTTTACCTTGCAAGCGCAGATTACATCTGACACTACAAGGAAAAAATACCAGGCAAAGGCCCCGGCGTCGCAGCCCTTTGGCAAAGAGGCTTTTACAGCTTCTGACAATACTGTAATCCGATGGTTAGGCATGGCCGGCTTTTTGGTAAACAGTCGCGGTACAACCTTCATGATTGATCCGCTGTTACAAGGTTATGATATGCCACTCTTAATGAAGTTTCCGTTAATCCCACAAGGTGTGCCGCGACTTGATGCAGTATTCGCCACACACAGCGATAACGATCATTACAGCGTGGAAACCTTCAGGAGTTTAGCTCCGGTTACTAAAGAGTTTCATTCAACAATTTATGTTGATTCTTTAATGAAAAACGAAGGCTTAAATTCATTTGGTCATTTTATTGGCGATACATTTAGGGTGGGCAACACTTCAGTGCGGCTTACCCTTGCCGACCACGACTGGCAGAACGATTTTCCTAAACCTGGTCAGCGTTATTTCGAGCCCGGCGATGCCTGCGGCTTTTGGTTCAATACGCCCGACGGTAACATCTGGGCACCAGGCGACAGCCGTTTCAACCAGGAACAACTTCACATGCCCACTCCCGATGCCATTTTATTTTATTACTCCGAAGATCCGCTTTACCATTCGGGACTGGAAGGCGCAGTGAAAATTGCTAATGCCTATCCTAATACGCCGCTGATACTTAGCCACTGGGGATTTGTTGATGCCCCGGATTTTACACCCTTTAATGGCGACCCAAAAAACCTGAAAGAAAAAGTGGTTAACCCCGAACGCATAATCGTTATCGCCCCAGGGCAGCCGTTCACATTGAAACGATTGAAAACTAAAAATCTTACCAGTCCGTTGTAAAGATGAGATATTGAATACACTCATTGCCAGGTCTCTCCGGTACAGTCCCGGCAATTGAAAAAGTAATAGCTTACTTTATGACCTCCGGAATTTTTTCGTATAAGATGAAGGTTTTTTAAATGGTCAATATATCGTAATATTGCGATACTAATCCTGATCAAGCTTGATGTTATCGACTAACGATTTTTTGACTTTTATTAATTTTATACCATGCAGATAGTCAAAGCAACGCAACAAAACCGTGATAAAATTAAAAGCCTGTTACAGTCGCAAAATCTTCCTTCACAAGATCTGCCGGATTTACTTACCGACTTCTATGTTGCGGTTGATGCAGGTGAGTTGATAGGTCTTATTGGAATGGAGCGATATGGAACTTATGCTTTACTGCGCTCAATGGTAGTACATCCTGATTATAGAAACAAACGTATAGCGGAAACCTTGGTAACCCGACTCGAAACGGAAGCAAAGTCAACCGGTATTGCGGAAATGTATCTTCTTACCGAAACAGCAGATAAGTATTTCAGCAAAAAGGGGTACACTATCATTACAAGGGATGTAGTCCCTAAAGAACTTAAAGGCTCATCTGAGTTTAGTCATGTATGCCCGGTAAGTGCCATTGTAATGAAAAAACAATTAGTTGAACAACCCGAAAAATTATCCAGGTAACACAGCCAGTTTGTTTGCAATAATTTTGACAACCATGTAGAAAGGCATCACAATTGGCTGAGGATAGCTGCTGCAATTAATTTCCTGCGATGCAAACTAATGCGGTAATTTATCCCTGAAATATCCATAAACCCAGGTGCCGGCAACAGCACTTAACAGCACCATGACAATCACCAGAAAGCCGGAGCCGATCTGGGCAAACAACGGTCCTGGGCAAGCACCTGTCATTGCCCATCCCAACCCGAAGATCAGGCCGCCAATGATCTGCCCCTTGTTAAACTTTTTTGGATGAAATTCGATAGTCTCACCATAAATTGTTTTTACCTTGTATTTTTTGATAAGCCAGACAGAGATCATGCCGACTATAATTGCGGTTCCAATCACGCCGTACATGTGAAAGCTTTGCAGGCGAAACATCTCCTGGATGCGGAACCATGAAGTTATTTCAGCCTTGGTAAATGTTATGCCAAAGATTATGCCCACAAGAGCATACTTCAGGTTATGATACCATTTGTGTTGCAGATGGGATTCATTGACACAGATTGTATCCAGTGATCTCGATTCGTAATCGGTGTCGTCAAGTTCTTTTTCTTTGTTATCGGTAGGATATATATCACTTAAAATGCCACGCATAAGGTATTGTTTTTACAATTTCAAAATATAGGGAAGGAATACATTGGCCATCAGGAAGCCGCCAGCCATAAAGGATGCCGTCGCAATCAGGGAAGGTAACTGCAGATTGCTGATGCCCATAATAGAATGGCCGCTGGTACAACCCCCGGCATAACGGGTACCAAAGCCCACCAGGAATCCGCCGCCAATAAGCATGATCAATCCACGTATGGAGAACAAGCTTGAAAGGCTGAACAACTCCTTTGGCAGAACGCCTGAATGGTCTTCAATACCATACCCTTCTAACTCTGCAAGTAGCGCAGGCGACACTTTCACTGGATCTGGGTTAGTCAGAAATTGCGTTGCAAGGAAAGCGCCAATAAGAATCCCGGCTACAAAAAACAGATTCCATATCTCTTTTTTCCAATTATACTTAAAGAATGAAATGTTGGCCGGAAAACACGCAGCGCAGGCGTGTCGCAGGTTAGCTGAGATGCCAAAGTGTTTGTTGCCCAGGATCAGCAATGCCGGTACTGTTAGTCCTACAATAACTCCTGCCACGTACCATGGCCAGGGCTGCTTTAATATTTCCATCATATGCTCAGTTTTCTATTCTTAGTATTCATTATTTTTTTACCAATGTCGACGGACATGAAAAGTCTGTCACCGCAACAGCACCGGTTTTCTTAATAGCTTCGAATCCGCCTTGAACATCCACCAGATTGTCAAATCCTCTTGCCCGCAAAATGGAATTAAAAATCATGGAGCGATAACCTCCGGCACAATGGACCAAATATCGCTGGCCAGGATTGATTTTTCCAATTGCATCGTTGATGTTATCCAGCGGCAGGTTGATGGCGCCTTCCACGTGCTCATTATCATACTCAGCTGGCCTGCGGACATCGATGACCTGCATGTCTTCCTGGTTTGCGAGCTTAGCAAATTCCGCTGCATCAATAGATGTTATTGTATCAACTTCTTTACCTGCTTTCGACCAGGCCTCGAAGCCGCCTTTCAGATAACCGATGGTATAATCATATCCAACTCTTGCAAGCCGGGTGATCACTTCCTCTTCGCGACCTTCATCGGTGACCAGCAGGATTTGCTGCTTAATGTCCGGAATGAGCGCACCTACCCAGGGAGCAAAACTGCCATCAATACCAATATTGATGGAATTAGGAATAAAGCCCCTGGCAAAAGTCCCGGGTTCACGGGTGTCCAGTACGAGGGCGCCGGTTTCATTGGCTGCGGTTTCAAAAGCATCGGGCGATAACGCGTGCTTACCCCGCTGCATCACTTTTGATATACTTTCATAGCCTTGCCTGTTCAACATAACGTTTAGTGGAAAGTAAGCAGGTGGCGTTGTCAGCCCTTCCGTTACTTCCCGTATAAATTCTTCCCGGGTCATGTTTTTCCTCAATGCATAATTGGTTTGCTTTTGATGCCCCAATGTATCCGTCGTTTCCTTACTCATGTTTTTGCCACAGGCACTGCCGGCACCGTGAGCAGGATAAACGATGACTTCATCCGAAAGCGGGATAATTTTGGTGCGCAAAGAGTCATATAAGATGCCAGCCAGCTCTTCCTTTGTCATGTGTGCTGCTTTTTGCGCGAGGTCAGGCCGACCCACATCCCCAATAAACAAGGTATCGCCACTGAATAGTGCCACTTCTTTCCCGGACTCGTCTTTTAATAAGTAGCAGGTGCTTTCCATGGTATGTCCGGGCGTATGCAGTACCTTAAACGTTAATTTACCAACCTTGAATTCTTCGCCGTCTTTCGCAATAATCGCAGGGAAAGATGGGTTTGCTTTCGGCCCATACACGATAGGTGCGTTAGCCTGTTTTGCCAGATCCACATGACCGGAGACGAAATCTGCATGGAAGTGGGTTTCAAAAACATACTTAATCCTGGCGCCGTTGCGTGTTGCTTTTTGAAGGTAGGGTTCCACCTCCCGTAAGGGATCAATTACCACTGCTTCACCTTCGCTTTCGATGTAGTAAGCACCTTGTGCCAGGCAACCCGTATAAATCTGTTCTATTTTCATTTTGTTCATTTTATAAATTGATGATATGCAAAATTCTTTTCTTCCGGTATATTTATTCGTGACACGTGTCACGCCTGTAAATGCTTTTTATCATAATATCGTTTCTTTAACAAGGATATAGATACCCATCACCAGCACGAACCAGCCAAAGCCTTTTTTTAGCCTGTCCCCAGTGATTTTATTACTTAAAGTGCTACCAAGAAACATTCCGGTGACAGCTATGCCGGTTACCTTCAGCAAGAACAACCAGTGGATAGGAAAATGCCCGAGATCGCCGGTGAAACCTACCAATGAGTTTAAGGCTATAATCATGAGAGATGTGCCAATGGCCGTCTTCATAGGAAGTTTCAGGAGGAGGACGAGCGCAGGAATCAGCAAGAAACCCCCGCCGGCCCCCAAAAACCCTGTTACCAACCCTATAACGATGCCATAGCCTACAAGTTTACTAAAGCGCAGGCAATCACTGCATTCTTGTGCCTCAACCATTACATTTTTCCTAAGTAGCATGCTGACTGCGGCGGTGAGCATCAACACGCCAAATAGTACCATTGTTAACAATGCTTCCGTAATCGTAATTCCGCCTATGGTGATTATGTCTTTGGGGATCAACGGCACCAGGAATCTTCGTGTTAAAAAGACGGTAACAATTGAAGAGGCTCCAAAGAGTAAAGCGGCTTTAATATTTACTAATCCTTTACGAAAGCTATCAACAGCGCCAAACAAGCTGGTAGAGCCAACGATAAAAAGCGAATAGGAGGTGGCCAGCATAGGCTGCAATCCAAACAGATAAACCATTACCGGAACAGTGAGTATGGAGCCACCACCTCCGATCAGGCCGAGGGATACACCAATCAGCAAGGATGCCAGGTAACCAAAGATTTCCATGTGACTTGATTTGTGTGCAAACCTCACACAAGCCAGGCATCATTGCCGTGATAAAGATCACGCCAGATCGTTATTGCAAAAAATAATACAGAGGACATACTAACACAATCGACAAGCAGATCAAAAACAAACCGGTTTGTTTGACACTGTGATGTTTCTCATCTCAATGCCTTGTCGAGATTAACGAATTTTACATAGGAGCCCATCAGTATTACGACGCCGTTGTCTGCCAACTTGCGCATCAAACGGGAAATTACTTCCCGGGATGAGTTCAAATCTTGCGCAATTTCCGTAAAGGGCAGCTCAATTCTGTCTGTCTGAAATTGTTGCTGATGACGCTTCAGGTAGAACACCAGCCTCTCATCCATATTCCTGAAAGCTATGTGATCAATGGTTTGCAACAGTTCATCAAAACGTTCGCGGTAAGAATTGAGTGCAAACCGCGCCCAGCTTTTATATTTTCCCATCCATTCATCAAGATAGTTTACCGGGATACTTAATACAGTTGCTTCTGTAACTGCTTTTGCCATCAGCCCGCTGGTCTCCTGGCCTAAAGCACATACCAGCGAAATTGCGCAGGCTTTCCCGGCATCAATGTAATACATGAAGAATTCGTTCCCGTCTTCATCTTCGCGGTAGATCTTGACCAGTCCATCAAGGACCAGCAGGGCCGACCGGATGTTTTGACCGGTACGTATCAGCAATTCACCAGCGCTTAGTATTCTTACTTCAGCAACTTTGAGAATTTCTTCCTTGAGGCCCTCTTCCAGGGAAGGGAAATGCCTGGTAAGCTCTTGTTCGGTCATAACCACAAAGGTAAACAAGACCATGCCACAAAAACATCGTTTACGCATTAAAGCCCTGGATCATCCTTTTAGGCTAAACTCAATGTTAGCCTGCCTTATTATACTCCACGTCTTTGATGAGAAATTTTGCGTAACTGAAATCGCCTTTGTCTAACCTCCATAACACCTCCGTTGTTGTAGGAACCAGGACGTTGCTCCTCTCTTTATAATCGGATAGTTTAATGATCCAGGTTTCTAAATTCTTTTCGCCCATATATCGCTTTGTCTCCAATTCGCTGATCTCACCACCGCCATTAAAGGTGACTAAGTAATACAGTGAGATTCCGTTATGGTGAAAAGTTAGTTTGGCTGTACTTGAATCAATATCCGACCATTGAAGTCTTTCGCCGGGCAACAGATTTGTCGGATACAAAATGCTTTCGCCAAGCCACCGTATCAATTCTCCTTCATCATATTTTTCTCCCCTGGCATCGACTACTTTAAATAAAGAAAAAAGGGAAACAGTGAGCCTCCCTTTATTTCCGATGTACATGTCACGGGCTGTAAACAAGGATGTAGTGCCTTTCCAGATAAAGCCCGGTGTTTCAGTGGTTACATTTTGCTCTCCTTTAATAGCTACCCAATCCTTATCTATTGCGGTTTTAAACAGCCCTTCATGGGTAAACCGTACTGTGGTGATATAGGCTTGACCTTCTTTTAAGACATGGGTAAAATAGCGTTGCACCGGAGCGGGCAAGCCCTCCAATTGTTTTTGGGTATATGTTCGGCTGGAACCATTTTTTACTTTTGACAGTAGTTCCGTTACCTGTTTGCGGTATTGAATATGTAATGAGATTCTCCCAATCATCAATATGATCAGTGCGAAGCCGATTATTGATAGGGCAATGATCATAGTCTTACTGGTTTTCATTTGTAGCGAGCCGGTAAATCAATAAAGATTCACCAACGCTGTATAAGCCATATAGCCTGATACAATATTGAGGAATAGCCAAATCCCGGTATGCAGCGTATTAATGCAATTCAGTTTTGTCATAGGGTTATGTAGGCTTTGAACGCCCTGTTAACCCTCCCGGTTCTTCTCAACCATAGTCCTGATTTCTTCCGGGCTTGCATTTCTTAAGGTTTCTACTTTTAGATGTTTACCTACAAGTCCGTGCTGTCCGGTAAATGCAAGGAAACACGAGTCTTTAGGCATTTTATTACCATACAGGTCACTTTCCATGATAAAGATGTTTTCTAAATGTGGGTATTCGAAAATCCGTGCTCCGGGAGCAATCTGTGCATTTACTGGTTGTTCCGATAGTTTGAGACCTAGTTTGCTGATGGTTTCCTGGTCGATGTTAACGTCGCTTGTGTTTTCCATGATCCTGTTTTTTGCAATTACTCATTGGTTAATATAACTTTCAGCGCTTTCTCTTCTGCTGCATTTTCAAACGTTTCATAAGCCCGCATGATATCACTTAATGCAAAGCGATGGGTAATGAGCTTAGTTGCATCCAACCTTTTTGCGGTCACTGTTTTTAGGAGCATGGGTGTTGATACCGTATCTACGAGCCTGGTTGTAATTGTAATGTTTTTCGACCATAGGGTCTCCAAATGCAACGGAGCGGACTTGCCGTGAACACCTACATTAGCGATGCGTCCACCGGCGGCGATGATTTCCTGGCACAGTACAAAGGTGGCCGGAATGCCGACTGCCTCTATAGCCACGTCAACGCCTTTATTATCCGTCAGCAGCATTATTTTTTCGCTGGCATTTTCGGTACTGCTGTTTACTATATGAGTCGCACCAAACTGTTTCGCAACTGCCAGGCGATTATCATCAACATCTACCATGATGATTTCTGCAGGTGTATAAAATTGGGCCGTCAGTAATGTCGCAAGGCCTATCGGCCCGGCACCAACAATTGCCACCGTGTCACCGGGCGCCACCTGCCCGTTCAATACGCCACATTCGAAACCGGTGGGTAGAATGTCGCTTAACATCACCAATGCCTCTTCATCAGCGCTTGCGGGTACATGATAAAGGCTTGTATCGGCAAAGGGTATGCGTACATATTCTGCCTGGGTACCATCAATCAGA
Source organism: Flavitalea antarctica (assembly GCF_054461535.1). Classification (NCBI taxonomy): domain Bacteria; kingdom Pseudomonadati; phylum Bacteroidota; class Chitinophagia; order Chitinophagales; family Chitinophagaceae; genus Flavitalea; species Flavitalea antarctica. The sequence continues at coordinate 19,605 of NZ_JBTLQG010000035.1, forward strand.
TGGCCAAGTATCCAACCACCGTTTTCACAATGCGAATACATTCTTTTTTTGCAGAAAGAACATTTACCACAAGATGTTATACAAGAAATTAAAACGTGATCTCCTTTCTTGAAATCAGTTACCGCTGTTCCGGCTTCTTCAATTATACCGATGCCCTCGTGACCCAGGATACGCCCGTCGGTAACTTCGGGTACATCGCCTTTGAGAATATGAAGATCGGTTCCACATATTGTTGTCTTTATGATCTTCACAATCGCATCGGTAGATGTTACTATCGCTGGTTTCGGTTTTTCTTCCCAGGTTTTCTTCCCCGCTCCATGATAAACAAGCGCTTTCATGTGCAGTCCTTTTTTTTCGATGGGTGGAGTTAAAGCTGCAGTGAGCTCATTAGCCAGGATATTAGTTGTCATTATGTTGATTGTTCAGCCGGAGGAATATCCCGCCTTCCTGTAATGTAACCTTATTAGGCCAATAGCGCCGTATTACCGGATCAGTGAGACCTTTAATCCCGCATTTGGATCAGGAATAATAAGGAAATTGTCCTATTTCTACTCAAATAGGTTGACAGTTAAGGGATTATCAATCAGGTGTGGTAATGACGCATCTTCACTCAGTTAAATTCGTTTGCTGCGAGGCAACGAAAAACCACTTTCCGTTTCGTCTTTGAAAAGTATATGTGCATGCAACTTCCGAGGTAGCTTCATTTCCGTCACTTCCAATCCGTGTTGTTTTGTGTATTCCACTAACAACAGCCAGGTCGCCTGATTGAAAAACAACGGGTTCCAGGATCTCCGTTTTAATAATCTTCGCAGTTTCCTTTGGAATGAGTTCCGCTTTCTTTTGAAACTTGCCCTTTGGATTACTATATCTAAAATCTTCAGCCAGCCGGGTTGTGAGAAATGCCTTGTTGTCTTTTTTGTACTCGTCTAACATTTCCTGAAAGGTTGCCTGGGTAAACGTGCTTTGAGCCAGGCTGAAAAATCCAAAAGATAATAATGCGAGGGAAATCAGATACTTTTTCATTGCTGTTGCGTCACGTCGCCACGGTTGGTTGGTTAACAATAGTTGCTGTAGAGGTCGGAACGGGACTGATTTCACAATAGCTATTGGAGCGATGGACGGGGCCGATGAGCAAATAGAGTTGACAGATTGAGGGATGGGACTGCTGGTTAATAATAGTTATTAGGGCGAGGAATGGTATTGTATAACAGGGGGTACAGTTGTATAAGAAATTCAACCGGAGAAAAAAGTCAAACAGAATTACAGGAAAGAAGATCGCCGTGACCAACATTTGTCGCGTGAACCGGTTAAAGGTATGAATTTATCCGAATAGTCCAGTCGACGTTCGGCGGGGGCAGCTTCAAGGCAGTAGGCATGTCAACAAAGATTCAGGTTGTTTGTTTACGTAATGACTTAAGCTTAAGCAAATGGAAACAAAAGATGGTGTAAAAACCTTCTATGCGAAAGACAGGGAGGCGTGGCGGAAATGGTTATCTAAACACTGCGACAAAGCAAAGTCTGTCTGGTTAATTATCTATAAAAAGGGTGCTACCAAAAAAAGCATCAGTTATGCTGAAGCGGTAGAGGAGGCATTATGTTTCGGATGGATCGATAGTAAGCCGAATAAACGGAATGAAGAAAGCTTTTACCAGTTCTTCGCCAAAAGAAATCCATCGAGTAACTGGAGTAAAATCAACAAGGATAGAGTAAAAAAGTTAATGGAGGAGGGATTAATGACACCTCCAGGTCTCGCGGTCATAGAGCAAGCAAAGGCAAATGGAAAATGGGAAGCTTTGGACGATATCGAAAACCTGGTTATACCCGGTGATCTGAAAACCTTGTTGAACGCTAATCAGGAAGCTGCTGGTCATTTTGAAGCCTTTCCACGTTCGGTGAAGAGAGGTATTCTGGAATGGATACTAAATGCAAAGACGCCCGCCACCAGGCTCAGAAGAATCGAGGAAACTGTAAGTCTTGCTGCGAATAATGTAAGGGCTAACCAGTATAAACCAAAACCATAGATCCTATTCCCTTGCAACTTACTTTTGGTTGGAAAAATCTCCTTTGATCACAAACATTCACGGCTCAGGCCGGCACCTTATTAAGGCTGATAAAAAATATCAGTGTTTTCGACTAACGGGCGCCGTCATTGAAAACACCCGAAAAGTGACTCGTCGCCCGCATCCGCTGACAAAAAATCAGCGAAATCCAGCGAATTCACATATATTTCGACTTCTCGGGTAAATGTCTCATAAACTTTGGCAATAGCGACCTATTTTCATGCGACATAATCCTCCAATACTAATTTAAGGCTAAGATTTAAAATACAACTAACATTCATGAACACAGACATCGCAAAATTGCTTCAAAAGAAAAAGAAGCAGATCTCAGAAGATTGGATGAGCGCTCAACTAAGTGATGCCGGTCTCCGCGAAGATCTGATGAGTAACGAAGAATTAAGAGAACAATCCGAGGAATTGCTAAACTCCTTATTGAGGGTCATTACAGACAGGAATTTGACCGAGGTTCAATCGTCGGAGTTTGAGCCTGTCCAGGAAATACTGGGCGGCATTTCTATTTCAAGAGCCAAACAGGGATTTTCGCCAAGAGAAACCGGAATCTATCTGTTCAGCCTTAAAGATGCATTATTGAACACATTGCATTCTTCACTGGGAGATAATCCTGCGGCACTGGTTGATGCAATCTCAAGGGTAAACAAGCTTATGGATAGCCTGGCGACTTTTACCTTCGAAACTTATATTAAAGGCAGGGAAGATGTGATCCTGCGCCAGACCAACGAGATCACAGAAATTTCCACTCCCGTGATCCGTGTCTGGGAAGGCATTTTAGCACTTCCTATCATCGGAACCCTTGACAGTGCCCGCACCCAGGTTGTGATGGAAAACCTGTTGCAGGAGATTGTTGCGAGCGGGAGCACGATAGCGATACTCGACATCTCCGGTGTGCCGGCTGTTGATTCACTCGTGGCTCAACACCTGATTAAAACGGTTGCAGCTACCCGCCTGATGGGTGCTGAATGTATTATCAGCGGGATCAGGCCCGAGATTGCCCAAACCATCGTACATCTTGGTATAGATCTTTCCAATATTGTTACCAAGGCCACCATGGCGAGTGCTCTGAAATATGCTTTTAGCCTGCTGAAAATGGAAGTCAAAAAAGTTCAAAATAATAAAGCAGCATTTTAGATATGGATAGGATTCCGATTCTCCGGATGGGTAATTTTTTGCTGGTTACCATCCAGATTGATTTATACGACAGGCTTGCCACAAACCTCGAATCCGACCTGGTTCAGATGGTAAACAAAACAGAAGCAAAGGGCGTACTTATTGACATCTCAGCTTTATCTATCGTTGATTCCTTTATGGGTCGAATACTCGGCAACATTGGCAGCATGTCAAAAATTATGGATGCTGAAACGGTTGTCGTGGGCATGCAACCCGCTGTTGCCATTACGCTGATTGAACTCGGCCTGGAATTGAAGGGCGTTCATACTGCTTTAAACGTTGAGAAAGGGATGGATTTATTAAAAGAGAAAATTGGTTCTGATGAGTTAGAATCCGAAGACGATGAAGCTGGTTCTGAATAAAGATAAAATGCAGATTGAAAAGGAGCAGGACGTGGTGCCCTTTCGCAACCGCGTAAAAGAATATGCGGTAAAGACCGGCATGAGTCTCGTTAATCAAACGAAGCTCATAACTGCAGCCAGTGAGTTAGTCCGGAATATGCTTAAATATGCAGGCGGGGGTATCGCGTTGATAGAAGTGGTAACCCAGGGAAGGGATACCGGGATACGACTCACTTTCGAAGATAAGGGTCCGGGAATCAAGGACATTTCCCTTGCTATGAAAGATGGTTACACCACCGGGAAAAGCCTGGGCATTGGATTACCGGGCACTAAAAGATTAGTGAGCGAATTTGAGATTAAAAGTGAAGTAGGGGCAGGTACCAAAGTGACAATTCTAAAATGGAAAAATGGTTAGCAGAACACATGTTGCGTTAAAAGCGGACGATAGAAGTTATTTTGCCATTTTAAAGAAAGAGATTCACAACCTTGCAGCAAGTGCCGGTTTTAATGAAGGAAAACTTGGCGAACTGGACATCATAGTGGCCGAAATGGTATCCAACCTTGTCAAACACGCAGGTGGGGGACAAGTGCTGGTAAAACTGATCGAAAAAGACGGGAACCAGGGCATTGAGCTGATCAGCATAGATAATGGTCCCGGTATGACGGATGTAAGTCGCATGGTCGCTGACGGTGTATCCACAAAAAACACGCTGGGGCAGGGCCTTGGGGCTATGAAAAGATTATCTGATCTTTTCCAGGTTTATTCTCTCCGTGACTGGGGTACCGTAATCCTTGTCCGCCTTTTCAACGAGGAATTCCCACGCTTCAGTAAATTGCCGAAAGATGAGATCAAATCGATAGTATTACCCAAGCCGGGCGAATCAACCTCTGGCGACGGTTTCTTCCAGAAAGCTACAAACGATCATATAAGTTTATTTTTAGGGGATGGACTCGGGCACGGACCTGACGCAGCCAATGCCGTTCTGGAAGCGGGAAAGGCCTTTCTGAATTGTCCGGAGGTTGAGCCTACAGAAGTTATCAGGCACATAAACGATGAAGTAAAAAGAACCAGGGGACTGGTTGGAACGATCGCTATCCTTGACCTGGTGAAAAAAAAATGGAGAATATGTGGCGTAGGGAATATCAGCACCAGGGTTGGTAATTCATCCGAAACAAAAAACCTTATGCCATATAATGGCATAATTGGTTTGAACGTACCGAGAACACTAAACGCACAAGAATTGGACTATGAAAGGGGCCAGCACCTCATAATGTGCAGTGATGGACTGAAATCGAAATGGGACACGGTCCGGTATCCGGCTATACAACGCTATGATGCTTCCATTTTATGTGCCTCACTACTGAAAGATTATGCGAGAAATACTGATGACATGTCAGTCGCAGTCTGTAAGATAAATTTATAGCGGATGCATGAATTAGCAAGAGTAACGTTACAAAATGAGATGGATCTCATCCTTGCCCATAAACGCTCCATGAAGCTGGCGGAGTTGTCTGGCCTGTCCCTTTCAGCACAGACAACATTTGCCACGGCGGTTTCAGAAATATCCAGGCATACCATTGAAAGTCAAACGGGTGGTTGCCTGATACTGAGTGTGGAGACCAGTGCCCGGGATAAGTATATAGTGGCCTGCCTGCAGGACGAGCAATCCGGCAACGAAACTGAAAATACGGGCCTGGCTTACGCTAAGCGGCTGGTAAATAAATACAATGTTTCCTCATCTGAAGCCGGAAACTCCATAGAATTATTCTATTATATTGAGCCTTCATTTCGTATAGATATACATAAGCTGGATGAATGGAGAAGGTTGTTCCGGAATGAACCTTCGATTTCGCCTTATGAAGAACTCAAGCGGAAAAACGAACAGCTGCAGGCCCTTTCGGAGAAAGTTCAAAAAAGTGAAGCACAGTATAAGGCCCTGACTGACAGCTTACCCATGATTATATTTTCAATGGATAAAGAAGGCAGGATTTTATATGCTAATGACTGGCTGGGAAAATTTACCGGTGAATCGCTTGAAAGCCTGAATAGAAACAAATGGAAATCGGTGGTATATAAATCGGATTATGATGCTTTTCTTTTGCTGATGAAGAATCCGGTCATGAAAGGTGCGGCCATTTTAAAAACACAGGCCAGACTCAGGAATATTAACAGCAACGAGTATTTATGGCACCAGGTCTCGTTATCACTCTTTGATGATCAGGATGCGCAATCTCATCACTGGATAGGTTTTATAGTGGATATTCATGCACAGAAGGTCTACGAAGAGACTTTGAAAGACAATGTCGAGTTAAAAAGGACACAGGAACAATTAAGGGAAAACCAGGACACACTCGAAAAATATATAGGCGAACTGGGACGAAGTAATAAAGAGTTGCAGGAGTTCGCATTTGTGGCATCCCATGATCTGCAGGAACCCGTCAGGAAATTACTGTATTATAGTGACACCGTTTTAAGCAGATACCGTAATTCACTCGATACCAAAGGGGTTAATTATCTTGAGGGTATTAAACGTGCTTCCGAAAGGATGCGGAATCTCATTCACGATTTGCTGCTTTTTTCACAGATAAATAAAGCTGAATTAAAAACCCAGGAGATTGACCTCAATGAGATTGCCAACGAAGCTTTCCAGGACCTGGAGCTGGTAATTGAGGAAAAAAAGGCCACGATAAAAATTCAATCATTACCCAGGATAGCGGGTGATGCCCGGATGTTGCGACAGCTGTTTGAAAACATTATCTCCAATTCACTCAAATATTCCAGGCCCGCACATGCCCCCGTTATCGAGATATCATACGAATCAGAGGGTGATCATCACAAACTTTCATTTAAAGACAACGGTATAGGTTTCGATGAACAGTATCTCCCCCAGATGTTTACCCTGTTTCAAAGACTGCACGATCGGACAGTTTATGAAGGGACAGGGCTGGGGCTTGCGATTTGCCGAAAAATTGTTGATATTCACGAGGGAAAAATCTGGGCTGAAGGCAAGGAAGGAGAAGGCTCTGTATTTTTTGTAACTTTACCAATACTTCAATAGGCAATAACCGCTCGCATGGCTTCAAGGAAAATACTGCTGGCTGACGATGACGAGGACGATAAACTGATTATCCAGGATGCAATGGAATCACTGGGAGCCGGCGATGTGATGATGTTTGCCAATGATGGTGTACACGCTCTGGAAGTACTTGATCTGAATTTCAGCGCCGCTATGATCCCGTCCCTGATTGTCCTGGATCTCAACATGCCCAAACTGAACGGTACAAATACCCTTCAACGTCTCAAGAGCGACGACCGTTTCAAACACATCCCCATAATAATTTATTCCACTTCCGTTAATCCTATCGAAAAAGAACGTTGCCTTTCCCTTGGGGCAGATGCCTATCTAACAAAGCCGTTATCATTTAATGAAAGTGTCGATTGTGCGAAAACATTCCTGAAACTCTGTAATTAGGAAAAGCATCAAACGGACGGCTCGCTTCAAAACAGTCCCAAAGTCATAAATACAGTACCCGGATGGCAAGAATATTTATCACTGGCTCAGCAGATGGTCTTGGACAACTGGCAGCAAAGGAGCTGATCGCAAAGGGCCACCAGGTCCTGCTTCATGCACGTAATGAGAAAAGAGGCCGGGAGGCCCTTGATAAACTGCCCGGTGCAGATGGTGTTGTCACTGCGGACCTGGGCAATTTAGAAGACACAAAACGGCTGGCTTTGGCAGTAAACGCGAAAGGGACGTTTGATGCCGTCATTCACAATGCGGGGCTTTATAAAGCTCCACAAAAAGACGTGTTTGCTGTCAATACTCTGGCTCCATATATTCTTACCTGCCTGGTAAATGTACCGCAGCGATTGATCTACCTGAGCTCCGGTATGCACTTGCAGGGACATGCGAAACTGAACAATTTCAGATCAGATATCGGTAGTATTAGCTACGCTGATACAAAGCTGCATGTAATGCTGCTTTGTAAAGCAGCGGCAACGAAATGGCCACGGGTTTACGCCAATGCGGTCGATCCGGGTTGGGTTCCCACAAAGATGGGTGGAAAAGGAGCCCCTGACGATCTTAAAAAAGGATATGAGACACAGGTTTGGCTGGCCACAAGCAACGATCTGCCGGCAAAGGTAAGCGGCCGCTATTTTCATCATCAAAAACAAAGACATTATAACCCCGCAGCTGATGACCTGGCATTGCAGGAACAATTTGTGAACCTGTGCGCAGAGATTACCGGCGTTGCGTTTCAATCATGACCCATATTCCAGAAGCACCGATCCTGTTTTTTCGGCTACTAAATACAACTGTGCATCGCCCAGTTTGTACTCGTCTTTATTCGTTGAGCTGTACAATTTGATTGTTCTTAAACCTGATTTTCCCAGCAACCTGATCAGTTCTGCCACCGTGTAGACATAGTGGTTAAAGTGATGCACTTCCTGTTGGTTGTCCTTCGTATAAGTAAGTGTGGTTAATAAACAACTGCTCCATTCGTCATAGTCATTATTTATTTCCATGGTCAGACCAGGCAGCTCATATTTACTTTCTTTTATAAACTTCGAAAGGAAACTTTCAGCCATCAGGCCTGTATTGATGGTCCACCTGGCGCCTTGCTTTAGCGCCTTCGACACCTTGCTTACAAAGCTTTCCATACCCTGGTAACTAAAATATCCAAAGCTGTTTCCCAGGCAAATTGCTCCATCGAACGGACCGCTTAAATCCACCGATAGTATGTCTCCTTCTATGACCCCGATGCTCAGCTGTTCGTTCTCCACCTTCTTTTTCAAAGCAGTTGTGTATTCCTTTGCAATGTCAACGGCTGTTACCTGGAACCCATCCCTGGCTAACGCTATGGAATGTCTCCCTGTTCCACAAGGCATATCAAGAACGGCCGAGCCGGGTTGCAGGTTCAGAACATCTTTAACAAAGGCAACTTCAGCAGACGTCCATTCAGGTGTCACCGCTTTTTCCCACATCTCGCAGTTGATACCGGAAAAAAAACTTTCGTACCAGTTATCGGGGATCTGAGTCTTCATGTAAAAACTTTGATGTTTAAAATGTTGCATTCGTCCTAAGCGATTAAGGGAATTGAGGAGCTACCTTATGGTTATCATAATTGATCCTGAGAGATTGTCTATGCGAAGATAAATTGCACAGGACTATAGGAATAGTAAAAATCGGCCAGCTTGAAAAAAGCGATCAAATCGTGGTTATTTAAGTTGAATTCGTTTTAAAAAAACAAATTTTTCAGTGGGCATATCTGAACTTGTATCCTGGAACGATGGATTTGCGTTTGCGAATTCCTTAAAATCCCTGATCATGTGCATGTGATCGAAATAACCACACTCATGTGCAATGGACGTCCAGGTGCTTTCCGGGTATTTTAGTTTTGTGTTGACGGCAGTATTAAATCGCAATAGGCGGCAGTAGAACTTTGGTGATACCCCGGTTTGTTCTGCGAATCTTCGAGAGAAGTTTCTTACACTCATATTCGCTTTCTGGGCATACTGATCAACGGTCAATAATGGAGAATGGTGAAATAGTTCATTCGAAACATAAGTTATACCATCGTACAGGCTGGTTGATTGCTTCCGCAAATTGAGAAAATGCAGGAGAAACCTGTCTGTCAATTCGGCCATCAGGTAGATGGTGCCGGCATTTTGTAATGATTCGTTCAGATCTCTTGCGATCTTTCCAAATACCTCGTCGAGATAATATTGTTTGTTGATGAACACGTTTACGGGCATGCGGAATATTTTATTGAAACCGTTTGCCTTGAACTGGATTACGAATGTGTGATAGATGCCATTGAAAGATACACTGCCATTGCTGTGTGAAAGGAGACCAATAATACTTCCGCGTTCTTTGTTAAGGGGGGAAAGCTCGCCCTCACTGGTATAATGATATGGTTGATCAGAGAGATGAAAAACAAGACTCGTTTCGTTGCTGGCTGGCCAGGAACTCCGCAACGTTATCTTTTTTCCGTGGGAAGTGGACAGGATATAATTATCAATAAAATGACTCAGAGAGGGATGAGGCGGTATAAAAAAATTCGTGATCACAGTGTTGCTAAATTACTCATTGTTTAAACCCGGCAAAAGCCGGTGCCAGGCTTTCAGCGATTTCCGGGTAACGAAAGTTCACACTTAATGTTAGGAATTGTAAATGTATTTCACATCCATAGAAAAATTCAGATGTCAGAGTTTCTGCCAGGTAGTTATCAAATGCCCTGAAAAACCATTAATCTTCCTTAAATCAGTCAAATATGGACTGCATGATTAAGTTTCCGTCTCACAGTATGCCTGCAATTGGACCGGTTATTCCAGTTGCTGGTTTTCTCTCTTTTACATTAACTTGCTTAGAACGTATTAAACAGGTGTTGAACAATCCTGCAAGCCAGCTCTGAAATGTGGAATTAGGTATCATTTTTTTTATATTTGATAATTACAGAATCCAGAGTTCACGGTTCTTAATCACTATCCATGTTGAACATCTATCGCTCATTGGGAAACAGGGGCTTTATAAAGAAGAAACTGACAATAATTACCTGCCTGGTTTTCATCAACGGTTTGATTCGTGCTCAATCTCCTACGCAGCAGGCATGGTTTGACTATATCCTCAATTACCCTTTCGCAAAGAAATATAATATCGAGAACGCTTTCAGATATAGCACCCTCCTTAGCAAACCCAGATGGTGGGCGCTGGATTATGCACCCACGCTTGAGTATGCGCTCAGTCCAAGGGTCGACCTGATGGTGGCCTCAACGTTCTCTTATACCTTTCAATCAGAAAACTACAACTCATTTGAGGTGAGGCCAATGCTCGGAACGAAGATTCACCTCACTCCATACCAGCGCATTCTACTGCGACTACTGTTACGATTTGAAATGCGTAATATAAAAAACCTCGACACAAAAGAGTGGCAAACTACCTTTCGACCCAGATCCCGGGTAGAATTGCTTATGCCCCTTAATAACCGGACTATGTCAGCCGATGACTTGTGGTATGGTTTGGTTGATGCTGAATTGTTCTTTACTATTGAAGACGTCGAGGAACGTTTTGCAAACAGATTCAGGCTTCGCACCGGATTGGGTTACCGTCTGAATTATGGGTCGCGATTTGAACTTATTTATACGCTCCAAAAGTCAAAAAATTCTATAGAGGACAATTTTTATACATCCGATAATATCTTCAGGTTCCGATATAAGCATTATCTGCGGAAACATAAGCCCACCGCCTCGACCGGAACAAGCGACTGATGCGGTACAGTCCCCGATGGCTTTCTGGAACCCAATCATATTCCTCACAGACTTTCTGAGCTTAGGAACACCAGCACAATGAAAAATTTTTTTGAGTAAAAACAAATATTAAGCTCATGCATTGCGTGAATGGTGCCTCTTCTTAAACACTGACGGATTTTCCCCTGTAAGTTTCCTGAATAATTTGTTGAAGTGCGAGAGGCTTTCAAAGCCGACTTCATAACAGGCCTCCGAAACGCTCAGGTCCTTCAGTAATAAAGTTTTTGCCTGTGTGATCCTGTATTGATTTACAAAGTCGGTAAAAGTCATTTTTGTTTGTTTTTTAAAATAACGACAAAACGCTGCAGTACTCAGATGAACATCAGCCGCTACTACATTAACGTCTGGCTTCTGATCGTAATTCGCATGGATATATTTATAGACAGCTCCCATCCTGATCTTGTCATCCATGAACAATTTGATACTCGTATCCTGGTGATTGAGTTCAGTTATTTCCGTCGAATTTGCAAGCACCTGGAAAACTTCCAGCAGATTCAATAGTTGTTCAAAATGCCCTTTACCCTGCATCACTTTCAACTTTTCAGCTACAATTTTTTTGGTTGTCTTACCGAAGGCCAGGCCCAGGCCGGCACGTTGAAAAAGATCATTGATCAGCGAAAATTCCGGCGTTTCTTTGAATGCATCACCCAGGAAATTTTCTTTAAGCTGGACGACTGTCTGATCGTATGCTGTTTCGATACCATAATCGAAGTTCAGGTGCGGAACATTGGGTCCGATCAGTACAAGGTCGCTCTCCATATAACCCGAAATATGTTGTCCCACATGCCGGATCCCGTTGATGGCTTCTACATAAACCAACTCGTATTCCGGATGATAATGCCAGAAAAAATAATTCTTCAAACTCGGTTTAAATAGTTTGAAAGATTGCCCGGGATCCGGGAGAACTGTTTCTTTCTGAATTTTCAAGACCCTGCTAATTTGCTCCAAAACTCCAATAAATCGTGGACAATGACAAAAATATGTCAATACTGAGCAAAAATTGGTCATCACGCAGGTAAAGAATTATTCATCCCTGGGAGAACTTTGAACAATCAAATCACGAAAACACTTGTTATATGGAACAACGAACCATGGCCCCGACAATGGGAACAATGAATGCTCACAAAGACATACCCGGAAATCCCTCCACTTCAAAAAGCAGCAGGGTAAAACTGAATGACCGCAGCAATGGTGAACCGCTTGGACTCTTAACAGAGGAACAGTGGAAATTCTGGATGCATAACGGATATATAGTCATAAAAGATGCAGTTCCAAAAGAGCAGGTCAAAAAACTCGCCAATTTTCTATGGGAGTTTGAGGAAAAGGATCCTGCTGATCCGGAGACCTGGTATGCACCACCAAGAGCTGAGATGAAGATGAAGGAGCTCACAAATACCGGAATGGTAGAAGTGTACAACCACCAGTATTTATGGGACAACCGGCAGTACCCCAAGGTGCACCAGGCATTTGCTGATATCTGGGGCACGAAAAAACTCTGGGTTACTATAGACAGGGCAAATCTCAATTTCCCTATTCGTCCCGGCCACGAATACAAGGGTTTTATCCATTGGGATTACGATCCTGAAACCCGGCCACAAAATGTGCAGGGAGTTTTGGCGCTTGCGGATCAGACCGACAAAAACATGGGGGGCTTTCAGTGTGTACCCGAGCTGTACCGAACCTATGATACATGGAAGCTGACGCAACCGGAAGACCGTGATCATTTTAAACCCGATGTTACCGGTTTTGAAATTGAAAAGGTGTCGATGGAAGCGGGGGACCTGTTAATATTCAACAGTACTCAACCGCATGGGATAAGGGCAAACACAAGTGCTGATAAGGTGCGGATGGCTCAATACATATCAATGATGCCGGCAGAAGAAGAGAATGATGAACTGAGGGAATGGCGCATTTCGTCATGGAGAGAAAGAAGAGCTCCTGAAGGTTATGCTTTTCCGGGTGATCCAAGGGGATGGGAGCAGAGCAAATATAAAACTGCTGAATTATCAACTCTTGGTAAGAAATTACTCGGACTGGAAAAGTGGTGAACTGGATTAGAAACGGCAACCTGCAATTAAAGGTGAAGGGCATAACATGTGAGCGGCATTACATGTGAGAGTTATTATATGCGACTGCATTACTTGTGAGTGGCATAACATGTGACTGGCATTGCCTGTGAGTGGTATAACATGTGACTGGCATTACCTGTGAGTGGCAAGGTTGATCTTTAAAGTTGCGGTAAACTCAGAAGCGCCCTGTTGAACGGAGAGGTTGTAATCGGTATATAATAAATGAAGTTGTCGCCTCAGGTTAGAGAGCCCGATGTTTTCCGTGACAATGCCGGTTGACACAACGGCATCAGAGGAATTTTTGACTATAAAAAGCAATTGCCTGCTTTTTACTGAAAGATGAATACTTACATACGGCATCCCCCTGGTTTCAGATACTCCATGTTTGAATGCGTTCTCAACCAGGGGGATCAGCAGCAGCGGGGGCATAGCTTGCCGCATGTCTTCAATATCATTGTTGAAGTTCACACGTAATGAGTCATCATAACGGAGTTGCTCAAGCGCAATATAGTCACTGATGATCTTTAATTCCTGTTCAATGGCGATGTAGTCGCCACCGGCTTCATATAGCATATACCTGAGTATTTTCGACAGCCGCAAAATAGATTCGGGTGCCAGGTCCGATTTTTCCCTCGCAAGGGCATAAATATTATTGAGGGTGTTGAACAAAAAATGCGGATTGGTCTGCGATTTAAGATAATTCAGTTCAGCCTGTTGTTTTTCAATCTGCAGCAGCTGGGTAGATTGTTTTAGTTTATAATAGTTATATAAATGCCTGGTAATCCCAAAAAAGAAAATTGAACCCACACTAAATGACATCTGTTGGGTTACTACACCGTCAACGGTTCCGGCTGTTTGATAAGGGTTATAGAGCCCAAGGCCGATACCAAAAAATCGCCACCCCGAGAGTCCCCATGAATACAGCATTAGTAACAGGAATGTCATCCCAATACCGACAAATACGTTGTTTATAACAGACTTTCTTCTTCGAAGAACAAAAGGGATTGCGTATTCAAAAAGGAAAAAATTGAGTGCAAGGACATACATGGTTCGCCATGTATTATTGACGGCCCGTTGAAAAAAAGTGTCCGTATTAGACGTCAGATCATGAAGCAGGTTGAAGGATAAAAATGCAATGGCCACCCATAGATAAAACCTCAATGTTCTTTTGTCGAATGGCTTTTTCATTTTTTATTTATAGAAAATAAATATCGGTAAATCTTTGTCTTCCCGTTGTATTATCTATAGATGACCTGAACCATTGTACAGGCAACACGCTTCGGTCAATCAACCCCACATAACCAGTGCATATTTCTAATCGGTGTGACTTAAGTTTTCCCGGCTTCATCTGGCAGAAGCTGTTCATTGTCGTTTGTAGACTTTGAACCGCTGTTCATTGACAGTGAGTAAATGTTATTCTTTTTATTGAATAGACTTGTACCAGGACAAAAATGACGGCCCTAACCTCATTTGAAATACTTCCTGGATTCAGACAACAATAAAAACAATAGCACATGAAACAGATTATGTTCTCATCCATTTTTTTCCTGGCCGCAATTATGGTGTCGGCCCAATCGACAGGAAAAAAACAACCCACAGATTATAAACAGCTGGCTTCCTTCCAACCACCTGCTAATTATGAGGCCGCTTCGTGGAAGATCTGGCACCTGGATAATCCCGGGCAGATATCCATCGCCGCTCCTCCCGGACCTGATCAATCAAAATTGGAGTTGGAGACAATCCGAAAAGGTTTGAAAAATCCTGATGCCTCAAAGCTGGCTGCTATTAAATACTGGGATGCCGGTGCCCCTTCCTACCGGTGGAACCAGATTGCAAATAACGTGATGCCCTGGGAGAATCCCGATGTGTTGCTTCGTATGCCTCTTGCCTGGATGAGCCTGGCAGTCTATGATGCTACCGTGATTGCCTGGCAGGAAAAGCTAAAGTATAAAAGGAAAAGACCAGGTGCTGCAGATCCTTCGCTGAAGGCTGTGATCAGTGGGCCATCTACCTATTCTTATCCCTGTGAGCACACAGTAACTGCGGCCGCAGCAGCTTATGTTCTAGCCTACTTTATTCCCGGAAAAGGTGATTCACTGTTGGCGCTTGCCCGGGCCGCGTCTCAATCCCGTGTAGATGCGGGCGTGCAATACCCGAGTGATATTGAAGCAGGTTGGAAGCTTGGTGAACAGGTGGCTCTGCAAATTATTGAGAAGGCGAAAAATGACGGCTCGACAAAAAAATATACCGGACCAATAAATAAAGATCCTAAGAAATGGACGGGTGCTTACCAGATGGGTATCACGTTGCCATTGTTTACGCCAATGTTTTTAACATCGGTTGATCAGTTTCGTCCGCCACCACCGCCAGATTTTGAAAACGAAATGAAAGAAATGAAAAATTTTAAGCAAACATTCCGGTCACGCAGCCTGGCTTATCATTGGGCAAGTCTCGGACCTGGCTTCTGGATGGAGCTTGCCAGTCAGAAAATGTTTGAGAATCGCATCAGTGACGATGCACCTGCTGTGGCAAGGATCTATGCAGTAATGAATACAGCCTCGCATGAAATGGCCATCGCTGTTTTTGATGCTAAGTATGCATATTGGGGCATAAGACCATCGCAATATGATAGCACATTCAAGCCATTAATTCAAACGCCACCATTCCCGGGTTATCCTTCAGGTCATGCAGCCGGCGCAGGAGCCACCGCAGCCATACTGGAATATTTTTTCCCGGCAGATGCAAAACAATTTCACCAGCTCGCACAGGACTGCGCTGACTCCAGGTTTTACGCCGGTATTCATTTTAAAGTTGACAACGAAACTGCACTGACGCTCGGAAAGGCTTTAGGCAAATTTGTTGTAGAAACATGGATGAAAAATGAGCCTGTTGAACACGGATACAAGACCGCGAACCGGAATAAGTGAGCAGTGGCCTATTCACGAATTGGATAATGAATCGTATGTACTTTCCCGTTGGATCGCAGATCTGTTCCCGATCAGGATCAAGGTGGCTGACACCACAACCACAGCGACTGCGATCCCGGTAGCATTAACAAAAACGTCCGGTATAGATAATTTGCCAAGGTCCAGGAAAGGGTAAGGATAAAATCCAGAAAATGAACCCCTGATCAATACAAAAATTACATAGATAAGCGGGTATAGTAACCACGGTAAAATCGCTTTGTAGGGTAGCTGATTTTTAGGCACAAATAAGATCCAGTGTAGAAGAAACAACAAAGGAATCACGGTGTGCAGCAATTCATCAACCGGCTTTTGCAGGCCGGTTGGTTTCCAGAGCGGTCTTAGCACCACATTATACACGATGCCCACTATCAGAATGTATGTTGTCACAGCTGTTTGTGTGGTGTAGCCCGCCGCAAATTTTCCAAGGGCGGAATCAGGGAAACATAATACAGAGGTGCAGACCAACGCAACGATGAGGTTGGTTAATAATGTGAAATAGCTGAAATACCTCACCAGGAGTTCGGGTAAAGGCGCCGCTTCAGAACCGATATTTATCTTCATCTGGGCAACTAATGCAAACCAGCCACAAAGGACGATTATTATCAATAACAATATTTCCCCGGACCTGGTTTTCCTGGCAGTTTGCATAGGTGTTAAAGTTCGGGGATTTTGCTTAATGCAATTAATTAATTCAGATCGACAGGCGACCCAGCTTTCCTCGCGACTATACAAAACTTGCACAACAGGTAGCCTATTTTCCGATTTTGATGCCTAAAAGCTCAATAGGCTAAAAATTAACAAGGTGCAGGTGCAGAATATTCGCCGGAGGCATAAAAATTGCAAACCTGCCGGAAACACAATCTATGGCGCTGATTGGCGAGGTTATTAAAAAGGCGATCGACTTTACGGGGTACATCAGTTCCGAACCAAATCCTGTTAAAGCACAGAAAGCCGTGCTTAAGCAGTTATTGAAAAAATCAAGGTTAACAGCTTTTGGAAGGAAATATAAATTTGGTGAGATACTCCAAAGTACCGACCTGGTTAAATCTTTCCAGCAGAATGTTCCCTATCATGATTATGATAAAATCTATTCAGAATGGTGGAAATACCTGCTTGATGGTCATCAGAACGTAACCTGGCCCGGCGGGCAGAAGTTTTTCGCACTCAGCAGTGGTACTACCAGTAATAAAAAATACATCCCTGTCACAGACGACATGTTAAACGCTATCCGGAAATCCGGCATGCAACAGGTGATGAGCCTCAAAAATTTTGATTTACCTGCCGACTTTTTTGAGAAGCAGATAATGATGCTGGGTAGCAGTACAAGCCTCATCCAGGCGGAGGACCACCAGGAAGGCGAGATAAGCGGGATAAGCGCCGCCAATATACCGGCCTGGTTCAAGAGTTTTTACAAACCCGGGTTTGAAATTGCTTCAATTGAAAACTGGGATGAGCGCGTCAGGAGAATTGCAGAAGAAGCACCCGGTTGGGATATCGGAAGCATTACAGGCATTCCATCCTGGGTTGAACTGATGCTTAAAGAAATTATCAACGTAAACAAGCTGAATAATATACATGATATCTGGCCTAACCTCCATGTTTATACTTCAGGCGGGGTTGCATTTGAGCCATATCGTAAGAGTATGGAAAAGTTATTCGGACGGCCTTTGATTTATATCGATACCTACCTGGCTTCTGAAGGATATCTCGCCACTCAAAAAAGACCCGGCACTTCGGCAATGTCACTGATAGTTAACAACGGGGTGTTTTTTGAATTTGTTCCGTTCGTCGAGGAAAACATTGATGATGAAGGAATGGTCAAACAGGACGTTCGGGCATTAACCCTTGAAGAGGCAGCTGAAAACACCGAGTATGTACTATTAATATCTACTGTTGCTGGCGCATGGAGATACATGATTGGTGATACAGTAATTATAACAGATAAGAAACTGGCAGAAATCAAGATCAGTGGAAGGACCAAGCATTATCTCAATGTGGTGGGAGAACAGCTTTCTGTTCAGAAGATGAACCAGGCAATACAGAAACTAGAGTCCGCTCTGAATATCGAAGTTGCAGAATTCACTGCTTCAACGGTAATGACAGATGACCAGTTTTTTATGGAATGGTACATTGGAAGTGATAAGCCCGTTGATGAAGAAGCGGCTGCGAAAATTATCGATGATGAATTAAGCGAAAATAATAAGAACTATAAGGTGGCGAGGGGAAAAGCACTAAAGGGTGTGAAGGTTAAAATAATCCCATCTGGTCATTTCTATAAATGGAGCGAGGAGTTTAAGAAAATGGGTGGGCAAACAAAAATCCCACGGGTCATGAAAGAAGAAGATTTTAAAGAATTCGGCACTTATGTATCGCAGTTGCCAGTGGGACAATAAACGCTAACCAGTGGAGCAATAACCATTCATTTGGCCGCTTCAGTTTGTTCTTTAAGTTTTCGTTCTTCCAGCTTTCTTACCTGTTCAACGATGTCGTCCGGAGAAAGATAAAGCTTTGCAATCTTGTCTTTATAAGCCTGGGGTAGTTCGGCATGATCCAGGATGAATCGTTTTGTGGCTATGATATAAGGACCAAGTCCATGATTAACTGCGTACGTGTCAGCTATCACCTCAACATGTTTCACGTATTTACCTGATCTGAGATAATTATAACCAAAAGCTACCAAACCACGATTACTCCTGCTCTCATAATCCATGATATGTCCGAGCTCATGCCCGATCCACCCGATCATAATTTCATCCGGTAACTGGTGTATTGGTGTAACCGTGTGGGTGAGCCTGAATAACGCACTTATATTAATCCGGTAACTGCGATTTGTTCTGCGCCTCAGCAGCGATGAAAACAGTGGTTGAGCCTGCATTACCGACCCCTTGATACGTTTTTTGAAAACGAACTGGATCGAAGTGTTTTTGAGTTCCGGATAATGGGAAAGCGCCTTCAGCACGTTTTTTTCAATGATCGCGGGAATCTTTTTGTTTGTCCTGTATTCATTTGCTTCTGCAACCTGTGCTGATATGTCCTTAACAATGCTGCTCATAATAAACAATAGGATCCATTTCATGATTTATTCATCTGCCTCTCATTTCGAGAGCTGGCCATGACCTTCTCACGGTGACGAAATCCCCATTCACCAAGAGCCACCAATACCGGCTCCAGGGTCTCAGCATAATCCGTAACCAGGTATTCAACAGTCACCGGTGTGTAAGGATACACATGCCTCGAAACAAACCCATTCAATTCAAGATCTTTCAACTCAGTAGACAGAACCCTTGCAGAGATCCCGGTTACCGCTCTCTGCAAATCATTGAACCTTTTGTTGCCATCCTTCAGGGCAATAATAATCCTGAGCTTCCATTTCCCTCCGATCACATACATAGCATCACCTACAGCTGATAAGTGCCGGGTACACTGCTCCGGGGTGACGATTGGTTCATGGGATTTGCTTTCCGATCTTTTATGCAATTCCGGGGCCATTATTCCTCCGGCGATTTCTTTTCTGCCGGAAGAAATTTTGCTACCGGAAGACGCTTCCCTTCCCGACGATGTTTTCCTGGCGGAAGAAGCTTTCCTTCCCGATGAAGCTTTCCTCGTGGTCGTAGGGGCCGATTGATTTATCGTCTGCATAATTTGTTTTTCGTTCGTGAATCGTCGATTTCTACTGGCCTGGTAACAAATCTCCCGGGGATCAATTCGCACTAACCTTTGTATTAGTACTAATATTTAGTAAGCGAATCTAGTATAAGTTTGTCGCCTAAATCAAATGTTTATGAAAATCTGGAAAATTATAACAGTTGTCGCTACGGTCCTTGCAGTTTCGATGGTCATATTAAGCGGGGTGATGAAGTTTATCGGCGGCGAGGAAATAACAACGGCGATGGAAAAATTCGGGGTATTGCCATACCTCCTGGTGCTGGGATCTATGGAAATTATATTCGCCCTGTTATTTCTGTTCAGGCCAACCATGAAAATTGGTTTTATTCTTCTTACCTGTTATTTTTCAGGGGCGCTTGCCACTGAGTTGAGTCACGGCATGCCATTAAACGCAGTATTGCCATTGGCGCTGGTCTGGATTTCTGCTCTCCTGCGGGATAAGACAATATTTTTCCCAATGACGGCGACTCCGGTTCCTAAGTTCTGATTGCGATCCTTTCTTTGTATCTTCTGCCGCAATAATTTTTACGGATTGCAGGAGTATATGACACAAACCAGGTTATCAAATTTAACTAAGGCATTGTTTAGGCTATTGTTGCCAGGTCTTTTTGTATTAACTGGCTGTTCACCACAAAATGAGCTCGCGCAACCCTGGCCTGGCTCCACGCTCATCTTTCAGTCAGGCTTTGAGAACAGCGTCATAACACAGCGGGGAGACTATGCGGATATTACCGGGGCGGATCCAACTTTCATGGGAAAGAACGATTGGACCAAGGATCTTGCCGACAGACCGGATTTTGGGAAGTTCGGTATCCAATATCATATCGGCGATTCATCTATGAGAAACGCGACGATCATTCCTGAACCAGGAAATAAAGCTAACCACGTAATGGCGTTTACCCTTGTCAAACCGCTGGTGAATGGTTCGAACGGACGTATCCAGGCGAATATGTATGGCAATAAGGGATTGAAAGAATTCTCCCAGTCTGTCCGCGTATTCCTGCATGAAGATTTCAAAAAACTGTATTCATATCCGGATGAAATACGTTGGCTTACCATTGCGGAATTCTGGAACAACATCACCTGGAGCCAGTCGGTTCCAAACAGGTTTCGTATTACGTTAGGCCTGGGTAAATCAACGGGACCAGTAAACAATCTCTCTTTCATTCTCGAAGCTGAAGATTGTGAATTGTTCGCAGATAACAGTCAGCGATACACGAAGATCTGGGCGGAAAAAAATCAATCTGTAGTTGTACCGGTTGGCAAATGGTTCACCATGAACTACTACTATAGAGAAGGAGATAAGCAAACCGGCAGATTTACCATGTCTGTTAAGGCTGAGGGCGGACAAGAGCTAATCGTCTTTGATATTCACAATATCACGCACAATACAGCGGATCCGGCTCCGGACGGAGTTTCAGATCTTAATCCACTAAAACTTTACACATCGAAGGCCCTGGTAAATTTCATGCAGGCGCAGAATGGAAACCTGCAAGTCTATTTTGACGACTTTAAATTTTTTTCCGGGAAAATGAAATGATCGATCAATTAACTTCGTCATAACGATTTCCTGAATCGCATTCTATACATACGTGGGGTAACGCCTTCCATTTTATGAAAAAGTCTCACAAAATAATTTGTATCACTGAAACCGCACTGGAGGCTGACTTCGCTCATGGACTCGTTAGTTTCCGCAAGCCGTTGTTTTGCCAGTTTTATTCTTTCGCGGTTTATATATTCAAGGGGTGAAATGCCAAACTGTTCCCTGAATATTTTGAAAAACATATTGCGGCTCAGGTATGCCTTACGGCTCAAAGTATCGATCGCAATTTTTTCAGTAAGATTCTCAGAAATATAGTTCAGTACATAATGAAGCCTCGAGCCGTTGGTCCTGTTTTGTTGATCTGAGATCCGTCCCAGGTTCTGGTTTTGTATCAACCGGATCAACAGTTCCTTCAGGCTAAGATCTGCAAAGATATTTTTGCCTGTATCAGAGCTGGTGCACACCCGAATCAGTTTATTTATTAGTTCAGTTAATTCATTGTCGTTATCGAAATGATATTGATTGAACTGAACATTCCAATTTTGTCTTTCCTCTTTGTCGCTATTATAAAATTCGTTAAGATAGTTGACAGTATTATTCAGATAAGTATGATCAACTGCCAAAGCAATGCATTGAGTAGGATTGGACTCACTCGCGTCAGGGAAATCAATTAACATAGATTCATTTGCGGAAGCGATCACTGTTTCACCGGGCTTATATTCGAATGCAGGTTTGCCAGGAAGATGCATGATCTTTCTCCCCCTGACCATAGAGGTAATAACAAGGTTGTTAAATGTCAATGGCACGTTGTAAGCTTCCTGGTAACTCTCAAACACGTTGAGCTCACAATTCAGAAGATTGAATACCCGCCTGTTCTCAACAAGTGCCTGAAGACTTCCTGGCTTTGTAAGTTCAACTTTGTCTAAGTGGTGTTTTGCAGACAAATCCGTGTTTTTTGGAATAACAAGTGTATCGAAAATAAGTTTGCCGGTTAACTGAAGGTACGATCGTGCTACAAAAAGGTACGAATTAAAGGCTAAAGTTGGTACTGGTTAAGGACATTTAGAGTGATATTATTTACGAGTGAGTCAGATCATTATCGGCAAATTGAGAATATGCTGATTTCCTATGGTAAACAGAAGTTGGGATCTATTAATTCAGACCGGCGGAATATGACAACGGTGACCCAGGGGTCACTGTTTGTTTTTATACAGGTTCTCCCCGCAACTCCGTCCATTGCCGACACTTGACTTGTTCTCCCGCGGTATTACTGCCTCCTCACGGATACTATGCCGTGCCTGGTAAGCGATCACTGATTTCCTGTATCACGCTGAATTAACCGCGGCCATCAAATCAATCGTGATTATTACCATCATTGAACATCCTGTGCGAATTAACCTGAAAATTCCAGATAAGTAATAAAAATTTCATATTTCATTATTCCTGACACATGGGTATATTTGGTAATGACCATGATTGACTTAACACGAATACCAAATGCCCTGGTCCGGAAAGCAATAGAAGCTTTGCAGGATGGAAACAAAGAACAATGGTTTGAGCTGTTTGAGGACAATGCGACCCTTTATGATGATGGAAGGCAAATCTCCTTTAAATCATTTTTTCAGACCGCGATAGGGCATGAAAGATTTACCAGCATCGACAAAATTGAAAATGCGGGCCAGCACATTTTTGGCCATTTTCATAGTGACCAGTGGGGTGACTTTAAAACATTTTTTAAGTTTCATTTATCCGGAAATAATAAGATCAACAAGCTGGAAATAGGCCAGGCTAAATACTAGCGGCCATACTACAGCCTAAATCGTGCAATGACTCAACCAAACTCTGATACGCTCAAGCGTACCCTCAGGCCGGTTCATCTCTGGGCAATTGCTGTGGGGCTGGTCATCTCTGGTGAATACTTTGGTTGGAACTACGGCTGGGCAGTTTCAGGAACCGTCGGCTTCCTGGTCGCCACACTCGTGGTCACGGTTATGTATATAACTTTTATTTTCAGCTTTACAGAACTCACTACCGCTATACCGCATGCCGGGGGAGCCTTTGCTTATGCGTATCGCGCAATGGGGCCATTTGGTGGTCTGCTGGCGGGTTATGCTACACTTATTGAGTTTCTGCTTGCAACCCCGGCAATTGCGTTTGCCTTAGGCAGTTATCTTCATTTTCTTTATCCTTCCATTCCTGTCTTGTGGTCGGCAATGCTCTTTAATGTCCTGTTTATCCTGATCAACATCTCCGGTATAAAGGAATCTGCTGCATTTTCAGTGTTTATCACCATCCTGGCCGTTGCTGAGCTACTCTTATTTATGGGCATCATCGCACCGCATTTCAATGCTTCGAATTTCATGTCCAACCCAATGCCGTTTGGATGGAAGGGAATCTTCGCTGCCTTGCCCTTCGCTATCTGGTTCTATCTCGCCATAGAAGGTGTCGCTATGGTGGCTGAAGAGGTAAAGGACCCGTCGCGGAATATCCGGAAAGGTTATATCTCGGGCATGGCTACGCTCGCGTTTCTTGCCCTTGGCGTTATGATCCTTACCGGTGGCATTACAGACTGGAGAAAGCTGAGTAATCTTGATTATCCTCTTCCCGAAGCCATCGGTATCGTACTCGGGAAAGGAAGTACACTTACGCAGATATTTGCAAGCATCGGGTTGTTTGGTCTTATTGCCTCCTTTCACGGCACCATACTCGCTGGTTCAAGACAGGTATTTGCCATGGCAAGAAGCGGCTATCTGCCTTCCCCGCTTGCAACGGTGAATCATCGTTTCAAAACGCCGCACTGGTCTATTGTAGCAGGCGGATTTATCAGCTTCGCCGCCCTGTTAACCGGTACTACCAGCCAGGTTATTGTGTTATCAGTATTAGGTGCGGTAGTGATGTACATTACCAGCATGATCAGTCTCTTTATACTGAGAAAAAAAGAACCCGCCATGAACAGGCCATTCAAACTACCTTTTTATCCTGTTTTTCCAGCTGTGGCCCTTGTTCTGTCTTGCGTCTGCCTCGTGGCAATTGTTTATTATAACCTGTGGCTTACCATGATTTTCGCCGCCGGCCTGGGGTTATGGCTGTTGATATTTGTAATGATGGGAAAACATAAATTGCCATTAAAAGACGAACTTTCGATGATTGCCGGACCCCGGGGCTGAAGCCGGCTCAGCCAGGGTTAGCCTGCCTTCACAGATAAATCCAGACACATGGGTTACCAGCATATTATCGGCAACAAAACTTATAGCTTCAAAGATTTGAAAGCATTGCTGGCAAAAGCTTCTCCTTTCAGAACAGGCGATGCCCTGGCAGGGATAGCCGCTGACTCCTATGAAGAAAGAATTGCAGCGCAAATGACACTGGGAGCTGTGCCCCTGAAATCCTTTCTTAACGAAGCGATCATTCCCTATGAATCCGATGAAGTCACAAGGTTGATCATCGATTCGCATGATGCGGGTGCATTTACGCCTATTTCCGGATTAACTGTCGGTGAATTCAGGGATTGGTTATTAATGGACGAAGTAGATGGCGGGACGCTTGCGGATCTTAAATGGGGCATAACTCCGGAAATGGCGGCAGCAGTCTCAAAACTGATGCGAAACCAGGACCTGATTGCTGTTTCAAAAAAAGCGGAGGTAGTTACAAGATTCAGAAATACCATAGGTCTAAAGGGCAGATTTTCTACCCGGCTGCAACCGAATCATCCTACCGATGATGCGCGGGGAATAGCCGCAAGCATTATAGATGGTTTGCTTTATGCAAGTGGTGATGCAGTAATAGGAATTAATCCTGCCCTGGACAGTCCCGCAGAAGCGCTACGGCTGCTCATGCTAATTGATAACCTGCGTAGTCAGTTTGAAATACCCATTCAGTCCTGTGTACTTACTCATATTACCACAACCATAGGACTCGTGAAAAGCGGTGGCCCGGTTGATCTTTGTTTTCAATCAGTCGCCGGAACTGAAAAGGCAAACACCAGTTTTGGGATCAACCTGTCCGTTCTGCAGGAGGGTTACGATGCCACCTTATCACTTAAGAGAGGGACAATCGGGAACAATGTGATGTATTTTGAAACAGGGCAGGGATCCGCACTTTCTGCCAATGCTCATCATGGAGTTGATCAACAAACCTGTGAAGCGCGTGCTTATGCAGTGGCCCGGAAGTTTGATCCCCTGCTTGTTAACACCGTTGTTGGATTTATCGGGCCGGAATATCTTTATGACGGTAAACAAATTACCCGGGCTGCCCTGGAAGATCATTTCTGCGGAAAGTTACTGGGATTGCCCATGGGGGTCGATATTTGTTATACTAATCATGCTGAGGCTGATCAGGACGACATGGATAACCTGCTAACCCTGCTCGCTGTAGCGGGATGCAATTTTGTAATGGGAATTCCTGGTTCGGATGATATCATGTTAAACTACCAGTCAACATCTTTTCATGACGCATTGTATATAAGAAAACTGCTTGGATTAAAACCGGCGCCAGAGTTTGAGCAGTGGCTGTTGACCCGGGAGATGATTGATGCGAACGGGCGCTTGTTAACATCCGGTAACCTGAAACAGCTGGTACAACATTTATTCTGATGAAAGACATCATCATACATGATAACTGGGAAGCGTTGCGTGAATTTACAGACGCAAGAATTGCCCTGGGAAGAACCGGCAACAGCATCCCGTTACAAAAAGAACTTGAGTTTAAATTAGCGCATGCACATGCCCGTGATGCGGTCCATTCTGTTCTTGATACAGAACGGATGATAGACCGCCTTCAGCAATTTAAACTACCCGTGCTGACAGTATCCAGCCAGGCAACTACAAGACAGGTATATCTCCAGAGACCCGATCTTGGCCGGTTGCCCGATGAAGCGTCTTCCAGGAAGGTCACCGCGTTTTCATCACCAAATGATATTGCTTTAATTATCGCGGATGGCTTGTCCGCCACTGCTATAAATCAAAATATATTGCCCTTGCTGGAAGTATTGTTACCCGGTCTTAGATCTGCCGGTTTAAATCCTGGTCCGATAACTATTGTTCAACATGGCCGCGTTGCAATCGGGGATTCAATAGCTTACGGCCTGCGATCAAAAGTCGCGTTAATGCTTATTGGTGAAAGGCCGGGACTAAGCGCCGCCGATAGTATCGGGGCATATATAACTTACGAACCAAGGCCGGGGCTCACGGATGAGTCGCGCAACTGCATTTCGAATATCCGGCCCCGGGGTTTATCATTTGAAAAAGCCAGCGCTAAAATTCTATACATTGTTACACAGGCAATCCAAAGGAAGTTATCTGGCATAAATCTTAAAGATAACGACGGCCTGATTGAAGGGTAGGCCGGGCCATTATAATAATATTATAAGTCGTGAAAGTAACGATGAGCATCAGTCAATGATGATATCATATTTATGCAGGAGCCCGGGAAGTCCTTCACTGGAAAACTTTGCCTTTTTTATTTTATTGAGATCCGGGTCGAGCGCGTAATTAAAAGAGGTCCTTAAATCTGCCTTCTCGAGATTTGTGTTTTCAAACTTCGCCTTAAAAAAATCGCATTTCAAAAAAGAACTGCCGGCGAGATCAGTGTCGGTAAAGTCGACTTCATGCAGTGTGCAGTCTTTGAAACGCGTTTTCTTCATTACCCGTTTATAGAAGGAACTAAAGTTCATAACACAGTTATCAAAATCAACAGAAAACAGGAACTCATTGCAGTTTTCAAAATTGATTCCGATAATTTTTGATTCCCGGAATTTCACTGTATTTAATGTGGCACCTGCCAGCTTTGTCATACTGATGTTACAACCTGTAAATTCACATTCAACAAAACGGACACTTGACAAATCGAGATTTGCAAAATTGCAGTTTATGAAACGGCAGTTTTCATATTCTCCCTTCACAAATGGGCGCACCGTAAAATCAACCGTATCGAATTGTTCGTCTTCGAAATAAGTTTCACTCATGGCAGGTGATGATTATGGGACTACTGTAGTAAATAAATAAACAGCTAAAATAACCAGCAATACGATTCCGGGCAATATGTTTGTTTTACCCGTAGCCAGCGAGAGCATAACCGTAAAGAGTGATAGAATCAGGAGTACCATTGACTTTGTATCGATACCAAGCGTAAGCGTGATGCCCGTTAAGATAGAAACAATGGCAACTGCAGGTATAGTAAGACCGATACTGGCTAACGCCGATCCGAGCGACAAATTTAAACTGGTCTGGATACGGTCATTCCTGGCCGCGCGATATGCTGCGAGTCCCTCAGGCAACAATACAACAGCTGCTATAATTACTCCCACCAGTGATTTGGGTGCTCCTAAAGCAGCCACAGCGTTTTCGATTACAGGTGCCAGCGATTTTCCGAGAGTAACTACGCCGGTCAGGCAAACAAGCAATAGCAGCAGACTTAACAGTGCAGTTTTATTTGTGGGGGGAGCCGCATGTGAATCTTCACCGCTGGTT
This sequence comes from Flavitalea antarctica, assembly GCF_054461535.1. Taxonomy (NCBI): domain Bacteria; kingdom Pseudomonadati; phylum Bacteroidota; class Chitinophagia; order Chitinophagales; family Chitinophagaceae; genus Flavitalea; species Flavitalea antarctica. Next base: position 47,211 of record NZ_JBTLQG010000035.1, read on the forward strand.
GTTTCGGGTGGAAGAAAGTAGTCGCGGTGCCTTACCGTTTGAACCAGCACAAAGGATCCATACAGAACGAGGGAAATCACAGCTACAAAGATGAGTTGACTGTCGCTGTATTGACCACCCGGCTCAGACACGGTAAAGTTTGGAAGTATCAGGGTGAGTACACAGATTGCGGTAAGTGTGATCAGCGCTGCACCAGCGCCTGCAAGGCCAAAAGACTGCTCTTTAAACCGCAGCCCGCCAACCAGTAAACAAAGACCAATAATGCCGTTGAGGATTAGCATTACAGCAGCGAACACCGTATCCCTTGCGAGGACGGCCGTTTCAGGTCCGCCAGCGAGCATTAGCGAAACGATGAGGGCTACTTCAATGATAGTAATTGCCAGGGCAAGCACGAGAGTGCCATATGGTTCTCCGACCCGGTGAGCAATCACTTCCGCATGGTGCACAGCGGCGAGTACGCCGCCGATTAGTGCAGCCGCAACAACAATCATGTACAAGCCTGTAAGGCCAAGACCAACGCCCACTAAAGCAAGCATGGCAAACACAGGTGCAATGATGGTCCAGATGGGTAGGCCGTTTTGTTGACTCATGGATACAATTTAAGGGCGGTTATTTATGACGCAGTACTTAAATCAAGGCCGGTGCGTCATAACTAATACCATCAAATTTACCGGATTCATAGTGAAATGGTATCAGGACGCCTTCAGCAAGCTGGCTGTCCACGGTCATCGAATCCAGAGTGATATTACCGAATATGTTCGCGATGGCGGTATCAGCTGCATCCCTTCCCACAGCAATTCTTACAAGTCCGTTCAAAGGAGCCAGCTTTGTAGCATCGAAAAGTACCCAATGTCCAGCCAGGTAAACTTCGAAGCACGCATGAAAATCCTGGGGGGTTAACTGGTATGCGTATGCGGAGCAATATCTTGCAGGAATGGTCAGGGCCCTGCACAATGCTATGCCCAGGTGAGCAAAGTCCCGGCAAACACCTGCCTGCTGTGTAACCGTATCATAAGCGGAAGTTTCTGCGTTGGTTGAACCGCTCAGGTACTCCACATTTTTGTGGATCCAGTTGGTAACTGCCAGAACCTTTTCAAAAGGATTCTCGATGTTGCCGAACTGGTGATCAGCAAAGCGGAATAGTCTGTCGGACTGACAATACCTGCTGGGATACAGATACGTAAGGATCTCCGGTGGGAAATCGGATACCTGCATTTCGTCCAGTTTTTCGAAATTGATAGTTTTCCAACTATTGTCCACCACACCGGAATAAGAATAATTCAATGGGCCCGGCGTAGTAACCGTTGTCCGGATCAGCCTGTTTCCATCTTTACCGCTTTCAAGCTCAGATGTTTGGTAATCACCTGCAACAAGGAACGATTCATATAATAACTGCTGATTTTGGAAAGAAGGGTGGATGTTTAAAATTAAGGTACTTGGTTCGCTGACATTATAATTTAAGATCGAAGTAATTCTGAATTTCATTGTATTTATTTCCCGGATGTTTAAAGGTGTTGCTGTAAAATATAAAAAATATAGGCAATCAAACGCACTTTATATATCAATATATAAGCCAGCAGGTTATCTGTACATGGTTACAGGTGACATCCATGGGTATTCGCTGGCTTCAAAAGACCAACAGGCGGTTTGATTATCAACATCATCCCGCGTTTAATGAACGGGTTGTAAAAATTGCAGCATGGCAGCGGAAAGCCGCTCAGCTATTGCTAAATTGCCCGGCATTAAACCTTGGAATATGAACGAAAGGGTGAAGATCCTCGATACAACAATACTCTCGGACAACTGGTATGTCCTTAAAAAAGTAACCTATGAATACCGTCAAAAAGATGGTAAGTGGCTCACTTACAACCGCGAGGCCTATGATCGCGGTAATGGTGCCACAATACTGCTTTACAATACAACCGAGAAAACAGTGATCCTGACCCGGCAATTTCGCATGCCGACATACATAAACGGGAATGAATCCGGGATGTTGATAGAAGCCTGCGCCGGTCTGCTTGATAAAGACAATGCGGAAGATTGCATCCGGAGGGAGACAGAAGAGGAAACCGGGTACAGGCTAAAGGATGTGAGAAAAATTTTTGAAGCTTACATGTCACCCGGATCAGTAACCGAAGTATTGTATTTTTTCGTTGCTGAATACAGCAAAGCCATGAAGGTGAATGACGGGGGTGGAGTAGAACATGAGCAGGAAAATATCGAAGTCCTGGAGGTCAATTTCGATGCTGCGCTAAAAATGATATCAACCGGAGAAATCAAAGACGGTAAAACGATTATGCTCTTACAATATATCAGGCTGAACAATATACTGTAAGAGATGGATAGTGGATAGCCTGTGTAACGATCCACTATCCATTTCGAATGTTAGCTGGCAAATGCTGTTGTAGTAGCAAGATGCTCCACGTTTTTCATATCTGCCTGCACGCTTTTGATTTTGGCTTTGGCCAGGTCATAAGCATCCCCCCCGAGGAACAGGTGTAATGGGGGCGTTTCGAGATTTGCAACGTCGATCAGTACCTGTGCTGCCTTATCGGGATCCCCCGCCTGGTTTCCATTAATGCCCTCCTGGTGAAGACTCTGGGTTGCACGCACAACTGAATACTCGGAAATTTCGTGGGAAGGCACACGCAATGAGCCGGAGTCGAGGAAATTTGTCCTGAAATATCCGGGTGAAACAATGGTTACCTGTATGCCGAAAGGTTTTACCTCCGGCGCGAGCGATTCGGAAAAACCATGTACCGCAAATTTTGTTGCCGCGTAGATGCCAAAGCCAGGGAAAGCACCGTTAAACCCGCCGATCGAAGCTATGTTGAAGATATGCCCTGATCTTTGTGCACGCAGGTAAGGCATTGCTTTTCTTATCACGTTTAGTGATCCGAACACATTGATGTTGAAGTTTTCTCTTGCTTCACCATCGGTTAGTTCTTCCAGGCTGCCTATCTGGCCGTAGCCTGCGTTGTTTACCACGACGTCAATACCTCCGAAATGATCCACTGTTTCTTTGATTGCGGCTTCAACGCTGTTTTCATCAGTGAGTTCAACCTTCAATGGGAGGAAGTTTTCAGGTGTTGCTGATATAGCATCCCGGAGATCATTGATGTTCCTGGATGTGGCCGCAACGCGGTAACCATTTTCAATTAATTTTTTGGTGAGTGACAGTCCCAGTCCTTTCGATGCTCCTGTAATGAACCATACCTTTTTTTTCATGATGTTTGATTTTTGTGCTTGTTGTTTTTGATACTTCAAAGTTAGACCAGGCCAACACAAGGGTTCTTACCATCATCAAACCAATTGTTATATAATTCAAACATTAGTTCAATAATCACATAATTCAGGCATCGATAAGGAGTACTAAATATTATCCGGTATTAAGCTGGGACCTGTGACGCAGAGAAAGATGTCAATCAAGAAAGAACTGTTGAACTGGTAAGAAGCAGAGCAGGCTATCAGCCCTTGATGAGATTGAACTAGTCTAAAAAAAATCAGGCAATACGATTCATCCCTTGATCAGATTGAACTAGTGTAAAAAAAATCAGGCAAGCCGATTCATCCCTGATCAGAATGAACTAGTCCGAAAAAACCACGCAAGACTAATCGTCCTTGTTCGGCTTAAAACAAGTCTATAAAAAATCAGGCAAAACTGTTCAATTGCGATCGGACTAAACAAGGCTGAAATAAAATGGGTCTGTCAACGCTGGATCTGGTTAAACATATCTGCAAGCAGTGGATCTATCAACCATGAATCAGGTTAAACAAGTCTGCAAGCAGTGGATCTATCAACCATGAATCAGGTTAAACAAGTCTGCAAGCAGTGGATCTATCAACCCTGGATCGGGTTAAGCAACTCTGCAAGCAGTGGATCTATCAACCCTGGAGTGGGTTAAGCAAATCTGCAAGCAGTGGAGCTATCAACCCTGGATCGGGTTAAGCAAATCTGAAAGCTGTTGAGCTACCAACCCTGGAGTGCGTTAAACAAGTCTGAAAGCAGAGGGAGCCATTTGCGTTTGCTTGCGGAAGAAATTTGTGAAATGAGAAGGTTCTTCAAAGCCCAGGCAATAGCTGATCTCTGAGATGTTCCAGTTTGTATGTTTAAGAAGCGCCATGGCTTCCCTGGCGAGCCGGTCGAAAATATGATTCGTAGTTGTCTTGCCGGTTGTTAACCTGATTGCCCTGTTAAGATGATTTACATGAACCGAAAGTTGTTCTGCAAAATCTCTCGGTGATCGCAGCGTGAAGCGTTGATTGGGTGATTCGATGGGAAACTGCCTTTCAAGTAATTCGGTAAACACTGATGTTATCCTTGAATTGGCATCAGTATGCTGGTATAAGTTTTCTGCCGGTTGAATCTTCAGGGCATAGTGTATAAGTTCAGTGATATAATTTCGGATCAGATCATATTTATACACATAGTCTGATTTTATCTCATTCAGCATTTTGTCAAAGACCTGTGAAACATAGAGATCCTGTTCAGGTGACAATGAATAAGCCGGTTTACTTCCCTGCATAAACATCGGTAGATCCCTGATTCCCCCACGAATTCCTTCAGTAAAAAATGCTTCCCTGAATATGCAAAAACAGCCAGTGTCGTTATCCGTTAGTTGTTCAAACTTATAGGGAACCGATGGGTTGAAAAATATGAGCGTACTGCCATTTACTTCTATGCTCCTGTCAGCATAATGATAGGCGTGCTTGCCGCGCATCAGGGCAACTTTATAAAAATCACGCCTGGAATATTGCACCGGGGTACCATTCGGACCCACGCAGTCTGCCATCCTGAAAACATTGAAATGACCGATATCCTTCTGCAGGTTGCCGGGTAACCAATTCATTTTGTTCTGGTAGAATTCTTCCAGTGTTTCTGTTTTTGGCATACATTAAAGTTTAAAAAAACTCAGGATTTTTGACGATAAAATACATGACCGCCGTAATACAAAATGTCTTCACCACTAAAATAACCAGAGGCAATAAATCCCGTGTCGTCTGAATAGCGGATATAATTGCCCTTGATTTCAAATTTGCCGGAATACAGACTTTGCCTCGGTCCATGGGATTCGTCATAACGGCCTTCGGGAGTTAACTCCTGCCTCAGATAACCATCCGCGGTAACCCAGGTCCCGGCATAATTCACTGAATTATTCAAAGCACCGTGTGTAACTAACTTAATTTTTTCGCTTTTGATCAACAAAGATGTGGTGCCTGCCATTGTCAGCAGCATGATCATTGAAACAATAATAGTGAGATAATTGATAGCCATAACATTGTCTTTTGCAGTTCAAAGTTACGGCCGGTCCGGGTTGGCGAAATTATAAGTATCAAATCAATAATTGCAAAATTCAAACAATTTTCGAAGGATTTATAAATTCCTCGGGTTTTTCCATTGTTGCCGAAGTCTTTCGATTGTTCCCTCGACACGTTTTTTCCTGGTCTCTTCTTTTTTTGCCGTCACGATCCATTCAACATATTCCTTCCGGTGTGAAAAGGCGAGTTTGCTAAAGTAATCCGCCACTTTATTATCTTCCGACAGTGCTTTTTGCAGATCTTCCGGGATCCTGATTGTTTTCTTTACCGGGTCGATATATTCAAAAATTACTCTCGCAGCTTTGTCCGGTTTATCCTGTTGATTGGAATCTGTTTCCCTTCTCATGGAAAATGCGGACCAGGTCTCATTGAAAGATATGAGGGACAGCCACCTCAGGCCTGGTTCCTTCATCAATGAATCCCAACCAACATCGCGGGTAAGATCCGTCTGCAGTTTTGATGTTCCCTTGGGATAATAGATCCAGCAAATCACATTCTCTTTAAGCCGTTTCTTAAATGCCGGGAGACCGGATTCGACGTCCTTTTGGGTTTTTACGAACCAATGAAGCTGGTCGTAATTATTAAGTGCCGGGCCCGTTGTAATGCCGGAATCCCCGGCTTCAATTGTTTCATCAAAATCAGCAGGAGCGTTTATTGTCAGGATTTTCATCCCGGGTTTAAGCCTTAGTTTATTTATCAGGGTTAATGCCATAGTGCTTTATTTTTACAAACGGACCATTCAGTCGTTGGGCAGCGGCAGACGAAGTACCGGCAGGTCACGGTACCTTACTCCTGTTGCACGGTAAATAGCGTTAACGACCGCTGCTCCGGCAGGACCTTGTGCCGCCTCTCCGGCTCCCATCGGGCCTTCCGCGGGATTATTCAAAACTACTACTTCGGTTTCAGGAGTCTGGCTAAAGCGGAATATAGGATAGGTCTTCCAGTCGATACTTTGAATTCGATGACTGTCAAATTTGACCTCCTCCTGCATGGTCCAGCTTGCAGCCTGGATCATTCCGCCCTCGGTCTGGTTGATAATACCGTCGAGGTTAATGGTCTCACCCGCATCTATAACCGAATACATGTTATGAATGATGATCTGTTGATTCACTTTGTTATGTGAAACTTCAGCAGCAACCGCACAATAGGCCGCTGAATTTTTGTACCTGGAAAACGCAATGCCCAGTCCATATCTTATATTCTGTCCTTCAGTCGGATCGGCACCTACATTATTTACAAACCTGGCATTCACCGGGTTCTCCTTCCTGGCATCTGCCATTGCTTTCAATTTTAGTAACACTGCTTTAGCACGGTCATCTCCAAGATGCATAAGGCGAAACTCAAACGGATCTTTACCTGCCTTTTCAGCTAGTTCATCCATGAAGCTTTCGATAGCGAATATATTTCCATATGCCCCCAGGCTCCGGAGTGCAGAAACACGCAGTGGACCATCAAAAAAATGTACATCTATTTGTTGGTTAGGTATTTCATAATAGGGTTCCGCATTGCGATATGCACCGCCGCTGAATCCAGCCGGCTTCGCGATAAAAGGTTTTGCAATATATTTTGCGGTTAACAGGTTTTCCGGATTGCCACCTGGTCGGGTCGCATGTGTGTCGGACCAGAGATCGTATTTCCATTCAGTGATTTTTCCCGCCGCATCCAGCTTCGCCTTTATGTCTGCTATCATGGCGCTGCCATAGGGTTCCCAGGCATGTTCATCCTCCCTTGACCACTGTAACCTGATGTGTTTGCCGGGATGAGCGAGGGCAAGCAGGGCCACTTCTGCGGATACGTCATCGGCGCCATTGTGGCCGTAGCAACCTGAACCGGGAACACCTATAATATGGATGTTCTCCAATGGCAGGTTTAACATTTTTTGCAGCGACACCCTGAGTGGATATATACCCTGGCTATGGGACCAGATATGAAGCATTTCCTTGTCATATAAAGCCACCGAACAGGAAGGCCCTATCGAACCATGCATCATATATGGCTTATAGTACGAAGCGGAAGAAACGCCCTTCTTGTCGTTCGCATCTAATGAGACAATTCCTTTTGTTTTTACTTCCTGTTTTTTTGCAGGAAGTGTTTTAATATATTCTTTCAGCGTTTTTACACCTTCGGGGATCAGAGATTCTTTTGTATCCCACTGACAGAAATTCTTGCCAACGTTTTGAATCTGGACCGAGGTATATTCCTTTTCAGTGATCACACCAATGAAGCTGCCATCAACCACGGCTTTTATGAGCCCGGGGAACTGGATCTTCAAAGCAACTTCGTCGAGAGCAACCAGCCGGGCGTTGTATGAAGGTGGCCTTAGTATCCGTGCATGCAACATACCCGGGAACCTGAGATCCTGGACAAAAACCGGTTTCCCCGTTACCATTTGCCTGATGTCCTCCCTCGGAATTGCTTTTCCGGAAAGTTTGTATTCCTTATTTGGTTTCAGCTTCACCGGTAATGTCACTTTATCAGTGATCTGCTTCCCGGCCAGTAACTTAACAAAAGAGATTTTTTTAGCCTGATCCTTCGAACTGATTGTCCCTTCAGCCATCACCAGTTTTGATTCCGGTGTTTTCAAAGCAATTGCAGCAAGTGAAAGCAGTTTTTGCCTGGCCGCAGCAGCTGCATAACGAACAGACATCGCACTATTATCTATCGAACCGCTTCCCGCCGTGTAACCCTCATCAGGGGTCAACCCGGTTTCTGCCAGCGTCACATCTACCTGGTCCATCCGCATGTCCAGTTCTTCGGCTGCAACCTGCGCAATTGCAGTTCGTATACCCTGGCCAAGTTCCATTTTGCCGGTGAATACATGCAGACGCCCCTCAGGCGTGATCCTCAACCAGGCATCAATTGCCGGGTTTCTCTTCAGACTCTGGGGTAATTCGTGTGCCGGCACCTGGTTTAAGCCTGTTCCGGCAAGCAGCGGCCTACCCAGGCTAAATCCGATAGTGAGGCAACCAGCATTCTTCAAAAATTCTCTGCGGATCATAATAAATGTGTTACAATCAAAAGTTAACCAATCACCCGCTTTACGGCACGGATAGCGCGCGACTGTGTACCGCAACGACAAAGGCAGCGTTGGAGGCTCTCCCTGATTTGTTGATCATCCGGGTTTGAATTCGTATTTAATAATGACACTGAACACATTACAATTCCGTTCAGACAAAAACCACATTGCGCTGCCTGCTCTTCGATAAATGCTTCCTGCACCGGATGCAGCTTATCATTTTTTGTCAATCCTTCAATGGTCGTGACCTCATGCCCAGCCACCACCGATACCGGGATCATACAGCTTGGATGAGCCATGCCATCTATCAGTACCATGCAGGCCCCGCATTGTTGCAGACCACATCCGAACTTCGGACCGTTCAGTTCGAGTTCATTGCGCAGTATGTACAATAAAGGGGTGGAGGCTTCCGCTTCAATGGCATGTTCACGGCCATTCACTACCAGCTTAAAGGATGAAATCATAATATAAGATACACCATAAATGTAAACGATTTAAGAGGCAATTGCGCTGAACTTATGGCCCTCACCAGGGTAGCAACGGGCACTATTCATTTTGACATTAGCAGTCCGGTTTTCAAGAGTTTGGTACGGTTTTATCACTTGTAAGGGAAATATCCTTAATAATGGCCTGCTCGTTACAATGTTTAAACATTGAATTGATTATTTTTTTGTATTTTCGCCCGGGAAACGGTCATGGGTCGCATTGACCCAACGAATTCCTGCTATATCAATAAACCAAATCAATAAAGTAAAAAACCACAATTATGAAAAGTAAACATTTATTCTATGTTGCATCGCTGATCGTTTTCGGCTTCGCGGCCTGTACGGATGCCCCAGAGTCGGATAGTGCAACAACCGGCGAGGCCAAAGCGGTTGATAGCGCCAGCGGAGTCAGTTACAACGTTGATCCATCCACAAGTAAGGTGGAATTTATTGGTACGAAGGTGACAGGTTATCATGTGGGGGAGATCAAAATTAAGAACGGTTCACTGGCGGTGAACGATGGAAATATCACAGGTGGCAATTTCGTAATGGATATGACCAGCCTGAATATTTATGGAGGAGATAGTGCTGCTGATAATAAGCTTGAGGGTCATCTTAAGTCTGCAGACTTTTTTGAAGTTCAGGCTAACCCGGAAGCAACGTTTGTTTTGACTTCTGTTAAGCCGTTTTCAGGCACTGTAACAGACACGGTCGACAAACGCCAGGAAGCAATAAACAAATACAAAGTGACCAATCCAACACATACAATAAGCGGAAATCTTACTATAAAAGGAGTTACAAAAAATATCGAATTTCCTGCACAGGTCACTGTAAGCCCGAATTCGGTTGATGCTCTCGCAAAATTCAACATTGATCGCAGGGAATGGAACATTGTTTACCCGGGTAAACCTGATGATCTGATCCGCGACCAGGTTCATCTTGGTATTGCGTTGAAGGCGGCTAAATAAAATAACACTTGTTATCTGTTAGCCTGACTGCAGACGAAAATTACACATGCGGTGCCGTGTATCAACCGGGCCGCATGTGTTTTTTTACCCAAATTTGAGAGATACCCTAAAGGTTGATCACTGGCCCGGTTTTTTTACCTCCCTGTGAAATGAACTTTTATGAGAAATGCATTTTGCATAATCGTCTTAGCGCTTGGAATAGCAAGTTACAAGGGCCCTATAAATATCACTGCAAATCCTGATGATCACACTTCTACGAGCGGTACGATTGGTTCCGGAAAGATGACCAACGAATTGCCAAAGAAATCGGACAACATGAAAATCCCTGATACCATTTCGAGGGCCAGGGATACCTTAAACAGAAATTGATCTGATCCTGAACTGTAATTTCTGATCCTGAAAGCTAATTATAACAATCCTGATATTCCAGTTGGTATAATGATTGCCTGTCACAAATCGGTACATTCGTTTAGAATGGCGTAACCTGATCAAGACATGAATCTAACACCAAAGGCACACCTTACAGAGACGGAGGTTAAACGGGGATTACAATACATTATCTGGGACGGACTTGCTTCAGAAGCAATGAATGCGCTTACAGCGGGGGCATTCATGGTGGCACTCGCACTCATGATGGGTGCCTCAAATTTTCAGATAGGGGTGATTGCTTCATTGCCGACATTCACAAACATCTTCCAGTTGCTGGCTATCTGGCTGGTAAGAAAATATAATAATCGTCGCGCTGTCAGTGTTTATTGTTCTTTTCTTGCGCGGACTCCTTTAATTATAATTGGTGCACTTGCCATATTTGCGCCCTCATTTCAATCCATCCAGCTTCTCATATTTTTTCTTTTCTTCTATTACCTGTTTGCTTCTTTTGCGGGCCTGAGCTGGAATTCATGGATGAAGGACCTGGTACCGGAATCTATGCTTGGCGCTTACTTTTCAAAGCGCAGTAAGTATTCGCAGATCATGAATGTTTCGCTGAGTATTTTACTGGCTTTTGCAGTGGATTATGTAAAAGATAATTTTTCGGACAGGTTGTTATCGGCCTATGGCGCGATGTATGTAGCAGGGGGGATAATCGGAATAATAGGAGCTATCTTTTTATCCAAGGCACCCGAGCCGCAGTCTACGCTATCAAAGGAAAATATCTTTGTTTTATTGAAGCGACCATTGAGCGACCCCAATTTCAGGAGTTTGCTGATCTTTAATTCGGCCTGGGTGTTTGCACTGAATCTCGCCATACCATTTTTTTCAGTGTACATGCTGAAAACAATGAACCTGTCACTGTCTTATATCATCGTATTAACAGTCATCAGTCAGCTTTGCAGCATCTTTGCGGTGGGCTTATGGGGAAGATTTTCGGACCGGTATAGTAACAAAACGATAATCGCTATAGCCGCACCGATGTACATCGTTTGTATATTGGCCTGGTGTTTCGTTGGTATATATACCACGTTTGCGGCAAACATGACGTTGCTCGTGTTGATTCACATTTTTACCGGTATAGCAACCTCAGGAATCAATTTGTCACTCGTCAATATTGGTTTAAAGCTAGCCTCCAGGAAAGAGTCAATCGTTTACCTGTCTGCTAAAAATATCATCACTGCATTTTTTTCATCCATTGCGCCATTGATAGGAGGAATACTTGCAGACTTCTTTACCAGTCGCCGGCTTAATATCACCGCGGAATGGACCGACCCGGAACTTAACAAGGTCTTTCGTCTGCTCGCATTGCATGAATGGAACTTTCTCTTTTTAATAGGCGCATTTCTTGCGCTGCTTTCATTGCAGCTGCTCGGCCGGGTTAAAGAAGTTGGTGAAGTTGAGAAGGACGTTGTTGTGAGAGTGATGCGAAGCACCATCCGTTCAGGCCTGAAAGATCGTTTTGTGATCGGCAACCTCCTTAGTATACCGGAACAAGTCTGGGGCATCATCACGAGAAAGCCGACCACAGCCGAAGTAAGGGAGGAGAAATTAAAAAACGAAGCAGAAAATTTAAAATAGGTATCGGAGCGTTAATTGGAGTCAGGAGTAATGAGTGGAGCGATGAGATAAAATAAGCATGAGATAAAATAAGAAAGCTGCCCGGGAGGCAGCTTTCTTATTTATATTGATGATTACTTAATGTACCGCTTCTTCTTAAACGGCATCAGATAAAGAAGTAAATGTAAAGTCCCTGATCTTCATCGGCGGAACGATGACGTTTCCGGAGCGTACCGGCTTGCCAAGTTCTTCCACGTTATTTAACATGATGATCGGGCTTTCATTGAAACGGAAATTCTTGATTGGAAACTTGATCTGTCCGTTTTCAATATAAAAGGTTCCGTCACGGGTAAGTCCGGTCAGCAACAAAGTCTGAGGATCCACAGAACGTATATACCAGAACCTTGTTACCAGGATCCCTTTTTCAGTTCCTTTTATCAATTCTTCAACAGATTTTGTTCCTCCCTCCATGATGAAACTGCGCTGACCTGGGAGTGGTTGTACTTTTTTCTGATCTGCCCAGTAACGACTATAGCTCAGATTTTTTACCACGCCTTTCTCTACCCAAACAGTTTTACCTAAGGGAAGACCATCACCGCTCCAGGTACTGCCAGGCAGTTCCGGGTGAAGCGGATCAGAGTATATGGTTACCTGCTCATTGAAGAGTTGTTCGCCGAGCCTGGTACCGCCGCCTTTTTTACTCATATAGCTGCGACCCTCATCAGCCTGCCTTGCATCAAGTCCGAAGGCCAGATTGCCCAGCATATCACTGGCCGCTAAGGGTTCCAGGATAACGGTGTATTTGCCCGGCTCAATGGCACGTGCATTGGCAGAACCATTGGCTTTGCCTGCAGCAATTTTACTCAATGCAAGTGTATCAAGTTTATTTACATCGTTGAATGACTGGTCCACATATCCTGAACCGGTACCCTCCTGGTTCCTGACGGTGACAGAGAAAGATACATCAGTGCTCGTATTGTATGCAAACATGCCTTTCGAGTTTGCCATCGCACTAAAGCGGGTGGTATTCTCAAGAAAGCCCGCTGCTTCAAGTTTCGCTTCTTTAGAAACCTGGAGGCTTTTGCCAACCATTTCAGCTCTTGTATCCGGTGTGATGTCTGCCGTGCTCTTCAGGTAACCGACGGACTCAGCAAAAGTCTGTGGTCCCAGCAAAGGCATGTATTCCGGATTTTCAGGTGCCAGCTGAGCAAGTTCTTCTGCGCGCTTTACACATTTCTGAAGTGAGGCATCATCAAATTCATTGATGGTTGCCGCGCCGGTTTTTTTACCGAATGATGAGCTGACGCCAAGGGTCATGGTGCTCGACTCGCCCGCGGTTGAGACTGCATTGCGTGCATAACGGATATTACCGCCATCGCTGCCGCTTAGGGATACCGTGGTTTCGTCGGCCTTCGAGAAGCTTAAAACTTTTTTTAGTATTGTTTGCGCTTCATCTTTTGAAATGATTGCCATAGTGAATTATATTTTTTTACCTGTATTGATCACATTTACTCCATTAAACCGGGTGGTGGAACATCCGTGCGACACTGCACTCACCTGTCCGGGCTGGCCCTTGCCGTCGAAAAATGAACCGCCTAAACGGTAATCACTTTTGTCTGCAATTGCCGAGCAGGAATTCCAGAATTCCTGCGTATTTGATTGGTAAGACGCATCACGCAACATGCCTTCTATCTTACCATTTTTTATTTCGAATGCCAGCTGACTGCTGAACTGAAAATTATAACGTTGCTGGTCTATTGAATAGGAATTTCGACCTAACATATAAATTCCTTTCTCAACATTTTTGATCATATCCATGGCGCTCATCTTCTGGGTGCCTGGTTGCAATGATACATTCGGCATGCGCTGGAACTGTACGCTGCTCCAATCATCTGCATAACAACATCCCTGTGAAGCTTTAAGACCCAGGATATGAGCCTGGTCGCGGATGGTCTGGTAATTAACCAGTATTCCGTTTTTTATAATATCCCATTCTCCGCATTTTACGCCTTCATCATCATAGCCCACTGCTGCCAGGGATCCGGGCTGCGTTTTATCTGCGAGGAAATTTACTTTGGGGCTTCCAAAGTTGAATTTCTTTGACTGCCATTTATCCAGGGTAAGGAAAGATGTGCCTGCATAGTTTGCCTCGTATCCCAGTACACGATCAAGTTCAGTCGGATGTCCGACTGATTCGTGAATGGTAAGAAAGAGGTTGGTTGGATCGAGGATCAGATCATATTTACCTGCTTCTACCGGCCTGGCGGTGAGTTTTTGTTTTACATGTTCAGTAGCAGTCTTCACATCTTCCAGCATATTGTAACGGTTCCGGTACAGGGTAAATATGCCGTTGATTTCTTCTGACTTATCCGGGGTAAGATATTCATATCCCATACCCATCGGGGAACTTAATGCATTCCTTGTCTGGAAGACACCTGATTTAGCATCTATCTTCGTAACGGTAAATGTCGGCCAGAGGCGATGTACATCCTGGTCGATATATGATCCGTCTGTAGATGCAAAATATTTCTGTTCATTGATCAGGAACAGTGATGAGTTTACAAAGTTGGCACCGCCTTCCATAGCCGCTGCATTCACAGAAAGCAACAGGTCGAGCTTTTCCTTAATTGGAATTTCGAATCCGTTTTTCTGGATCGGCGTTTTCCAGCTCACTTCACCATAACCTTTCTGTGGTGCAAGCTGAACCGGCTCTGTTAAAAGCTTTGAGTTCACCTTTGCTATACGCACCGCAGCAGTTGCGGCTTTTGCAATACTGTCTTTGTCAAGATTGTTTAATGATGCAAATCCCCAGCTTCCATTGGCAATTACCCTGATACCCATGCCATACGATTCAGTATTGGCAATGCTCTGAACCCGCTTCTCCCTGGTGGCCAATGACTGGTTAAGATATCTGCCTATGCGAACATCGGCATAGGTCGCGCCCTGTGATTTAGCCGTGTTTAATGCAACATCAGCAAGTTGTTTCTTAAGTGCAGTATCAACCGGGCTTAACAGTTGCTCAGGTGACCTGAGGTTACCGAGAACCGGTATACTCTGCATCATAGATGCACCGACACCCATTCCTGATAAGTATAAAAAATCTCTTCTTTTCAATGTTGACTGTTTGAGTGTTACCTACCCGATTTTTCTTGCAGTATTGATCACATTTACACCATTGAATCTCGTGGTGGCGCTGCCATGTGATACCGCATTGCTCTGCGCTGGCTGACCCTTGCCATCATTGAATGCGCCACCGAGGCGATAATCCGAAGCATCGCAGATAGCCCCGCAGGAATTCCAGAACTCCTGTGTGTTGGCCTGGTATGCAACGTCATTCAGCATGCCAACGATCTTGCCGTTTTTGATCTCGTAAAAGTTCTGACCACCGAACTGGAAGTTATAACGTTGTTGGTCAATCGAAAACGATCCGTCGCCGATTATATAGATACCCTTCTCAACATTTTTGATCATGTCATCAACACTAAGCTTCGTTTTGCCCGGCTGCAGGGATACATTCGGCATTCTCTGGAACTGAACATCACTCCAGCTCTGGGAATAGCAGCATCCCTGTGATGCATTGAGGCCTATGATATGTGCCTGGTCGCGGATGGCCTGGAAGTTTACCAGTTTGCCATCTTTGATAAGATCCCATTTACCACATTTTACACCTTCATCATCATAACCTACTGCACCCAGTGATCCGGGTTGTGTTTTATCTGCGACAATATTTACAAGTTCGTTTCCGAATTTGAAGTTTTTCGTTTTCCAGCGATCAAGCGTCAGGAAAGAAGTACCGGCATAATTGGCTTCATATCCAAGCACACGATCAAGTTCGGTGGGGTGACCAACCGATTCATGAATAGTTAACCAGAGATGAGAAGGATCAAGCACCAGGTCGTACTTACCCGGTTCTACTGACTTGGCTTTTAGTTTCTGGTCGGTATCTTTTGTAGCTGCGATAACATCTTCAAGCATATCATAACGTCCTTTGTATAAAGGAACGATACCTGCAATTTTATCAGAAGGTCTCGCCTGTAGATACTCATAGCCCATACCCATTGGAGAGCTCAACGAACGCCTTGACATAAACTTTCCACTTGCACGGTCTATCCTCGTTACGTTGAAGTTTGGA
>NZ_JBTLQG010000036.1:0-59310 GCF_054461535.1 Flavitalea antarctica
GAATCCTGCTTCAGCAGATTGAAAGCAGAGCTAATCCAAGGCAAACACTACGAGAGCATTGAAGATGCCCGCATCGACGTTTTTGAATACATTGAAGCGTATTATAACAGAAAACGATTGCATTCAGGGATACAGTATCACAGCCCGGAAGCCTATGAGCAACTATAACAAAATAATCTACCTTTATGAGGGAGATCCATCACCGCGTGAAGAACAATCCACATTGTAATGAGCTTGCTTAGTTCACAGTGCGCATACATTGATAACAAAGATGCGCTGACAGCCATACATGACAGCCAGCATCGGCTCCAGGCGATGTCACTTATCCATCAGAAGTTATACAACACTGATAACGTTTCTTCAATTGAAATGTCTGTTTATATCCGGGAATTGGTAACCTACCTCTGTGATAGTTTCGATACAGGCCCACTGATTCGTTTTGCATACGATATAAAGCCAGTTGAGATAGACATAGGCCATGCAGTCCCCCTCGGTTTGATTCTTAATGAGTCAATTACTAACACGATTAAATACGCGTTTCCTGATGGAAGAAATCGATCGTTTCCATTTTACTTTCTGCAATGGGGCCACTCGAATATTTGCTATGTGTTTCAGATAATGGAGTTGGGATTCCTACACATTTAGAAATAAAGAAGGCGGGTTCGTTGGGTATGAGCCTTATGGCTGGTTTGAGCGAAGATTTAAATGGCAACTTTGCCATCGAAAATGATAATGGCACAACGATCAGAATATCATTTTTGATTCATCATCCCATTTTTCGCCGAGATTCCCTATCGCCATCTCTTACTTTGAGCAATTAGGTGGTTTATCACGTTGCGCTTACCTACCACCAATTGAAACCTGGAGAAGGAAGTTGCCGAAGGGGCTTTCTGAATCTACTATACTACCGTCTCAACATTCTTCCAGCTGTCATAATTGCTACTTGCCAAATTAACCTGCTTTTTTATCAGTTCCTGACACTTATGATTTTTTTGACTTCCAGCCAAGATCTTTTCGTTTTTGGCATAATCGTTTTGTTGCAAGAAATATCAAAATCTGGTGAGTGATTTGGTGAGTCTTTCATGAAAGGCAATTGGGACCGCTGCGTTCTTACGTACATCTAAACTTCGAACATCTGCTTTACCAGTGAGTAAAAATGATTCAGAGGTAACGCTACAGGTGCTTTTAACGAATACCTAAAAATGTCTCTCGTTCCGCCGCAAAAAGTAAGATACAATTCTGAACTTCAATTACCCCCGTTCCAAAAGCTTTTCCTCCAAGTGATTCATGTCTTCGCTTACCTTACTTTCCAAAACCTTGGCATATATCTGCGTCGTTGTGATTTTTGTGTGACCTAACATTCTACTGACTGTTTCTATTGGCACTCCGTTTGTTAAAGTGACAGTAGTGGCGAAAGTATGCCGGACCATGTGAAAAGTAGGGTTCTTACTGATCCCGCAAAGGGTTGCTATTTCTTTTAAATAGGCATTGGTCTTAATGTTTGTAATAACAGGAAGTACTCTTGAGTCAGCCGTTGCATTTTCAGGTCGATATTTTTTCAAAATTTCCATAGCTGCTGGCAATAAGGGAACATTCGACTTGGTATTTGTTTTCTGACGAAAAGTATAAATCCACTTTTTGCCATCGATGCCAACAACAATGTTCCCAAACGTCAGGTTTACCACATCGACATGTGCCAGTCCCGTGTAGCAACAAAAAACAAATATGTCTCTTATCCTTTCCAGCCGTTCAACATATAGCTCCTTGGTTTGAATCGCAGATAGCTCATCGTTTGTCAGGAAAGTTCTGTGAGATTTCTCTTGTTTTCCTTTGAAGCCTAAAAAAGGGTCTTTGATCAGCCAATTATTGATTACCGCTGTCTTGACCACTTTTCGAATGCGCTCAATATGTTTCAATGCCGCATTGTTTCCGCACGACCATCTGGTTCTTGCGAATCTTTCAAAGTCCAATATAAATCGTAGGTCAAGCTGGTGGAAAGCAATGTCTCTTAGACGGCAATGATCGCGGAGAAATTCTTTTAGATGGCCATTGGTAACTTTCCAGTTCTTAACAGTGCCTTTCGCAACGCCAGAATTCTCCCTGATTTCCATGTCTTGTACTACTAGTTGAAATTGTGCCAAAAGGAGTCGTTTTTTGTGGTCCAAACCAACTAATTCGTTTTTTATGGATTCCGCACTGATAATCTTCCCTTGTTCGAGAAAGCGATTATAAATCTCTTGAATCCGATGTTCGAAGGTGACGATGCCCGCATTGAGCCGTTTCGACTCATCGCTAGTACCGTTAACTCGACCCTTTTGACAGTTCCATTTGACTTTTGGAACATTGATCCTGGTAGATACCTCAGTGGGTGTGGAGTCGACTGTAATGCGAATATATACTCGGCATTTCCGGTATCCGCACTTTTAACCTTTCTCAAAAATGCCAATACTGCAAAACTGTGTTTCTTATTCATCGTTAATTTTTTAAGATAAAAAAAGCGGTGAATTTTGACTGTGAATTTTGCTCAAATCAACTAGAATTTTTCACAGTTTTTCCTAACTGTGATCTTTGTAAATGCAAACTGGTAGTACGATGCGGCGAAATCCAGTGAACTGCGGTTTCAACATGTGACCAGTTCACCGGTTAGTTCACTGGAATTATGCAACAGATTGACATTTTTTGATATACCCGACAACAAAAAACCCAGCAAAATCAGGTGTTTTGCTGGGATCTGATATCATTTGATATCTGTAGTTGTGACCGCGTCAGGATTCAAACCTGAAACCGTCTCATCCGTAGTGACATGCTTTAGTACACTGACTCGTCCAATTCAATTCGATGATTCAGACGTTCATAACCGTCATAACGGTGTCTGCTTACATAACAGCTTTCCATAACCCCTAATGATTAGCAGGAATTGTCTCGATACTTGGCAATAATGAAATGATGGTCGCTTGATCCTTCGGTCGGTGCCTTTTGTAAGTGGTTCTCACTTGGATGTATGGCCCATTAAATATGCCACAGTAGCGTCATCGACATTTTTATCCTGTAGTAATATCGAAAAACTCAATCTCGCACAAGACCAGGTCACTTGCTTCTCTATCCTCGCACTCTTCATCCATTCTTGTAATACTCTATTACAACCGTCATTGCTGGGCAAAGAAAAAACTTTTCTTTCCCCGGCTTCCTCCGGCAGCTTTTTGCGTCTTTTTGCCAGGATCGCCTTTGCAACCGAGTGAAGCGAAAGTATAACCGGCTGACCGGTCTTCTTCTGATGATTCTTGTAATTAACTCGTCTCCTGCTAAATCTTTCCATCTTAACGACCTTACGTCGACATACCTAAGACCCGTATAGCATGAAAAAATGAAACCCTCCCGCACCTCTGCATTTCAACACGGAGTAACATGCAGCTTGGTATATTCCTCCACTTCGAGATTAGCCTTCAACTTTTTTTACTGGGATTAGATTTCGTCTTAATATTCTCGCTCGGGTTATACCGGAAGTAACCTTCTTTGGTGGCAGATTTTAGCACCCATTTAAACCGTGCATAATAATTTGCCGGTGTATCACCAGTAAACCTGTCGAGCAGGTATTGCCTGAACCGTTTGCAAAGGTTTTCCGTCACCTCTATCGTACTCAGATAGTCAGTCTTCAAAAACGTCCGGAAATGCTTTAGACTTCCTTCCATATGGCGATTACCGGCCCGCTTGTTCTTCTCGACATACTCTCGATAAAAGTCGAGGAAGTTCGGCTTGAATTTATGGGAGGGGATATAGCCGGTTCCTGTTGACTGATGCTCCAAAATCAGTTGTGACTTCTTCAAGTCCAATAACGCCAGTGCCTCTTTGTTGTGATTCCTTTCAACCTGGGTTTTTGGCTTGTTATAAATAAAAATTCCGGTCGCTGGTCGCTGTCCTGCTTTGCGGCCAAAGTCATAATAAAAATAGCTCCGGCTTCCATCTTGGCTGTTCCTTTTCACAAAGTCCATAACTCACAATTTTTAGCGTTCCAAAAAGCGTGTCAAGTTATGTGTCATTTGTGAGACCGTGACACACAAAAAATGAATAAGTGTGTCATAGGATGTCATGACCCGCAAACAAAGTTCTGGACTGCCATTCAAGCGAATACTATGATATTTCGGAGAGTGTTTCAGCGGACGCGAATCCTGAAAAACGATCAAAAGTGTGCTGGTCGTGTGCTGCTGGCGTGCTGGTCGTGTGCTGACGGTAGCTAATTTTTGGTCATGTGTCATTTATGTGTCGTTTTGAGTGGTAGAAAGCGAAAAAAAGCGGGAAAAAACGACATCAAGACATAAAAAAAGCCTTGTAAATCAATGACCTACAAGACTTCCAAGTGCCCAGGACTGGATTCGAACCAGCACATCCTTGCGAACGCTGCGACCTGAACACAGTGCGTCTACCAATTTCGCCACCTGGGCATCATTTATAGATTCCGAAAAATCTATTCAGGGGTGCAAATATAGGGAAGTTTGAAAAGTCGTCCCAAATCTCAACAGGGAATTATTTCTAAATCGCTGGTTTTCTTGAGATTTTTCTCATTCGTCGAAGGATTGTTCACCAACGTCGAAGGATTGTTCACTTGTAGCTGGCCTTATTCGCTTCCGGCTCCAAAGAAGGCTTCTTTTTCCAGGCAGTCAACAGGATTCCAGATATAACCAGTGCAGTCCCAAACACCTGGGCGGCAATGATTCTTTCCCCAAGTATAAAATGTGCCTGGATGATTGTCGATACCGGTCCGATGCTTGAAATAATGGCCACGTTATTGGAGCCAATCCTTTTCATACCATTCGAAATCATAAAAGAAGGAATAACCGTTGCCATCAGGGCCAACAACATTCCATAAATCCAAAAATCACTTCCGCCGTTTAATTGCTGGTAATCTCCCCGCAACAAATAATGTGTGAAGATGCCCGTAGTCGAGGCGAGCATAGCATAGGCGGTGAATTTGTTCCCACCGATAACAGGAATGATCCTGCCACTGCCGGCTATATAAATAGAGTAGGTGATGGCACAAAGAAATATCAGCAAACTACCCAGGATGAAGTTGGGATTACCGGATTCAATTCTCATTTCTCCGATATAAGCTATAACAATGCCCAGGTATGTTAGGGCAAGCGCTGCAATCTGGATCCGGGTGATCTTTTGTTTGAAGAAAAAAGTATTGATCAATACAGCGAAGCTGGGATATAAAAACAGGATCAACCGTTCAAGCCCGGCTGAGATATACTGCAAACCTATAAAATCAAACAAACTGCTCAGATAGTACCCGAATAATCCCAGCACAATTACGGTTAGCCATTGCCGACCGGTCAAGCGCAAATTGGTTTTGTCACTACTCGTTAATATGGCGGCAGCCACAAAAAAAGGTAATGAAAACAGCATTCGCAAAGCCAGCAAACTTAATACGTCCATTGGGGTGTCGGCAAAAGCTTTCTTTACGATGATTGCCTTTGTTGAGAACAGGATGGATCCGAAAAAGGTGATCAGGAAGCCAGCAAGAGTTACGGTATTGCTCCGGATAATTGCTGCACTCCCGGCGACCGCTCCGCCTGGTTCAACGGTCGATGCACCGGCAGCGCTAGCGACATCTGCCACCGGGTTACCGGCCGGAGTATCTGCACTCCCTGCGTCCGCTCCGGCTGGTTCAACGGTCGATGCACCGGGGGCGCTAGCGACATCTGCCACCGGGTTACCGGGAAAGTCGCTTGCATCGCCGGCGACTTCTCCGGCCTGTGCATCTTTCGTCAACCTGGTATTATTGTTTTCCCCGGGTTCGGTAGTCATGAGCGCTCAATTTATACACTCACATTAAAGTCCCTCAAAGCGTCATTCAGACTTGTTTTAAGATCCGTGCTTGGCTTACGCTGGCCAATGATCAGCGCGCAGGGAACCTGGTATTCGCCCGCAGGGAATTTTTTTGCATAGGTGCCCGGAATTACGACGCTTCTTGCCGGTACACGACCACGGTACTCAACGGGTTCGTCACCACTCACGTCAATGATCTTTGTGCTTTTTGTGAGCACTACGTTTGCACCAAGTACCGCCTCTTTTTCTACGATCACTCCCTCAACAACTATACAGCGGCTGCCGATAAAACATCCATCTTCCACGATAACCGGGCTTGCCTGTAAAGGCTCCAATACACCGCCGATACCAACTCCACCACTTAAATGCACACCTTTCCCGATCTGCGCACAACTTCCGACAGTCGCCCAGGTATCAACCATACTGCCTTCATCCACGTAAGCACCGATGTTGACATAAGAAGGCATCAGCACCACATTTTTCCCAACAAAAGCACCATAACGGGCCACTGCATGCGGCACAGCACGCACACCCAATGATTTATAGTCAGATTTCAGCAGCATCTTATCATAAAACTCGAAGGGAGGAATGGTCCAGGTCTGCATGGTCTGAATACCAAAATACATAAGAATGGCCTGTTTCACCCATTCGTTCACCTGCCAGCCATCAGCACCGGGTGAAGCCACACGCAGACGCCCCTTATCAACTTCCTCGATCACATTTTTTACTGCCGATTTATGCTTTTCATCCTGCAAAAGATCACGATTCGCCCAGGCTTCCGCTACCAGATTTTTCAATTCCATTTATTAAAATTTTGTGCAAACATAAAGAAGTCCGGTTAAATCGGTCAAATTCACTGGCTATCGTCTAATACATGAAAGAATATATTTGTCCCCTGCGAATTGACCAATAATTAACCCCGGCCATCTTCCAAATGATGAAAGTGTGTAAAGGCCGAAAGAAAATGCTGGTAGAGTACCCCCCACAGGCGCGATAATGAAAGAACATTATGTCCGTCGGAAATGCAATACTCATAACCCCTGCCGTCCCTAAATGATAAAAGATCATAATGGTCCCGCGAATTCCATAATAATCAACCAGGCTGTCTCCATAAGTAATTCATTTAACTTTGCGGCGATCCACCTAACAACGGATTTCAAGTTTACAATAATGGACTTCTCGCACGACCTGGAAAATTGCCTGCAGGTATTACACGCAGGTGGAATTATACTTTATCCTACAGACACCGTCTGGGGTATCGGCTGCGATGCCACTAATCCTTCAGCAGTACAAAAGATCTTTCAGCTGAAAAAACGCGAAGAATCAAAATCAATGATCGTCCTGATTGCGGATGAACGTGACCTGATCCAATATGTGGCTCATGTTGATCTCGCTGTATTCAACTATCTCGACACAGTAACCAAACCAACAACGGTTATCTATGACGGTGCCATCGGCCTGGCCGATAACCTGGTTGCCGGTGACGGATCCATCGCTATCCGCATTGTAAAAGAAGATTTCTGTCGTCACCTTATCAAACGATTCCGTAAACCAATTGTGTCTACCTCGGCTAATATTGCGGGTGAAAAAACGCCGTCAAATTTTTCCGAAGTTGCTGACGCGATAAAAAACGGGGTTGATTATATAGTAAACTATCGCCAGGACGATAACAGTTCCAGGCAGGCATCAGCGGTCGTGCGTTGGGACGAAAAAACGGGAGTGAAGGTGTTGCGCGATTAAATGCGGTTTGCCGGATACATCACATCAACTCCACATTTCGTAACTTTGCGCCTCCATGCAGCAAATCCTGATCATACAAACCGCATTTATTGGTGATGTTGTGCTCGCAACCGGTCTCATCGAAAAATTACATCGCTATTTCCCGGAAGCGAAAATTGACTTCCTCCTTAGAAAAGGCAATGAAGGTTTACTCCTGGGGCATCCTTATCTCCGCGAAGTACTGATCTGGGATAAAAAGTCAAATAAAAATATCAACTTGTATAAGCTCCTGAAAAAGATCAGGAAAACCGGTTACGATAAGATCATCAATGTACAGCGATTTGCTGCCACGGGAATGCTTACCGCCTTCTCCGGCGCAGCTGAAAAGATCGGGTTCGATAAAAATCCCCTGAGTGTTTTTTTCACCCAAAAAGTCGGACATGTGATCGGCAGCGAAGACAAAATACATCACGAGATTGATCGTAATGTCCGGCTCATCAGTTCATTCACCGATGATGTTCCGGAGAAACCCGTGCTTTATCCAACATCCGCTGATGAAAACAGGGTAGCACAATATAAACTGCGGCCATACATCACTGTTTCACCTTCATCAATCTGGTTTACCAAACAATACCCGGTAGATAAATGGGTAAGCTTCATAGACCAGGTGCCGCCACAATACAATATCTACTTACTCGGTGCACCATCCGACCAGGAAAGGGGAGAGAAAATAATCGCAAAAAGTACCCAGGGTTCTGTGATCAATCTCTGCGGCCATCTTAATTTTCTCCAGTCAGCAGCATTGATGAGAGATGCATTGATGAACTATGTGAACGACTCTGCACCCATGCATTTTGCCTCTGCAGTAAATGCACCGGTCACTGCTGTCTATTGTTCCACGCTGCCTTCATTTGGATTCGGTCCCTTATCAGACAACAGCCATATCGTGGAAGTGCCATATCCGCTCGCCTGCAGGCCATGCGGATTACACGGTCGCGATGCCTGTCCGCTCGGGCATTTCAAATGTGCCTTTGATATAAAGGATGAACAATTACTTCAGCACGTATTCGGTTAACAAGCTCCTTCGTACATTTGCAAAATGGAGATTGATTGTTCAGAGAAGGAACTATTCATATTTAAAAAGGTGGCACATGCGGCAGCAGATGCGGGTTTTCCCTGTTATCTTATCGGCGGTTTCGTGCGTGACAAGATCATCGGCCGCAAAACAAAGGATGCTGATATCGTGTGTATCGGCGATGGTATTTTTCTTGCCCATAAAGTAGCCGAAAGATTTTCACCAAAACCCTCAGTTGCTTTTTTCAAAACTTACGGTACCGCACAAATCAAACTTGAAGACTTCGAAATGGAATTTGTTGGTGCCAGGCGCGAAAGTTATGGCTATCATAGCCGCAACCCGGAAGTGGTACCAGGGACACTGAAAGATGACCAGGAACGCCGGGATTTTACCATCAATGCGCTCGCCATCAGCCTCAACGAATCCGATTACGGTAAACTGATCGACCCTTTTGGCGGTGTTTATGATATTGAAAAAAAGATCATCCAGACTCCGCTCGATCCGCTTCAGACCTTCAGCGATGATCCACTGCGGATGATGCGCGCCATCAGGTTTGCTTCTCAATTGCATTTCACTATCGAAGCAAAAACCTTCCAGGCAATAAAAGACAATGCTCACCGGATGAGGATCATTTCACAGGAACGTATAACCGAAGAACTGAACAAAATTCTGCTGAGTTCAAAACCATCTATTGGGCTGGACCTTTTGTACCAGTCGGGCTTGCTGCATATCATCTTTCCGCTGATGACGGAGTTGGCCGGTGCAGAATATATTGACGGGCATGGGCATAAAGACAATTTCTATCACACCTTGCAGGTGATTGATAACATAAGCAAAAATACCGATGATCTCTGGCTGAGATGGGCAGCGTTATTACATGATATCGCCAAACCAGCAACAAAAAAGTTTGAAAAAGGACATGGGTGGACCTTTCATGGCCATGAAACACTCGGTGGCAGAATGGTGCCAAAAATTTTTACAAAACTGAAACTGCCGCAGAACGAAAAAATGCGGCTGGTAAAAAAACTGGTGGAACTGCATCTCCGGCCCATAAGCCTTACCAAGGAAAATATTACTGATTCCGCGGTTCGCAGGCTCTTGTTTGATGCCGGCGAAGACATTGAAGCACTTATGATGCTCTGTGAGGCAGATATCACTTCAAAAAACAAACAGAAAGTAAAACGTTACCTGGAAAACTTTGAACATGTTCGTGAGAGGATGAAAGAGGTTGAAGAAAAAGATCAGCTCCGGAACTGGCAACCACCGATCACCGGCGAAATGATCATGGACATTTTTAAATTGCCTCCTTCCCGTCCAGTCGGAGATCTTAAAAATGCCATCCGGGAAGCCATCCTTGATGGCGAAATTGAAAACAGCTATGAGTCAGCCTATGCGTTTATGCTGGCCAAGGCCGGCGAAATGGGCATCACCATTAACGGTTAGCACATTTGTTTCGATCAGCCAAATATGATTGGAACCGCTCCGGTGGTACAATAGTTGTGAATATTATATTACATTTGAAGCTTAATTTTTTCCGGCTTTATTTACACAAATCAAATCAGGATGGCGATATTAAAATTCAGGGTATATTTTGAGGAGGATGACAGTATCTACCGCGACATTGCAATCAAGCATAAGCAGACGTTTCTGCAATTGCACCAGGCAATCCTGAAAGCCTATGAATTTGATAACAAACACCAGGCAACTTTTACCAGGAGCAATGATCAATGGGTAAAGGGAAGGGAGATCAGCCTGGAAAAATATGACAAGCCATATAAGGTGCCACCACTGATCATGGAAGAAACGCCTATTGGTACAGAGATCAAGGATCCGAATCAACGATTTACCTATCTATATGATTTCGCACGAAACTGGCACTTCCAGATCGAACTGATCAATGTTTCCAAAGAAGAAAATCCAAAGCTGGATTATCCCGTGATTGTTAAGACAGAAGGAATCGCTCCATCACAGTACGGCACAAAAGGGCTGGTAGGTGACAAGCTTGCGGAGATGGAAGAGAAATACGATCTCACTGCCGGAACCGAAGGTTTTGGAGAAGAGGGGGAAGATGATGGCTTGTCTGATACCGATAACGACCAGGAAGAAGCAGTGGATGATAAAGAAGAGATCTGATAAACCTCGTCCCCGATAACCAGGAGGTCGTTCCACAACACATGAACAAAACGGTTATTATCATTGCTGGTCCCACTGCCGCCGGTAAAACCGCAGTTGCGCTAAGGCTTGCCCGACATCTGCAAACAGAGATCATCTCTGCTGATTCCAGGCAATGTTATCGCGAGATGGACATCGGCGTCGCAAAGCCCTCGCCGGAAGAATTGCAAAGCGTTCATCATTATTTTATCAACAGCCATTCTATTCACCAGCCGGCAAACGCAGCTGACTTTGAGGCCTATGCGCTCAATGCCGCGGCAAAGATATTTTCAAAAAATGATATGGCGGTCATGGTCGGCGGCACCGGTCTTTACATTAAGGCGTTTTGCGAGGGACTTGATAATATACCACCTGTAGATCCCGCCTTACATGAAGAGATAAATGCCAGCTACAATAATCTTGGGCTGGCATGGCTCCAAGAGGAAGTCAGCAGGCTTGACCCTTTGTATTATGCCAGTGGTGAAGTTGAGAACCCCCATCGTTTGTTAAGGGCATTGGAAGTTATTAAGGCTACAGGCCAGTCGATCCGGCACTTTCAGACCAATAACAAGAAACAAAGAGATTTCAATATTCTTAAATTCGGTATTGTCCCACCCAAAGCGATCTTACACAAGCAAATTGAAAAAAGGGTCGACCAGATGATCGAAGCCGGGCTCGTTGACGAAGTGAAAAACCTCGTCCCTTATAAATCGATTCCACCGCTGAGAACGGTTGGTTATACAGAGATCTTTGACTACCTCGAACAAAAAGTTAATCTTGACACCGCTATAGAAAATATAAAGATCCATACGCGTCAATATGCCAAACGGCAAATGACCTGGTTCCGAAAAGACCCTGAAATACGCTGGTTCGCACCGGATGTCGAACTACCGCTGGATGATTACTTATGAATGATATTAATGATGCCCGGGCGATTAACTACAGGTCGATAAAGGGGTATGAATGATTATTAATGGTCAGCCAGCCCGGGCCATTAACTACAGGTCGATGAAGGGATATGAATGATTATTAATGCTCAGCCCAGTCCATCCTCAACCGCTGGATAACTTTCATGAACGAATGTTCACAGGCAACACTTCAATCATTATCTCCGACAAAAAAAACCCTATCTGAACTTAAACCCGAGCGTCAGCAACACCGTCCCATTGCTTTCCTTCAAAGCTGCATAAGTGTTGTCTTTATCAGTGAGGCGATAAGGAAAGTTTACATCCCTGTTCAGGCTATGAACATAAGTGAGATCCACAAATATTCCGCGGTTGCGATAACCGAGGCCGCCACTGATATTCATCCTTCTTGGTTTCAAAGTATTTTCATCGGTTTCTCCATATTTGAATGACTTCTCCTCATATGGATTACCATAGTACGCAAAACCAAGTCTGCCCATGATCGTATTAAACTTCAACTCGCCACCCACACGGAAATTAAAGGCTCCCTTATAAACATCTTTTACCGTTGAATTTACGGCATCATAGTAATCTTCGTTTTGTTGATCATCAGTTGAACGGAACTTTGACGAGCCATGAGTAACGTATTCAATATCCGCAGTAATAAAACCTTTCTGCTGTGTAACATCTTCCACTTCGTGCAAAACATAGGCACCACTGACCATAAATTTCCAAGGTGTAACCATATCATACTGGTATTCCGGTATGCCATATCCAAATTGAGTGTAGATAGAATCAGCCGTTGCCACCCGGACATTTCTCCCGGCGGGAAAGTAATTTTCAAGATCGGTTTCAATCCGACCGGTAGTTTGTTCGGATAGGGCATACCATGATGGAGTGTGAATCCCTAAACCAATTCTCAGTTGCGTTGCTGGTTTAAAAATTACGCCCAGCTTAGCATTGATCCCGACACCACTTGATTCATATTCTTCAAGATATTCAGCATATCCGAAATTGTTGTTGGTAACACCGGTGGCATCTGTCTCACGTAATACAAAGCTGCGTTTGTAGTTCATAATCGGAACGCCTAACCCGGCCCCGAAATAGATCTTATCATCCATGTTGGCTGCAAAACCAAATGCAAGTTCAGTAATGCCGCCTTTCGTGGTTGTTGTTTTTTCCTGGTCGAATAAGACGGCGGTATTTTTGATCGTTGCATCTCTGAGGGGCAGGCCCACCACCTCAGTCTGACCCGTGATGGTTGCTGTATCGATCAGGTAGGTATAGTTAGCAAGTTTGGTTCCAAGCGATAGGGGAGCGTCATATAAGGTTGTAGATATATCAAGTCCCGAAGCTGCAAATTCTTCTGCAAACGATTCAGAGAAGGAACTATAATTATTCTGGCCTTTATAATACTGCGTGTTGTTGAAGTTAGCCATGCGGTTAATACCTATGCCAAAAGTCTTATTTCTCCATTTGCTGTTGTTATCTGCCCAGCTCAAAACAAAACCTGTTGTACCGAAATTGAATTTTGTGATGTTGTCAGAGTTTGCTTCCGTTCCGCGATAGATACCGGTCCCTTTATTAAAACTGACGCCAGGGCTTATAACAAACTCTCCTTTTTTATACATCCCTAAACCTGCCGGGTTCACAAACAAGGTTGTGATCTCACCACCCAGCGAACCCATCGCTCCGCCGATTGCCTGGTTTCTCGCTGTTCCCGAGGGAGTGTTCCAGCTCATCCTGATCGCATCCTCAGGAACCTGGGCAGTTAATTGCTGTGAACAAATTACCATTCCTAATACATAAACTATCCTTTTCATATTGCTTCTCCGATTGTCGTTATTTTCTTTTTGATTTATTCACCCCAGCGTTCGCGGCTTAGTGAGTAAACATCGCCCACCTATCAATGAGTATGGTACATTGCCAGCCAGCAGTCGTCTGCGATGACTCACAAAACCAGTTTGTAAATAATTCTCACAAAAAAAGGAGGAATCAAAATTCAGGATAATCCTTAAATCGTGTTCCTCCTTATTATGAAGTATCGAAATAATTTGTTTAGTTTCTGCCTGGACGACTACCGGTACTTCCACCGCCGCCAGAAGAACTGGAACCACCAACGCTGCCGCCACTGCTACCTGTGCTCTGGGTACGAACAGGTGAGGAGTTATTGCTGGAAGATGGAGAATATGATCTCACCGGCCTGTCATTATTTGGCGAATAATATGATCCATTTTCAGCCCTCGAGTTACTATTATTCGAGCCATTTGAGAACACGCGGCGTATGCTTGTTCCGAGCGTTGTGGTGTTGGAATTGTTATATCCGCTTTGGCCAGCCGGACGGGTTGATCCCGGACGCGCTGTGGCACCTCTTGTATTCGAATTATTAAAAGACCTGTTTGAATAGGTGTTCGGGTTGAAGCTTCTTACGCGAGTATTAGCCGTTGGACCAGGTTTGCCGATAATCACACCTCCGCCATAATAAGGATTGTAGTAATTGTTCCAACCATAATAGTTGTTGTAATAATTACCGAAACTCAAACCAAGGCCCAGGCCTCCGTAAGTCCATGGACTGTATCCGAATGAACTTCCGTAACCATAACCCCATCCTCCATATCCGCCGTAAGCCATGCTGTTATAACCCATGCCCATGTATGGCATGCCTGCATAGCCCATTCCGCCATAACCATAGTCGTCAAAAGCACTCCACATCCCGCGGTTTCTCACGCGCATTCTCAACACACGGTCGTCCTGGGAAAGATATTCGCCATCGTCGGTCCTGTATCTGCCCGCCGGTTCAGTTTTGTCGGTCTGTACATAGGCAGCAGCTTCATCGCGGCCGGGTGAAAAATAAACATCGTCAGGAGTCTGAGCGGTCCTGTACACAGATGAGCAACTGCTTAAAGCAATTACTACTATACTGGAAAATATGAATGCGGACTTCATTTTAAGTGTTTTAATATTTTACGGCTTAACTTGTTATTTTTGCGTTAGCCTCATGAAGTTACAACAAAATGAGGTGTAGTGGTAATAAAATGCCAGGCCGCGATTGTTAAAATTTAGGTTAATAAATACCTGAGAACCAGTTCATGAGGGCTGGATTCATCTTTCCCGGATTAAAACTTATTAATGTCGCCCGGATATCAGATATCCTTAAAAATATTGTGCCGCAACTGGTGCATATAACAAAAGAACTATACGAGAAATTATGAGCAAAGAGATTACTTCCAGGAGCCAGGATTATTCGCAGTGGTACAACGATCTTGTTATTAAAGGCAGCCTAGCTGATTATTCAGCCGTCCGTGGCTGCATGGTCATAAAACCCTATGGTTATGCGCTTTGGGAAAATATGCGGGATGCGCTGGACAAAATGTTCAAGGATACCGGGCACGTAAATGCGTATTTCCCGCTGTTCGTCCCAAAAAGCCTTTTTGAGGCCGAGGAAAAAAACGCGGAGGGCTTTGCCAAAGAATGCGCGGTTGTGACCCATTACCGCCTCAAAGCAAATCCCGATAAAAAGGGTTCATTGATGGTTGATCCGGATTCAAAACTGGAAGAGGAACTGATCGTGCGACCAACCAGCGAGGCCATCATCTGGAACACCTATAAGGGCTGGATCCAGTCTTACCGTGATCTTCCATTGCTGATCAACCAGTGGGCAAATGTGGTGAGGTGGGAAATGCGCACCCGTTTGTTCCTCCGTACCGCAGAGTTTCTCTGGCAGGAAGGTCATACGGCTCATGCCACGGCCCAGGAAGCAGTTGCTGAAGCAGTGCAGATGCTTCATGTGTATGCCGATTTCGCTGAAAACTGGATGGCGCTCCCGGTGATCAGGGGGTTGAAATCTGAAAGTGAAAGATTTGCCGGTGCCCTTGACACTTACTGCATTGAAGCCCTGATGCAGGATGGCAAAGCCCTCCAGGCCGGAACCTCTCATTTCCTTGGACAGAATTTTGCCAAAGCCTTTGATGTAAAGTTTTCGGATAAGGAAAACAAACTGGATTATGTATGGGCCACCAGCTGGGGAGTAAGTACCAGGCTGATCGGGGCCCTGGTTATGGCTCACAGCGATGACGAGGGGCTAATACTTCCCCCAAGAATTGCGCCTATGCAGGTGGTTATTGTGCCTATTTATAAAGGACCCGAGCAAAATGTACTGATCAACGAAAAAGGCGCAGAGCTGGTAAAACAGCTTAAAGCAGCCGGCATAAGGGTGAAATTTGATGACAACGACAATAATCGCCCGGGCTGGAAATTCGCCGAGTATGAAAAAAAGGGTGTACCGCTCAGGGTAGCAATCGGCGCCCGTGATATTGAGAACAATTCAGTGGAAGTCGCCCGCCGTGACACAAGGGAGAAACAGACCATCTCACTCGATGGCTTCACCGATACCATCAACGCGTTGCTCGAAGAAATTCAGCAGGCCATGTATAACAAGGCGCTTGCTTTCCGGGATGAGCATATTACCCGGGTCGATAACTGGGAAGATTTCCAGTCGGTACTGCAGAGTAAAGCCGGTTTCATCTCGGCACATTGGGACGGCACCCCTGAAACAGAAGATAAGATCAAGGAACTTACAAAAGCAACAATCCGGTGCATCCCCCTGAACAACGAACAGGAGGAGGGCAGTTGTGTGCTTACGGGTAAACCAAGCACCCAGAGGGTATTGTTTGCACAGGCTTATTAAAGGATTGATCGGTATAAGTCGGGGGTTAGAGGTTGATTGTATTTATGCGGTATTATGCTTATTTTGTACACATTAAAATAAATAACCCTTTAACCCCCAACCAATTTTATGGAACAATCCACTAACCTTTTCGAATTACACGTAGATCACAACGGTTCAGTATTTCTCCGCGAAGTTGCCAAATGGTCAAAATTTCTTTCTATCGTTGGATTTGTCGGAATGGGTCTCGCAATGCTGTTCCTGATTTTTGCCGGAAGTTTTTCCTCAACAATACTTAACAATCCAGCTTATGGAGGTTCAAACAGTATGTATGCGGGCTCGTTTTTCCAGATAGTATTCCTGGGCGCATTTATGCTGATTTATTTTTTCCCCTGTTTGTACCTGTTCAGGTTTGCTACTAAAATGCAGGTGGCTTTACGCAACAATGACCAGGATACTTTGAATGCCTCATTTGAAAACCTCAAATCGTGTTTCAAGTTCATCGGCATTTTTACAATTGTCATCCTGTCAATATACGCGTTGGCCCTGCTCGTTGGCTTGTTTGCATTAGGAAGCATGATGTAACAATGTTCCGGTATTTCAGATTGACTATATTAAAAGGAATAAAACTGGCCGGTAGATGAGCTAACGCTTGGAAAATCTGGCAGGTTTTGGTCTGTAAATGCTTTAGTTGGAGGAATAATAATTATAGTCCTTCAGCAGTGTCTTCAGGAAGTCTGGTGGATCCTGGTCGCTTTCCATTTTTAATTTGGATTTGATACGGTCGGCAATTTTCATCGCGAGCTCATAGTCATTCTTCTTTTTCACTGACTCGATGATGCTTTTGAGTGTATTGATGTCCCGGTCGCTAAGCTGCATCACCATGGGATACCTGGGCTGATAATCCGACTCCAGTTCGGTGAATACCGTATCCTCCCATGATGTCCGGTTTTTCAGGTCAATAATTATGGTATCCGCAAGGATATCGCCTATACGTTGTGAACGTTCAGAAAATATCACAGCAGCCAGGCCAATAAATACCAGGGGGAATAAATACCAGGGAAGGTCATTGTTAAGAATGCTGAATAATAATAATAGTGGAAAATCGATAAGTCGGAATACCCATCTTATAAGGTACTGGCTGATCCCCGGCTGGCCGCCCTGGGCAGTGATAACCCGGATATTCATCAGTTTCTTACCCAGGCTTTGACCGTTCAGGACAATTTCACAAACCAGGTGATAAAACAGCACAGGCATACCGAGAAGGATCTCTTTCCAATGCCAGTTTCCTGTCCAGATAAAAAACGACGGGATATGAAAGATCAGTGAAACGATCTTAACATAAACCCAGCAAACCAGCAGGTCAGTCAGCCAGGCAATAAGACGTTTATGAAATGGAGTTACCGCAAATTCTACCTGTATGTTAAATCCTGTATCGAGTTTGACCAATCCCATGCAATCATAAATTTAATATTTAATAGTTATAATTCTAAATTGTATATTGGTAAAACCTTAATAGTGAGCATCGCCATACTTATTCAATCCAGCAGTATTAAATTATTTCCTCTGTGAGAGAAGGACTTTTTATTAAAAAAAATATTGAGAAGTGGAAGCAATACCAGTATGAAACCAATTCTGATCCTGACGAGATGGCGAAGGAATTTACTGAACTGGTCAATGATCTCGGTTACTCAAAAACTTTCTATCCCCACAGCAAAGTAACCCAATACCTGAATGGGCTCGCATCAAGAATTTATCTTGGTATCTACCGGAATAAAAAAGAAGAAACTTCAAGGTTCTGGAAATTCTGGAAAACAGAATTACCACTTACCGTTCGTCGACATCATAAAGAACTACTCTATGCATTCCTGATCTTTTCTTCCTTCGCAGTTATGGCAGCCGTATCTGCGGCACATGATGATAGTTTTGTGAGAGGTGTACTAGGCGACAGCTATGTTGAAATGACCGATGAAAACATTTCGCGCGGAGATCCGTTTGGAGTTTACAAAGACAAGGGACGATTCAATATGTTTGTTGCGATTGCTGTCAATAATATCAAGGTTTCTTTTGTAACCTTTGTAGCCGGATTTTTGTTGTCGATAGGAACAGTATGGTTGTTGTTCAAAAATGGTGTTATGCTGGGAGCTTTCCAATACATGTTTTTTGCCAAGGGGCTAGGTTTACAATCCGTGCTGGTTATCTGGATCCATGGCACTCTCGAGATTTCAGCCATCATCATTGCAGGCGCAGCAGGGCTTATAGTGGGCAATGGCATATTGTTCCCGGGCACACTGAGCCGCATCCAATCACTTAGAAAAGCTACAAAGGATGGGCTGAAGCTGATGATCGGCCTGATACCCGTTTTTATTATGGCAGCATTCCTCGAAGGCTTCATCACCCGTTATTCCACTATGCCCAGGCTGATAAGCGCATCTATATTACTCGCATCCATCAGTTTTATTACCTGGTATTTTGTCATTTATCCCATCAGGGTAAGTAAACAGCTGGCCGCATCAAAAAACAAATTCCAGGATGAGCCTATTTAAAAAAGCTACGTTCATTTTGTTTTTGATTGTGGCAGGTCTGCGCGGTTTTTGCCAGGAAGCCGACCCGGCGGATACGCTGTTAATTATTGATTCTGCTCACCAGGAAGTTGAAACTCCTTTTGATGACGATGCTGATTTCCCCGGATCCTCCCTGGGTGCCACATCCCGGTTGGGACCGCGCATTCCTGATACACTCACCTTTCGCAAAGTTGCAGACAGCATTCCGGCACGGTTGAAAAAGCAAAAGGATTTTGAATATGCAAACGACCCGGAATACTGGATTAAAAAACCGCAACGCGCGCCCGATCCGGAAAGGAGCATTTGGGAGAAACTCGGCGTTTTCTTTGCAAGACCAGCCGTAAGGAATTTTATCTACCTGTTTTTGTTCGGGCTCGCGATCTTCCTGATCGTTAAAGTGATTATCATTAACAACCTCTATATCTTCAAATCTTCTCCTAAAAAAGTCAAAGCAAATCCAAACCACGATGAGGCTGCTTTGATGGAAGAAAATCTTGATGACCTCATTAATGATGCTATTGCAAGAAAGGAGCACCGGGCGGCAGTCAGGTTTCAATACCTTAAAACGCTGAAGTTGCTTGATAAAAAAGGATGGATCAGTTTTCATCCACAGGCAACCAATGAAAGTTACCGGCGCCTGGTCAATAACTATGCAAAAGGCAAAGAATTTGAATTCCTGAGTTCCGCTTATGAACACGTGTGGTACGGCAATTTTCAGCTGAACAATGAACAATTCGATATTGTAATGCACAGCTTCAATCACTTTCAAAATTCATTGAAAGTATGAGGACCGTTGTAAGCTCCTTCGGCTGGTTACTCGTTGTAGCCGTCATCATGCTTTTTGGATGCCGGAAAGAAAAAAGGTTAAACGAGAAACTTACCTTCTGGAAAAATGATAAGATACCTTATGGTACTTATTATGCCTATGAAAATCTTGCCCGCATATTCCCGGGCGTTGATATCAGCATCAACAAAAACTCTCCCGACAAATACAATATTGCCAGCCTCGATAATCTTACCAATCCGAAACCGGATAGCAGCAGGCCTGGTGAGTCTGCCATGATCATCATTGCCCCAGTAGTTGCCCCCGACCGGAGAGAACTCCAGGCAATGATGAATTATATCAGTGAGGGTAACCATATCTTTATCTCGGCTATGCAGTTTTCAGAAAACCTGATGGATAGCCTGAAACTGAAAACACAGTTCGAATCAGGGTTTGAATCGCTGGACGATTCGCTTACGCTCCGGCTCATTCACCCCGTTGAAGATGATACCACATTGTTTACCTACCCAGGACGTCAGCTCGACAACCACCTCAAAAAATTCGATGATAACATAACCCAGGTGCTGGGTTTCAACCAGGACAACAAAGCCAACTTTGTAAAATTCGCCTATGAAGGCGGGGGCTCACTTTTTATACAACTCGCACCGGCAGCATTTACAAATTTCTTCCTGCTGCATAAAAACAATAAGGATTATTATGACCAGGCGCTGTCTTATCTTCCACCGCATTTAGATGAGGTGATATGGGATGAATACTTCCGCTATCATCGCAACGGAAGCGGAAATGAAAACAACGATTTTTCAGCTTTCAGCTGGATGATGAAACAACCTGCGCTTGCATGGACCATCTGGCTGCTGCTGTTACTGTTTTTACTGATCTATCTGTTTGAATCAAAAAGGAAGCAAAGAGTGATACCCGTGAAGCCGACCCTGAAAAATGCTTCTGTTGATTTTGTGCAGACCATAGGACGCCTTTATTTGCAGCGCAAGGATAATAAAAACCTGGCAGGCAAGATGACGACCCATTTTCTTGAACAGGTAAGACAACATTATAATATTACCACTTCCAACCTTGATCAGCAGTTCGAAAAAAAGTTAAGTTATAAATCAGGACATAGCCCGGAAGAAGTAAAAGATCTCGTTAATCATATCAGGGTAGTTCAGGAAAGACCCCTGGTGAGCGATGAGCTCTTACTGGCATTCAATCAGAAACTAGAAAAGTTTAAAATCAAATTCAAAGATGGAAGATAATTTTTTTGAACAACGCACCGATCTCGGGTCCTTACAACAGTCAGTGGAAAATCTGAAGGCTGAGATCGGCAAGGTGATCGTTGGGCAGGAAGAGATGATTGAATTATTGCTTGCGGCTATTTTGGCGGATGGTCATGTGTTGATTGAAGGCGTACCCGGTGTTGCAAAAACACTCACCGCAAAGTTGCTGGCCAAAACCGTTTCCATAGATTTTTCAAGGATCCAGTTCACACCAGATATGATGCCAAGTGATGTGATTGGTACGATGGTCTTCAATCCCAAAGACATTAATTTCCAGTTCAGGAAAGGTCCCATCTTCAGCCATCTTGTACTCATCGATGAAATTAACCGCGCGCCAGCAAAAACGCAGGCGGCGCTCTTCGAAGTGATGGAAGAAAGGCAGGTTACTGTTGATGGCACAACCTACCCGATATCAGCCCCTTTTATGGTGCTCGCCACCCAGAACCCGATTGAGCAGGAAGGTACTTATCATTTGCCGGAAGCCCAACTTGACCGGTTCCTCTTCAAGGTGGAAGTAAGTTACCCGAGTGCAGAACAGGAGTTTCGTATTGTGGCACATCATCATCGTTCCGGCCTGGAGAACCAGTTAAACGAGGTTGGACCGGTTTTGTCTGCAGATCAGATAACGGCGCTGCGTAACCAGGTACGTGAGATTCATATAGAAGACAAACTGATCAATTTCATAACTGCAATTGTTTCCGGAACGCGGAACCATAAATCGATCTATCTCGGTGCATCGCCGCGTGCTTCGATAGGTGTACTGAATGGCGCAAAGTCGATAGCGGCTATGCGTGGCCGTGACTTTGTAACACCTGAAGATATTATTTTTATTGTTCCTCATGTGCTTCGTCATCGTATCGTACTATCGCCGGAAAAAGAAATGGAGGGTGCGCAGACGGACGATGTCATTCTGCAATTAATTCAAAGCATCGAGGTTCCGCGTTAGTTACTATCATATCTATATTAGTTACTATCATATTTATAAATGCCACTTGTGAACCGTTATCTTACTTCACTATTTTTCAGCACCCGGTTTTACTGGTCACTGGCCATTATTGCCTCTTTGTTTGCCCTGGCATTTCTGCTACCTCCTTTGTTCATCGTGATGAAGTTTTTGTTTTTTCTTTTCGTCGCGCTTGTTTTATTGGATTATATTATCCTGTTCTTTACCTCAAATGCGGTAACTGCAACCCGGCAAATGGCTGAACGGTTCAGCAATGGTGAACAGAACACTATTAAGATCCGAATTGTCAACCAGTTTCCATTCAAGGCGAGCCTCAGGATAATTGATGAATTGCCGGTCCAGTTCCAGAAAAGAGATTTTTTATTGAAAACATCGCTGGACGGAAATGGCGAAACTGAAATAAGCTACCAGTTACGGCCGGTTGAACGTGGTGAATATCGTTTCCTGGATACCAATGTTTTTGTAAAATCACCCCTGAACCTGGTGGTGAGACGTTTTCAATCGGGCGCTAATGACATAGTAAGAGTGATGCCTTCTTTTGTTGACCTGAGAAGTTTCGAGATTATCGCCTATTCAAATAATCTCTCTGAAGCGGGCAGCAGGCGCATCCGCAAGATCGGCCATAGCCTTGAGTTTGAACAGATAAAAGAATATGTTACCGGAGATGATATCAGGAGCATTAACTGGAAAGCGACCGCACGCAAGGGTGGACAGCTGATGGTCAACAATTATACCGATGAACGTAGCCAACAGGTTTATTGCCTGATCGACAAGGGGCGTGTAATGAAAATGCCGTTTGAAGGAATGACCCTGCTTGATTATGCGATCAATGCAACACTCATACTTTCTCGGGTCGCCCTCATCAAACAGGATAAGGCCGGCCTCCTCACTTTTGCGGAACAAATAAATCAATTCCTACCGGCTGACCGGAAATCTGCCCAGATGTCAACCATCATGGAGACACTGTATAACCAGGAAACAAAATTCCTCGAGACCGATTTCGAAAAAGTCCTGATTCATATGCGCATGCGGATCACCTCCCGCAGCCTGGTGATCCTGTTCACAAATTTTGAATCATTGTCGGGCCTGCAAAGGCAGTTACCATATATAAGAAGCATTGCCAAAAATCACCTGGTGCTGGTGGTATTTTTTGAGAACACAGAATTGAAGCAGTTGACAGACAACCCGGGAAACGATATTGAGTCATTGTATATAAAAACCATCGCGGAAAAATTTGCGTTTGAAAAACGGCAGATGGTAAAGGAGCTTCAGCAACACGGCATCTTCACGATCTTAACACCGCCGGAAAAACTCACCATTAACACTGTCAATAAATACCTCGAACTAAAGGCTCGCCAGGCAATTTAGATTAGCTTCCCCGAAGTAATAACTTTTGAAACTTGCCTTATCTTCGCCCGAAAAACTTGGAGCAGGTGGAAAATACATATGAAGAGGGGAGAGTGCTGTTGATTGATAAACCTTACGACTGGACTTCATTTGATGTCATAAGAAAGGTGCGCAATGTGCTCAGGATCCGTAAAATTGGTCATGCAGGCACATTGGACCCGCTGGCTTCAGGTCTCCTGATCCTGTGTACCGGTAAATTCACTAAACGGATCAATGATTATATGGCGGCCGAGAAAGAATATATCGGTTCGTTTACCCTCGGCGCAACCACGCCAACCTATGACCTTGAAAGCGAACCGGAAAATTTCAAGCCTGTCGGTGATCTCAGTGAAGATGAACTTCAGCGGGCAACCAGGGCATTCACGGGTGAAATCCTCCAGGTTCCCCCAATGCATTCTGCAATTAAAAAAGATGGTAAACGTATTTATAAGTTAGCGCGCCAGGGAAAAGAGATTGAACTCGAGCCGAGGAAAGTCACCATCAGGGAGTTTGTGATTACAAAGATAGAACTGCCGGTAGTACATTTTCGCGTGGTATGTTCAACGGGCACGTATATCCGAAGTCTTGCCAATGACTATGGCAGTGCACTTGGCACCGGTGCATATCTGAGTGGACTTGTGCGCACACGCATTGGTGGGTTCTGGCTGAAAGATGCCGTGACCATTCAGCAACTGGAAGACGAGGTACACCGTTGAGGAAGCCTGTTGCGAAAACAATTAAAACGGATACCCGATGCCAAACTGAAGTTGACCGCTGGTAATTTTCAGATCATTGAACCAACCGGCATTTTCATAGGAGTATATAGGGTCCTTTAACTTATAGGCCCAATCCAGCCTTATCAGGAAAAAGTCGAAGTCAATACGTAAGCTGGTACCTCCCCCGACCGCGATATCTTTATAGAGATTTTTCCAGGTTAGTTCAGAACCTTCCAGCTTCACATTATCAAAATTCGATCGGTTCCAGATGTTTCCTATATCTACGAAAAATGCGCTTTTGAACTTTATCCCGAAAATAGTTGCCAGGTCGAATCGGTATTCAACGTTGCTTTCCATCTGTATATCCCCAAACCGGTCAATACCACCCTGGATGGTGTCGTAGTAATTGTTTGAACCAAGTCCAAGTTGTCGTACCTGCCAGGCCCGCATAGTATATGGACCACCCGCGAAATACGCTTTGAAAAATGGAAGATATTGCTCAGGACCATCCTTCGTTTGTCCATAGCTGTAACCATACCCGCCGAAGGCCCTGAAGGCCCAGGTGGATTTTGGCTGCTCAATCAGGTATTTGTATTCGACATCGGCTTTAATAAAACGTCTTAATTCCCCGCGGTCCAGTGACTTGATCAGTCCGAAAATGGCACCACTTTCTTCAAACCTTGTTTTCAGCAAACCATGATTATAACGCGATCCGTGGTCGTAATTATAGGATAAGATCTGGCTGATGATAAAGCCATTATTGAAGGCGATCTTGAGAGATGGGATGTCTTCTTCCAGTTTCACAAAACTGTCTGTCTTAATGATCTCCGTGTACTCAATGTTGAATGGAATATATCTCCAGGCATGTTTTTTCTTTCCCCACTCATAACCCCATGAAGCTTTCGCGGAACGCACATCATAAAAATCAAGTCTCTGGGTATAGGCTGCACCCAGCGAAACAGCCGTTTTTGGGGCGGTCAGCTTGTTTTCATTTTTAACCTTGAATGGTAGAATGAACCTGGGAATAAAAATATTCTGAGAAATACCACTTTGTAGTGTCTGGATTATGTTACGCCCAAGTTCAATACCAAACTGGAGGCTTGTTGTGCTCTGAACCGCTTCGCGAAATGCATTCCGGTTTAATAAGCCGATATTAAGACCGGTTCCAAATAACTGGCCGGTACTAAGATAGGTGCCTGTATTACGGCTGGCTTCAAAAGCGATATTCAGGCTTTGCTTTTTTGCGGGGTAGAGCCTGATGCCGGCATCGAGTAAAGGAACCGTGTCCTGCCTTTCTGAAAATGCTACGTCTACCTGCCCCCACGCGCCCGACTGATTGAAATTATTGACGGTGGCATAATAGTCTTCAATCTTATACAAATTTCCCGGCCTCAAAGCGATGTTCCTTGATAGGTAAGGTAATTTGAATTTTTTTGTACGATAGAAAAAATCGATTCCGTTTAAGCTATCCTGTATTTTTTCAACAGGTGCAACTTCTTCCTGGATATTTATATCCGGGTAGACCGTAACATCACCTACATAATACCTGTTGTAATGACTGGAATCTTTTATCCTGGCTTGTTTGATTGCCACGTTGATCGTAGGGTTCTCTTTCTTTCGGTTCAACTCTTCCAGCAATGTGAATTGTTCAAAAGGGTCAAGCGACGGGTCGATCAGTGCCGCGAGTACCGTATCACGTTCAATGATAAAATCTTCCTTAACGATTTTGTAATACCCGTTATTTCTGAATATCAACAACAGGCGGTCAAGTTCAGATGAGAGGACCTGGATCGAATAGGGGTCGCCCTTTTTCAGGAACGATGCGTTTCTATTTTCCAGTGCCAGTTTTTGAAATTCAGGATGAGTGAGATCGTAGCTGATAGAATCCAGTTTCAACTGCCGTCCGGGGGTAACTGTGAATTCAACCCTGACACGTTGCTGGTCTTTTACGGTATCTATAAAAAAAGTATCGGTGATGGTGGGTCCAAAATAGCCGACCGAGTTGAGCAAAGCCGTCATGGAAGCTTTGGATCTTGATACGTTCCCTGAGTCGAACACCGGGGGG
This sequence comes from Flavitalea antarctica, assembly GCF_054461535.1. Lineage (NCBI taxonomy): Bacteria > Pseudomonadati > Bacteroidota > Chitinophagia > Chitinophagales > Chitinophagaceae > Flavitalea > Flavitalea antarctica. The sequence continues at coordinate 26,093 of NZ_JBTLQG010000036.1, forward strand.
CGTTCCAGTTTATTATAAAGCAGCGCCGGAAAACCCAGTGCTACGATAGTCCGGACTTTAAGGCTGTCCGAAAGCTGGTTCTCCAGCCCTGCCTTCAGTTTTTGTCTTTCAGGTCCTTTCTGGGGGCCATCGATATCAATGTTGGTTTTATAAACGAACGGAAGGTTTTTCTGATATTTTTTGGGAATCGTGCAGGATGCGACCAACAACAGTGCAAGCGTGATGGTAAAGGCGGAACGGAAAATGGTAAAAAAGCTAACTTGCCTGGGAAATAACATAAAGCTGTAAACGAAACACGATGTTGGTTAAATCGCAGGTCAAATATATTCAAAGTTTAAGCCAGAAAAAATTTAGGGATGAGGAGGGGGTATTCGTGGCAGAGGGGCCCAAAATAATTAACGAATTATTGGCCGGAAACCAGCTGGAATTGCACTCGTTGTATGCGACTACAGGCTGGCTCTCGGCCAATGCCAGCTCGCTTCTTGCGTTTGATTCGTCTTCCATACACATCATAACTGACCGGGAACTGGAACGTATCTCATTTTTGACAACCCCAAACGAAGTTCTGGCGATTTTCAAAAAGCCGGCTTTTGCTTCTCCACCGGAACAGGTGGATTCGTTGGTTCTTATGCTGGACAATGTGCAGGATCCGGGAAACCTTGGTACGATCATCCGCTGTGCCGACTGGTTTGGCCTGAACCAGATTATTTGTAGCCCGGGCTCCGCGGACCATTTCAATCCTAAAGTGGTGCAGTCTACCATGGCCAGCATTGCCAGGGTTTCCGTTCATCATACTGACCTGGTCGGATATCTTTCACCAAGAGTGGGAGTGCCGGTTTATGCCGCAGCTTTGGATGGGCGTTCGCTTTCCCAGTATAAGGGAGTCAGTAAAGGAATCCTGGTTATTGGAAATGAATCCAAAGGGATCAGTGCCGAAGTGATGGCTTTTGCTACTGACCGGGTAACGATACCCCGGCGGGGGCAGGCAGAATCCCTCAATGCATCAGTGGCCACGGGCATTATCCTTTCCCATCTGCTGGCATGATGTAGCCCTGCAAAGTCTGGCTTGAGCATCCCTGCAACGTTTGGCTTGATGTATCCCTGTGAAGTATGGCTTGATGTAGCCCTGCGAAGCCAGGCTTGATGTAACCCCGCGAAGTCTGGTTTCATGTAGCCCTACGAAGTCTGGTTTGATGTAGCCCTGCGAAGTCTGGTTTGATGTATCCCTGCAAAGTTTGGCTTGATGAATCCCTGCGAAGTCTGGCTTAAGTATCCCTGCGAAGTCTGGCTTGATGTAACCCTGCGAACGGTTGCAAGATGAAATTTGGTCTTAACGAAACTGTATGGCGCGGACGGGCTGGATACGCCTGACAATAATTGTCGGAATCAGCAGCACAAGGAAACAGATAACGAATGTCCCCAGGTTCACCAATCCTATTTGCCACCAAACGATATTAACCGCGGCCTCGGAAATATAATATGCCTCTTCCGGCAGTTTGATAAAGCCAAAACGTATCTGCAACCAGCAGATCAGCAGGCCCAGCAGGTTGCCAAAAAAGAGACCAACGACGGTGATGATCGCGCCATGGTATAAGAAAATCTTTTGAATAGTAAAGTTTTCTGCACCAATAGCTTTTAATACACCAACCATCCTGGTCCTTTCCAGAACAAGAATAAGCAGGCAGGTGATCAGGTTCAGAATAGCTATCGCAACCATGATTGCAAGCACAATGATGATGGTATAGTTTTGTAAAGACAACCAGTCAAAGATGCTTGGATAGAGTTCGCGGATAGTACTGCTCTTAAGACCGATAGGAATGTCCTCAATGAGCGCATCGCTTAAACGGTCCATATCATTGAAATCTTTCAGGAAGATCTCATACCCGCCGATCTGGTTCTCCTCCCAGTTATTTAGTCTTTGCACCAATGCAAGATCACCGATGGCTATGAGCTTGTCATACTCTTCAATTCCTGTTTTATAAAGCCCCACAACTGTAAGTTTCCGGGTGCGTGGCGGACTTCCATCCGGCTGAAGAAAAAATATCAAGACCTGGTCGTTAACCTTTAACCCGAGTTGTTTCGCTGTGTATTCGGAAAGGTTGATCTCCTTGCCATAACTACTATCAGCGAAATTTATCCATCGTCCTTCCACTTTAAACCTCGAAAGGTTAGAGAAATCGTAATTTTTGTCGACTCCCTTGAAGAGCACCATCTCGATCGACTCCGAGGTCTTAACGATTGCAGTTTTTGTTGCGAAGACCTGGACGCTTTTGATCTCAGGATATTTTTTTGCCAGCTGATCAACCGAATCATTCTTTAGCACCGGCGTTTCTTCTGCGATGGACACCCTGGCCATTTCATAGTTATGAACGCGGATATGACCCCAGAAGCTGAATATTTTTTGACTGATCGTTTGCTGGAAGCCGCTGGCGAAAGAAAGCGTTACGATCATTACCATTACGCTGATAACGGTAGCAACGATCGACAGTCGTATGACAAACCTCGAAAATGATTTTTGATTATTGAAGGCAATACGGTTTGCAATAAAACTGGCTATATTCAAAAGGGCGCTGTTTTAAGATCAAAAATAGCTGAAAAGTTTGTAGTTTGTGGTGATAGTTGTTGAGATGAAGTATATTTTGATTTGTTTGGCGGGCATGTTATTCAATGTAGCCACGGCCCAGGTTCCGGATGCTGTTTATGCTCCGAATATTAAGACAGTACAGCTTTTCCCGTATGGCAATCAGCTGGGATACCCGATAATAAGCCTGAACAGCTCCGACAGGCTCGAGCTCCATTTCGACGATATATCAACAACCGTCCGCAACTACTCATACACGTTCCAATTGTGTAATGCTGACTGGACCCCTGCCATCCTGAGCACCTTCGATTATATCAAAGGCTTTTCACAGGTTCGGATCAATACTTACCGGGTTTCGTCCATCGCATATACAAGATATATTCATTACCAGGCTTCGTTGCCCGACCGCAACTGCGTTCCCACCAAGTCCGGCAACTATATTTTAAAAGTGTTTCGCGACGGAGATACATCAAAGCTGTTATTTACAAAGCGAATGCTGGTGATGCGTGACATTGCTTCAGCACCTTCTGAGGTGGTTCAACCATTCAATGGTCAACTGTTCCGGACGCATCAAAAAATTCAATTCAAAGTAAATCTTGGCGAAGGGGTCAATCTGTTGAATGCACAGCAACAGGTGAAGGTTGTCCTGATACAAAACAATCGTTGGGACAATGCCGTACAAAACATCAGGCCAACATTTGTGTCAAGGAACACACTTGAATACAACGTGGAAGCCGATGCGGTATTTCCTGCGGGGAAGGAATGGCGGTGGATCGATCTGAGAAGTTTTCGTTTGCAGAGTGACAGGGTCGAAACGGCGAAATATTCCACCACCAGCACCGAGGTAATTGTAAAACCCGATGCAGACAGGAGCCCTCAGAAATTTAATTTTTTCCGTGACATGAATGGATTGTACCGGATAGAAACTACTGAAAGTATCAATCCATACTGGCAGGCAGACTATGCCACGGTTCGTTTCAGCTTTGTGCCCCCTGGAAAAACGTTGATACCAAACAAAGATGTTTTTATTTTTGGCAAACTGGCTGATTATAACCTTGATGACTCCGCGAAGATGAACTACAATGTGGAAACAGGGATGTACGAACGTTCGCTGTTCCTGAAACAGGGCTATTATGATTATACCTATGTTACTATCGACAGGGGAGACCGCAGGCGGCGCGCCGGGTTTGAACTGACTGAAGGCAATTACTGGGAAACCGAAAACGAATACACCATCCTTATTTATTACCGCGGCATTGCCGAACGTTATGATGAACTCATTGGAGTGGCCAGCGTCAATTCATTGACCGGTCGCCGGTGATCAGCCGCCGTACAATTTACAAACCTCTGTAAGTTTGACCAGAAGGTTTAGATCGATGATTCTCTGTGCTTGTTTGATAGGAGATTTTTCGATGCTTGTTTGATAGGAGATTTTCTATGCTTGATAGGAGATTTATCTATGCTGGTTTGGATAAGATCTATGTTAATTTTCTCTGAGTCAATAATAATCTCTTGTTTTTTGGGATGGAATTTGCGAATGCACTATATTTGCCGCCCGGCAGGTCTTACACGACCAGCTCCTGCTGAACTCCCCCAGGGTCGGAAGACAGCAAGGGTAGGCGGTTGTAGCGGTGCGATGTAAGTAATCTGCCGTTTTTTTTTGTTTTCTACTGAAGCTTTGGATAACCAACTTTGAAAACAATCAGAAACACGAGTTCAACCCGCCCGATTGTGTGGCTGGTATCCTATCTGCGATTGAAGGGGCCTGGAAAATTGCAACCGTTTCACTTCTTTAAAATCCCGGCATATCTTTACTTTGCACAAATCAGGAGGAACGAACCTGCATTTTGAAAATTCGCTTCGAATAATCATCCCGGGATAATCCTTCTCCTCAAACAATTAAAAAATATAAACATCACAGTTATGAAGTTTTTTATCGATACAGCTAATCTTGCCCAGATCAAAGAAGCTTATGAGTTAGGTATTCTTGATGGTGTAACCACCAACCCTTCGCTCATGGCAAAAGAGGGCATCAAAGGCGAGGCTGCTGTTACCAAACATTACCTGGACATCTGCGAGATGGTGGATGGAGATGTCAGTGCAGAAGTACTGTCCACAGATTTCAAGGAAATAGTTGAAGAAGGAAAAAAACTTGCAGCCATTCATCCAAACATCGTGGTGAAGGTTCCAATGATAAAAGATGGTATCAAGGCGCTGAAATGGTTCTCAGATAATGGCATCAGAACGAACTGCACACTGGTATTTTCGGCCGGTCAGGCTATCCTGGCTGCTAAAGCTGGTGCAACTTATGTTTCACCATTTATCGGTCGTATTGATGATAGTACCTGGGACGGAGTTGAACTGATTGCCCAGATAGCACAGATCTATACACTGCAGGGCTTTAAAACAGAGATCCTCGCTGCATCCATCCGTAACGGACTACATATTGTAAGATGTGCGGAAGCCGGTGCCGACGTGTGCACCTGTCCCCTTGATTCAATTCTCGGGTTATTAAAGCATCCTTTGACTGATATCGGTCTTGCAAAATTCCTCGAAGACGCCAAAAAATAGAGAGAGGTGAAGGAGTTAAGAGTTATGAGTTATGGGTTATGAGTGATGAGTGACCTGCAAATCGCCGGAAATACTCATAACTCATCACTCATAACTCATAACTCTTTCACCGTTTTTCTTCGTTTCGGCTGCATCACTTCTTCCATTGTTTTTACGCCGGAACTATCCTCAAATTTCTTGATATATATTATTCGCTCCCTGGTAACCGAAGGGTCGGTTTTCAATGACACTTTCACTACAACCTTCTCCAGTTTAACCGAACTGTCGAGGAAAAGGCTGTTCCCTTCAAATTTGCCTGCATCACAGGTGAATATCAGCTCCTTTGTAGTGAGCGGTAAATACCTGCCGTCGGAATATCTTCCATCCACGTTTATATAGTTGAAAGTTCCCTTCTTCAGGCTGTCTGTATAGAGGTTGAAGTATAGACTATCCAGCTTCTGGGCATCCGCGGTTTTGAAGGCGGAGATGAAGAGTATTATGGTGATGATCTTTTTCAAATTATTCCTTTTTTCCACGAAACTTTTATAGCCGGATCTGTCACTAAACAGCTGATCCTAAGATAAGAAATGCCCGCCGTAAGTTGTTGGAGATTTGTTAAATCCCTAAATAAAATGCGTCGTTTTCTTCCTTTTCAAACACCCTCAGCAACTCCCGGGCCCCGGTCAACCGTAAGTCATATTTCTGACCCTAAAAGCTTTTTTTCTGCTGCCCACCGTCCGGTTGGCTGGCCGCCGCGTTTTTTACATAAGTTTCCAGCCACTGGTTTTGCTCCCATAACATATGCAGGATATTTTCTTTGCCGGTATACCCATGACTTTCATAGGGCAGAGAAACATACCGCACGGTACCGCCATGTCCTTTGATCGCATTAAACAGGCGCTCCGTCTGAATAGGGAAGGTGCCCGGGTTGTTATCGGAATCACCATGAATCAGCAACAGGGGTGTTTTTATTTTGTTCGCAAAGCTGAATGGGGACATGTTGTTATAGATTTCCGGAGCTTCCCAATAAGTTCTTTCCTCACTCTGAAACCCGAATGGTGTAAGCGTCCTGTTGTATGCACCGCTGCGGGCAATACCTGCTTTGAACAACTTCGTATGTGCGAGCAGGTTAGCTGTCATAAAAGCACCATAACTGTGGCCTCCAACGGCTACGCGGTTGCTGTCACCGACACCTCTTTTTGCCACGGCCTGGATAGCGGCATGCGCATTCAGGTAAAGCTGGGGGATGAAGTTATCGTTTGGTTCCTTCCCGCCTTCACCAACTATTGGCATCTCTGCATTGTTCATGACCGCATAACCCTGGGTCACCCAGAACAATGGAGAACCTGAAGAAATGCTGGTGAAGGTATATTTAGAGCCTCTTACCTGCGCTGCATCAGCGGCCGATTTGTATTCACGGGGGTAAGCCCAGATCAATACCGGTAATGGCCCATCCTTTTTTACGTCATATCCTTTGGGGAGATAGAGCTCTGCGGTAAGATCAATACCATCAGCCCGCTTATACGAGATTTTTTCTTTTACTATACCATCAAGCTGGGCATATGGATTTTTAAACTGCGTTATAGCGGTGATGCCGTTTTTTTTCTTACCAAGGTCGCGCAGGTAATAGTTTGGTGTTTCTGTCGGGCTCTCACGCCTGGTAACAAAAATGAGTTTCTCCGGATCTATAAAATTGACAACATATTCATAATAGCCGTCTTCAGATTGCCAGAGCAGTTTTCTCTTCCCGGTTTTCAGGTTCCAGCTTTGAATAAGTGGCATATCACCGTTAGGGGAAGCACCGGTGGATTCAAGTATCAGCTCTCCGTTTTTGTTGATGAACAGTACATCCTCATCATACTGATTTTTTACGGTAACCGGGGTACCGATATCGGCATATTCATCATTACTGCTGCGTTCATAAAGACTATCCACGGCGCCTGTTGAAGGATTTAACCTGTTCATCCTGATCTTGCGGTCGGCAGTCATACGCTCATAAAATATGGCCATATCCTTTGTACCCCAGATAACACCAGCAAATCTTTTCTTTGTTTTGAAAAGTTCAGTTGGCGTTTCCTTTCCTTTAGCGGATGTAACCATCATCGCATCCCTGAATTCAGATTTGCTTTTTCCAAGTCCTTTATCCAGCGCTTGTAAAAAGGTGACCGTAGCCGGTTCATCACTTCTCCATGAAAAACCTCTTGGGAAATTCTGAACATCATCAAATCCGATCGGCTGACCTTCACTTGAAGGATTATCGGCAAGTAATTTTACATCAGCCCCGTTGGCAGCATCAATCACCTTGATGGTATGTGGAAAGCCACTCCATGGGAACAGATATGAAAAAGGCCTGGTGACTGTCCTTACCAGCAGAAACTGTTTATCCGGGGATAAATTGAGCGTTCCGTAAATGGCAGGTTTGCCGAGCAATGTTCCTGTTGATGGATTGTCAGTTCCTGTTTTCTTCAATTGGGTGGTTGCGTAAAAACCAAACAAAGCTTCGTCGTATGGCGATTTGATAAGGTCCTGGTAGGTTCTCGATGCTGCCATCTTGCCTTTGCTTTCCTGTATCACCGGTCCTGATGGTGCCAGGGGTTTGGCAGGTTGTTTATCGAGCCCTTCCACCACTGACTTATAAATGATGGTATTATCATCAACCCACATAAAGGGTGAGCCGATCACAGCATTGACCGGTTCATTTACCAGGAGTTTCGCAGTCTGGCTGGCAACGTCAATGATCCAGAGTTTGATATCATTATTGGTTGTGTTTGCAAAGGCTATTTTCTTCTCTGAAGGGTTCCATTGCACAAAGCCTGCACGCAGATCTTCGGGCAGACCTTTTACCGGAAGCACCTGCCCGGTTTTAATATTCTTCAATTGAAAACCGGTCGTATAGTTGCTTCTGCTGGGACCAAAATTATTCGGATTGATACGGAGACCGGCAATACGTAATTCAGGCTGTGCCAGTTCCTCTACAGTAGGAAATGAACTTCTCTCGAGCATCACCAACCACTCACCTTTTGTGTCGATGCTTACGCCCGGGGTTGGTTTTGCCATCACGAGGTCGACTATATCTTTCGGGGGCGTTTTGTATCCGGGCTCATCCTGGGCAGTGGCCGCAAATGCCGTCAACAAAAAATAAAAAAATAACAATCTTCTCATATCATTTCAGCTTTTGGTTATTATATGTTTATTGAAAAACCCTGACATAATCTATTTCCATCCGCACGGGGTAAACAGCGGGATCAACTCCTTTTGCACCACCCCACGCACCACCCACTGCAACATTCAGCAACAGGTGCAGTTTATCATCGAAGGGCCAGGCATCCCTTCCACTGCGTTCATTGGCAAAACTAAAAAAGACCTTGCCATCGACGGCCACTTCTACTTTGTCTGCATTCCAGTTGACACTATACACATGAAAATTTTCCGAGCAGTCATTGAGAAACACGGTATCAGTTTTCTGGGTACCAATACTGTGATGGTACTTTTTTGTATGAACCGATCCATGAATATAACCCTGGTTATATCCAACATGTTCCATGATATCAATTTCCCCATCATCGGGCCACTTCAGTGGCGTTTTGGAACCCAGCATCCAGATTGCCGGCCAGGTACCGCGCCCTTTCGGTATCCGTGCTTTCACCTCGATCCGGCCGTATTTCCAGTCACCTTTACCTTTGCTGACCAGTCGGGCAGAGGTATAATCTTTTCCTTCCCAGGGCTCCTTTCTCGCCTCGATGATCAAATGGCCATTTTCGACTCTGGCATTTTCGGTGCGCCTTGCCGTATAAAACTGGAGTTCCTGGTTGCCCCAGCCATGCCCGCCCACGTCGTAGTTCCATTTCGTGGAATCAGGCAGGCCGGCGTAATTGAATTCGTCCGACCACACTGGTTTTAATTCCTTTCCAGCCGCCTGGCCAATTGAGAAAAACGGGCTTGACAACAAAAATATTAATGGCAAAAAACATCTCATAACCGGTTAACTATTAGTAGCGGAAGATAGCAATTCCTGTCCTTGAGATTTTGGCTATTTTATGTTTGCAGATTAATTTTTTTTTGGTGTAACCGGATTTGCTGTTATTTTTGCGACGCATATGAACAACGCATTATATATCCATCACCACCATGTTTACCTTAAGGGGTAGGCCAGGCGTGTTTTGTTTATACTAAAACCATTGGGCTTACAGGTTGTAAGCCTTTTTTATTTTATGCCTCACGATGAACACCAAGGTGGCATAACCCAAAACAGATATGATGACAAAACTCAGAATTGCGATTCAGAAATCAGGCAGGTTAAATGACGACTCTGTGAAGTTGTTAAAAGATTGCGGCATTGATCTCAAGAATGGTGTGAATAAGCTGAAGACAGAGGCAGATAATTTTCCAATGGAGATATATTTTCTGCGGGATGATGATATTCCTCAATACGTTGAAGACGGAGTCGCTGACATCGGGATTGTAGGGGAGAACGTTGTTTACGAAAAGAACAAAAATATAGAGGTAATCGAACACCTGGGTTTCGGTAAGTGTCGCTTGTCCATTGCCGTTAGCAGGTCCGAAAACTATTCAGGTATAGAATATTTGAGGAATAAAAAAATTGCGACAACCTATCCCGTGATCGTCCAGAAGTTCCTCGATGAAAACCGGATCACCGCGGAAATCCATGAAATCAGTGGTTCGGTTGAAATTGCCCCGGGCATTGGCCTCGCAGATGCCATTGTAGACCTGGTAAGCAGCGGGTCAACCTTGTTTATGAACGGTCTCAAAGAAGTGGAGACCGTGCTTCGGTCAGAAGCAGTGCTGATCAATACCCCCAATCTGTCACCGGAAAAAAAGCAGATCCTCGATAAGTTTCTTTTCAGGATCAGGGCCGTTAAAAAGGCAAAAAACAATAAGTACATCTTGTTGAATGCACCGAACGGTAAGGTCCAGGAAATTATCTCGTTGTTGCCGGGCATGAAGAGTCCGACGGTGTTGCCCCTGGCGGAACCCGGGTGGAGCAGTGTGCACAGTGTGTTAAGTGAAAACGAATTCTGGGATATCATCGAAAAATTAAAAGACGCCGGTGCGCAGGGAATACTTGTTATCCCGATTGAAAAAATGATTCTTTAACCCGTCTGATAAAAGTCAGCTGATGAAACTATATAAATATCCGGTACGTGAACACTGGCCCGCAATCCTCGAGAGGCCATCGTTGCCTGAAAAGGAACTCCGGAAAAAGGTAAATAAGATTCTCAAAAAGGTCAGGAAAGAAGGCGATGAGGCCTTACTAAAATACACAGCCAAATTCGATGGCGTGGAACTTTCCGATTTAGCAGTCAGTGACACTGAAATAGCTGAGGCAGAGGCCATGGTCAGCGAAGATCTGAAACAGGCCATTGCCCTCGCAAAAAAGAACATTGAAACTTTTCATCTTAGCCAGGTCGCATCTCCGGAGACGGTGGATACTATGCCTGGTGTAACATGCTGGCGCAAGTCAGTTGCGATTGAGAGTGTAGGTCTTTATATACCCGGGGGCAGCGCGCCATTGTTTTCTACGATTCTTATGCTCGGTGTACCTGCAGTCATTGCCGGTTGCCGCGAAATAATCCTTTGCTCACCTCCGGCAAAAGACGGAACGATCCATCCTGCAATTTTATATGCGGCAAAACTTGTCGGTGTCACCAGGATATTCAAGCTTGGCGGAGTGCAGGCCATTGCTGCCATGACTTTCGGATCTGAATCGGTTCCCCGGGTTTCAAAAATTTTTGGTCCCGGCAACCAATATGTAACGCTGGCTAAACAAATGGTCCAGCAACACGGTGTGGCCATCGATATGCCTGCCGGTCCCAGTGAAGTGGCAGTTTATGCAGATGAGTCAGCAAAAGCTGCTTTTGTTGCCGCCGATCTTTTATCGCAGGCGGAGCATGGGCCCGATAGCCAGGTTGTCCTGGTCACCCATGCAGTTTCGCTGGTGGAAGAAACAACCAAACAACTGCAGGAGCAGTTGGTGAAGCTTAACAGGCAATCCATCGCGCAGCAGGCATTGGAAAACAGTAAAATTTTACTGGTAAGGGATGAAACCGAAGCGCTGGAAGTATTGAATCTTTATGCTCCTGAACACCTGATATTGAATTGTGCATCCGCCGGAACCATGGCTGAAAAAGTTATAAATGCGGGCTCTGTTTTTATCGGGCCATGGTCACCCGAAAGCGTTGGCGATTATGCCAGTGGTACGAACCATACCCTGCCAACAAATGGTTACGCAAAGGCTTATAGTGGCGTGAGTGTCGATAGTTTTGTAAAAAAGATCACGTTTCAGCGACTGTCATTTGATGGCTTGAAAGCGATAGGAAACGCGGTTACTGTTATGGCGGAGGCCGAAGGCCTGGACGCTCATGCAAAGGCGGTAACCATCAGGCTCGAGCATCATGATGCCTGATCTTCATCCTTTCAACATCAAACCTACTTACAACAAATTTCATCGGCCTGAAGTTCTCAGCAGATGAAATAATAAATAATCAATAATGAGTTTCGATCTCAACAACATACTTCGGGAAAATATTAAAAAGCTCGTCCCCTATTCCTCTGCCAGGGACGAGTTCAGTGGTGAAGCCAGTGTTTATCTCGATGCCAATGAAAATAGTTTTGGTTCGCCGCTGACACGCTGGTATAACCGTTACCCCGATCCATTGCAGCGAAAAGTGAAAGCAAGACTCGGTGAGATAAAAGCCTTGTCACCTGAAAACATATTCCTGGGCAACGGAAGCGATGAGTGTATCGATATCCTGTACCGGGCCTGCTGCGATCCTGGCAAAGACAATGTCATTATCTGCCCTCCAACCTATGGTATGTACGAGGTGAGCGCGAATATCAATGATGTGAAGGTTAAGAAAGTGCTTTTACTGCCTAATTTTCAACTGGACCTTCCATCTATCGAAGCAGCGGTGGATGACAACACAAAAATGATCTTTATCTGCTCTCCGAATAATCCCACCGGCAATGCGATTGATCGCAGTGATATAGAAATTATCCTGAACAATTATTTTGGTCTCGTGGTACTGGATGAAGCCTATATCAACTTCTCTCGATTCAGATCCTTTTCACAGGAACTAAGCGATTATCCAAACCTGGTTATCCTGCAAACATTATCCAAAGCCTGGGGTTTGGCGGCACTAAGAGTTGGGATGGCCTTTGCTTCAGCGGAGATAATCGGAGTGATGAACCGGATCAAACCACCTTACAATATCAACCAGGCATCACAGGAGCTGGTGTTGAAATCCCTTGAGGAGGTGGAACAGGTGAACCAGATGATCAGGGATATAGTCGAACAGCGGGAAGTCTTAAGAAAATCATTGGAACTCATCGATGGTGTTGAAAAGATCTATCCTTCAGACGCCAACTTCCTGCTTGTCAAAATCCGCAACGCAAGATCGCTTTATGAATTCCTGTTAACAAAAGGAATCGTGGTAAGGGATCGCAGTAACGTAACTTTATGTGAGGGATGTTTGCGCATCACGGTTGGTACCGCAGCCGAAAATGCTACCCTGGTATCAGCTATAAATTCGTTTATGAACCAACCATCAAATCACACAAGTCTTAAAGCTTAACAATGAAAAGAATTTTATTTATAGATCGTGATGGCACAATCATCAATGAGGCTCCGCCAACTTACCAGCTTGACTCATTTGATAAACTGACCTTCTATCCGCATGTATTCGAATATCTCGGGATGATTGCCCGTGATTTTGACTATGAACTGGTGATGGTTACTAACCAGGATGGTATGGGTACAGCTTCTTTCCCTGAGGAGACTTTCTGGCCGCTGCATAACCTCGTCATGAAATCAATGGCGGGTGAAGGCATTCATTTTAGTAATGTACTCATCGACCGCACCTTTCCTGCAGACGCAGCCCCGACGCGCAAGCCGGACATTGGTATGCTGACTGCTTATCTTAATAACGATGAATACGATATTGAAAATTCATTTGTGATAGGTGACCGGATCACCGACGTTCAACTTGCCAAAAACCTCGGCTGTAAGGCAATCTGGCTGAACAATGATCCGAACCTGGGCTCAGGAGAGATAAAAGATAAATCCGATGAATTGAATGGCGTTGTGGCGCTGGAGACCAGCGAATGGAAAAAGGTGTATGAGTTTTTGCGCCTTGGTCTTCGTAAGGTGGTGCATGAAAGAAACACCAATGAAACCCAGATCAAGATTGAGTTGAATATCGATGGAACCGGCAAAGCAAAGATCTTTACCGGTATCGGATTTTTTGATCACATGCTTGAACAGATCGCCCGCCATGGAAAGTTGGATCTTACTATTCGTACCAATGGTGATCTTCATATCGATGAACACCATACTATTGAAGATACGGGCATAGCACTGGGAGAGGCGTTTGCGCAGGCACTGGCTGACAAACGTGGGATGGAAAGATATGGTTTTGCCCTTCCTATGGATGAAGCCGAAGCAAAAGTGCTGATCGATTTCGGTGGTCGCAACTGGATAGTGTGGGACGCTTCATTCAAAAGAGAATTTATCGGCGAAATGCCGACTGAGATGTTCTTTCATTTCTTCAAGTCTTTTTCGGACGCGGCAAAATGCAATCTGAATATAGAATGCAAAGGTGAAAACGAACACCATAAGATCGAAGCAATATTCAAGGCTTTCGCTAAGGCTATACGCATGGCCGTAAAACGCGACCCGTTGAGTAATTATCTTCCTTCTACCAAGGGAACGATTTGAATGTAGTGGAGAGTGATGAGTTATGAGGGATGAGTGAGTTTGGAGTGAGTTTTGAGTTTAGACCCGGAAAAAAATCTTTTTCCGGTACAGAAAATAGCAAATTAACCATTCGAGGGTAAAGATCAGGAGGCAGGTAATAACATTCATCAGCAGGGTGGGGGTGTTGATGAGAGACATTAAGCCATTGCTGATGGCTGCCACATAGCCGTTGAACCATCTTGATCCAACGATCTCGAAAAAGAGGTAGATGAAAATAGAATTCATTCCGACTATCGTAAAAAACTTCAGGTATTTTTTGTGATCAAGTATGTCGATCCACCAGTAACAGGTCGCAAGTGCCCATAAACACCAGCCTAGTGAGGCCAGGGTGAAGGAAGTGGTTGCAATTCGTTTGATGATTGGCGTTATACCTGCCAGGTCCAGTCCGTAGCCGGCTACAAGGCATACCGCACCTGCAATAAACAAAGGGGCAACTTTTTTCTGGTTACCCAGCAATATTTTTCCCACCATAGCCCCTGCGATGGTATGAACCGCGGTAGGAATACAATTGATGGCCACCCATCCGCCCCTGTTGATCTTGTTCATCAGCTGCAGATCCATCCAATTGCCAAAATTATGCTGGTCAACGAAGGGCTGGTCGAACCCGGGTATATTGGTGAAACGATATAATATCTCTGTAAGCAATAAAAGCCCGATACAAACGAGCAACTGGGCCCTGAACGACCAGTTAAAAATCAGGAAAGCAACCAGTGTTGTAAATGACAGCTGGGTAAGTACATCCCATAGTTCAAAGGCCAGCCCGTTTTTTTTCACCGCATAATCAAGTACTCCCCAGAAGAAGAGCCAGCCTGATCTTTTGAGGGCTTTACGGAATGAGGTTCCCCAGCTGACGCCCCTGGCCTGCTGGCTATGTATAGAATAAGCCATCGCGGTTCCCGCTATGAACATAAACCCCGGCTGAACCAGGTCCCAGAATCGCAGGCCGTTCCATGGATGGTGTTCAAATTGTATCAGCAGATTATTTATGGCCGAACCTTCCGTGGCATTGACCAGTTGTCCGTATAAGCCTGTACTTTCCAAAGCAAGCAGTACCATAATAAACCCCCTCAAAAAGTCAAGCGAAAGCAGTCTCTGGGAGGAAATCAATGCCTGAGGTTTTGATGTTACCAGCCTTTCAGTCGTTAGCATGTTTAGCAGCAATTTTGATCGTTCATGAAATATACGAATGAAATCTTCACAAACGCCCACAACCATAAGCACCGCGTCCTCATTCGTAGTGCGGTGGCAGAAGTCTCTTGCTATTTCACAACCTTCCCGCTTGCCCCTGTACTACGTAGGTGGACTGCGTCCGCCGAAGTAGTACTGGGGTAAAAGTCTCTTGCTATTTCACAACCTTCCCGCTTGCCACCGTACTCCGAAGGTGGACCGCGCCCGCCTACGTAGTACGGGGGCAGAAGTCTCTTACTATTTCACAATCCCGCTTGTCACCGTATCACAAAGGTGGACCGCGTCCGCCGAAGTAGTGCGGTGGCACAAGTCTCTTGCTATTTCACAACCTTCCCGCTTGCCCCCGTACTACGTAGGAGGACCGCGTCCGCCGAAGTAGTGCGGTGGCACAAGTCTCTTGCTATTTCACAACCTTCCCGCTCGCCCCCGTACTACGTAGGAGGACCGTGTCCGCCGAAGTAGTACGGGGGCAGAACCATCTTTCTATTAATCAACCCACCAGTGTGCCCCCGTACTACGTAGGAGGAAATAAATTTGCAATTTTCAATATTCTCCCACATCTTTGCCGGGCAATGAATAATCAGGTCAATAATCAACAGTGGTGGTGGCATACAAACTCCAATCGGGGCAGGTAATGCTATTACTGTGTTATATATAACATATTAAGCCCCGGGTACTCCTCGGGGTTTTTTTATTTACAGCCATTAACAATTTTATCCGTTTATGAAGAGGATTGCGATAGACACAGGGTATAAAAAAATTTTGTCAGACGTCCACACACCCGTTGGCATTTACCTCCGCCTGAGGGACCGTTTCCGCGACACCATCCTCCTGGAAAGCACCGATTTTCATGTTGCCGAAAACAGCTTCTCCTTTATCTGCATCAACGCCATTGCCGGTATCGAGATCACACCGGATAATAAGGTCGAGACCAAATTCCCCGGCGATGTACCCCGGAAACAGTCCTTAGAAAAAAATGCAACCGTGGCTGGTCTTGTATGGAATTTCATGCAAAATTTTGAAATTGTACCGGCTGCTGATAAACCGGTAAGAGCCGGGCAGGGCTTATTCGGATATACCAGCTTCGACGCAGTTCAATATTTCGATTCGGTAAAGTTTCAGAAAAGAGAAGGTATCAACAGCATCCCTTTGATGAGGTATCGGTTGTACCAGTACGTTATCGTTATCAATCACTTCAAAGATGAACTGTTCATTTGCGAGAACAAAATAAAAGGGCTGGAATCTGATGTGGCTGTTATTGAATCCCTGATCAGGAGTCGTGATGTGCCGGTATATCCTTTCCGCCCCAAAAATGCGGAGACCTCCAACATGCAGGATGCCGATTATATTGAGATGGTGGAGAAAGGAATACAGAGTTGCCTGAGAGGTGATGTTTTTCAGATCGTGCTCAGTCGCAGGTTCCAGCAGTCGTTCACCGGCGATGAGTTTAATGTTTATCGTGCGCTCCGCAATATCAACCCGTCACCCTATTTATTTTTCTTTGATTATGGTGATTATAAGCTGATGGGTTCCTCACCTGAATCACAGCTGATCATTCAGAATGGTCGCGCCGTTGTGCACCCGATCGCCGGCACATTCAAAAGAACAGGCGAAGATGCACTGGACCAGGAGATGGCAGAATTGTTACTTGCAGATGCCAAGGAAAATGCGGAGCACGTGATGTTGGTCGACCTCGCAAGAAATGACCTTAGCCGCCTGTGTGATGACGTCTCGGTTAACTATTACCGTAAGGTTCAGTATTATTCGCATGTTATTCACCTTGTCTCAGAGGTGACGGGTACGGTGCGAAAGGATACAAATCCATTTGAATTGCTGGCAGTAACATTTCCCGCGGGAACCCTTAGCGGTGCTCCCAAGTTTAAAGCTATGGAACTGATTGATGGATACGAACCCACGCAGCGCAGTTATTATGGCGGCTGCCTCGGTTTTATGGGATTTGACGGCAGTTGTAATCATGCCATCATGATCCGGAGTTTTCTGAGCCGCGATAATACCCTGTTTTACCAGGCGGGTGCCGGGGTGGTGGCTGCAAGTAAACCGGAGAGTGAGTTACAGGAAGTGAACAACAAACTTGGTGCGTTGAAGAAGGCGATCATTGCGGCAGCGGAGATTTCATGATACGAGCTCACTGCATCGATGCCAGGTCACTGCATCTTTATTTGAAAAATTAAACCTATAAATAGTTTTTGTGACTAAGATTCTTGTTTTTGATAATTACGATTCATTCACCTACAACCTGGTTCACCTTGTTGAGAAGATCACGCATACGAAGGTGGAGGTTTTTCGTAATGACCAGATACCGCTGGAGAATATCAACCGCTTCGATAAAATTATCTTATCACCGGGCCCGGGTATTCCCGAAGAGGCGGGGTTACTATTGCCGGTGATCCGGGAATATGCTGCTTCCAAATCCATCCTGGGTGTTTGTCTTGGCCACCAGGCAATCGGCCAGGCTTTCGGTGGGTCGCTGATCAACCTGTCGACCGTTTATCATGGCGTCGCTACTCCGATCAGGTTAAAAAAACAGGTCAGGTCGAGGCTCTTCGATGAACTGGGTGAAACTCTCGAAGTAGGTCGCTACCATAGTTGGGTGGTATCACCGGAAAACTTTCCAAAGGAACTGGAAATAACCGCAGTAGATGACCTGGATTATATAATGGCCTTGCAACACAAGAACTATGACGTGCAGGGTGTGCAGTTTCATCCGGAATCGGTGCTTACGCCGGCCGGTGAAACGATTATAAGGAACTGGCTCCGGCAGTAATGCCCGGTTATTATGCATCCTGAAACACTGACTTAATACAACATATAGTGAAAAAAATACTCTTATATCTCTTCGAACACAAAACGCTTTCAAGGGCCGAGGCTAAAGACATTCTGGTCAACATATCGAAAGGTTTGTATAATGAAACGGAGATTACTTCGTTTGTAACGGTATTCCTGATGAGGAGTATAACGATAGCGGAACTTGAAGGATTCAGGGATGCTTTGCTTGAGTTATGTGTTAGTGTAGATCTTAATGGATATGAGACCATGGATATTGTAGGTACCGGTGGCGACGGAAAAAATACATTCAATATCTCCACTTTGTCTTGTTTTGTAGTTGCCGGCACGGGTCAAAAGGTAGCGAAACATGGGAACTACGGAGCCACATCAATCAGCGGCGCATCAAACGTGATGGAATTACTGGGATACCAGCTCAAAAATCGTCCGGACAAACTAAAAAGGGAAATCGAAGAATCAAACTTCTGTTTCCTGCATGCACCCCTTTTTCATCCTGCACTCAAGGCTGTCGGGCCCATCAGGAAAAACCTGGGCATCAGGACGTTCTTTAATATGTTGGGACCAATGGTAAATCCGGCGGCACCTGCTTTCCAGTTGGTGGGTGTTTACAACCTGGAGATGGCAAGGATCTATAATTATCTTTTACAGCAGACCGGCAGGTCGTTTACCATCATTCATGGTCTCGATGGCTATGATGAAATTTCGCTGACAAATGATACCAAGGTTATCACAAATCAGGGCGAAAGGGTGATGACTCCCGAACAACTCGGCAAAAGGTCTGTTTCTGCGATGGATATTTATGGGGGTAATACAGCGGAAGATGCTGCCAGGATCTTTGTAAAGATCCTGAAAGGAGAAGGTTCATGGGCGCAGAATGCTGTTGTTATTGCCAACGCGGCAATGGCGCTATCCTGTACAGGTAAATACAAGGACTATGAATCATCTTATAATGCAGCGGTACAAAGCCTGGAAAGCGGGCGGGCTTTTGAATGTTTTAATAAACTGATCGCATTGCAATAGCAAGCCTGACTACGTCGGCCAAACCGGCTTATAGTTTACATTTGAAACCTATATAAAAACCAAATAATAGAAAACCGGAACATCAATGAACATTTTAGATGCGATCATAAAGCAGAAAAGAACTGAAGTAGCAGAAAAACAAAAACTGATACCTGTTGATGAAGTAAAACAAAGCGAATATTTCACCAGGCAGGTATTGTCAATGAAAGAGTCTTTGCTCGATCCGTCAAAAACCGGGATTATAGCTGAATTCAAAAGAAAGTCTCCGTCAAAAGGAAATATCAACCAGGTGGCGGATGTAGTTAATGTGACAGAAGCATACACGAGAAACGGTGCCTCAGCTTTATCGGTGTTAACAGATGAACATTTTTTCGGTGGAAGTCCAAATGATCTTGTAAGAGCAAGAGTGAATAATCTGCCGATCATTCGTAAAGATTTTATTATTGATGAATACCAGATCGTGGAGTCAAAAGCAATGGGTGCCGACGCCATTTTGCTTATCGCAGCCTGTTTGTCGCCGCTGGAAGTGAAACAACTGGCGGAGTTCGCGGTACTGATCGGGCTCGAAGTGTTGTTGGAATTGCATGATGAATCCGAACTTGAACATATCTGTGACAAGATTGATCTCGTGGGTATCAATAACCGTAACCTGAAAACATTTGATGTTGATATTGACCGCAGCCTGGCAATGGCCGCAAAGATTCCATCAGATAAAATAAAAATTGCCGAAAGCGGTATCAGCACCGTAGAAAACATCCGCCTGTTTCGCAGGAATGGATTTAGTGGATTTCTGATCGGGGAAAACTTTATGAAACAGGAAAATCCCGGTGCCGCTTTTGAACAATTCGTTACATTGTTGAGGAGTAATTAACTTAGTTGAAAGCCGGTTGCCTGCCAGCATATACCGTCAATTAAAAAGCCCTCACTATGAGAATAAAAGTTTGCGGGATGACACAACCCGAACAAGTGGATCAGCTGGCGGAAATGGGAATGACCTTTGCCGGGTTTATTTTCTATCCAAAAAGCCCCAGGTATGTTTTCAAATACATGACCTCAACCCAGATCAGGAAAGAGAACAACATCAATAAAGTGGGTGTTTTTGTGAATGCCAGTGCTGAGGAAGTGTTACACATGGTTGACGAATGTCGTCTCCAGATGGTACAGTTGCATGGCGATGAAACCCCTAAGTTCTGTGAAAAGATTGCAGATTATGTTTCGGTGGTGAAGGCATTCCGGTTAAGCGACAATGATAATATTCAATGGATGATCCGCCCTTATATGGAGATGTGTGATATGTTCATGTTTGATACAATAGGTGCGGGCTACGGGGGAACCGGAAAAAAGTTTGACTGGAACCTGATAAAGGATGAAAACATTGGAAAACCTTTTTTTCTCAGTGGGGGTATTGAACCGGGAGATGAAGAAAAGCTTAAGCAATTTGAAACGGAACCTGCAGGTAAAGCTTTGTTTGCCATTGATGTGAACAGCAAGTTTGAAACCAGCCCGGGCGTAAAAGACATGGATAAACTGCGGGAATTTGCAAAAAAATTAAACGGCTAATGTTTGTATGATCACAATCCGATTGGCATCTGATGAAGATTTACCGGCTATACTGGAGATCTATAATGATGTAATCATTCATACGACTGCAGTTTTTCAATATACCATTCATACACCAGCAATGCGAAAAGAATGGTTCGAAACAAAAAAGGAGCAGGGTTTCCCGGTTTTTGTTGCTTTGGAAGACGACGTGATTGCCGGGTTCAGTACTATTGGCTGGTTTCGGGCCTGGCAGGCTTATAAGTATTCAGTTGAAAATTCAGTATATGTAGATAGCAGATTTCGTGGCAGGGGAATAGGGAAAAAATTACTGCAACCGTTGATTGAATCAGCCAGAACGATGAATATGCACACCATTGTTGCTGGTATAGAAGCCGCAAATATTGAAAGTATTAAACTGCATGAACAATTTGGTTTCAGGGAAGTGGCCCATTTCAGGGAAGTAGGATTTAAATTCGGACGTTGGCTCGACTTAAAATTTTTACAACTGCTACTGGATACACCTGCTGACCCGAAGGACGGATAATAAACGGTTTGATCTTAACCCCAAAACTTTAACCGACAAAACGGAAACAGGGATGCCGGTCCTGCTGCCATAGTTCACAGGCCTGACCCTGAAATCGAGTATAACATCAGTCTGGTAAAAACTATTTAAAGTCCGGGCCCGGAGTCATTTAATAAAACGATTAGTATGAGTACAAAGAGTGTGAGTTTTCAACAACCGGATACAAGAGGATATTATGGCGATTTTGGTGGGGCATACATTCCTGAAATGCTTCATCGCAATGTGGAGGAACTACGTAGCCGGTACCTTGATATCATCGAGGAAAAATCTTTTCAAAAACAATTCCGCGCACTGCTTAAAGATTATGTGGGCAGACCAACGCCGCTGTATTTTGCTGAGCGCTTAAGTAAAAATTACAAGACACAGGTTTATCTTAAACGGGAGGATCTTTGTCATACCGGGGCACATAAGATCAACAATACGATTGGCCAGATCCTGCTTGCGGAAAAGCTTGGTAAAAAAAGGATAATTGCCGAAACAGGTGCCGGTCAGCATGGCGTGGCAACGGCTACCGTTTGCGCATTAAAAAATGTTGAGTGTATCGTGTACATGGGTAGCCGCGATATCGAACGCCAGGCACCAAATGTAGCCAGGATGAAAATGCTTGGTGCAAAGGTGATACCTGCCACCAGCGGGAGCCAGACCTTAAAAGATGCCACTAATGAAGCAATAAGGGACTGGATCAATAATCCTTCGGATACACATTATATTATCGGTAGTGTAGTTGGTCCACATCCATACCCGGATATGGTAGCAAGATTTCAAAGCGTTATCAGCGAAGAAATACGGTGGCAGCTAAAGGAGCAAACAGGCTCGGAGCTACCAACACATGTAATTGCCTGCGTGGGTGGAGGCAGTAACGCTGCCGGCACATTTTATCATTTCCTCGATGAGAAGAAGGTAGAGTTGATTGCGGTAGAAGCTGCAGGTCACGGCATCACTTCGGGTATGAGTGCTGCAACAACCCAGCTTGGAAAAGCAGGCATATTACATGGAAGCAAAAGCCTGGTTATGCAAACTGATGACGGGCAGGTTGTGGAGCCTCATAGTATTTCCGCGGGACTTGACTACCCGGGCATCGGACCACTGCATGCGAACCTTTTTGTTTCAGGGCGTGGCCGGTTCCTCAGTGCAACGGATGATGAATCCCTTGAGATGGCTTTCGAGATAGCAAAAACGGAAGGGATCATCCCGGCCCTTGAGTCAGCTCATGCTTTTATGGCTCTCCGCAAATTATCATTCAAAGAAAGCGATCGCGTGGTGATCTGTCTTTCCGGCCGGGGCGATAAGGACATGGCTACTTATATGAACCATATTGGGTAGGACCGGAGCTTGCCTTGCGGCCGGGTCGTACAACCGCAGTAAATTTGCACCCGCCCTCCTTAGGATGGCAGAGTTTTAGTTGACTGACAAAAACAAAATATAAAATGAACAGGCTCGAATCTTTATTTCAGCGAAAAACAAAAAACATCCTGAATGTTTATTGTACCGCCGGATTTCCACTTCCTGAAAGTACAGTTGAAGTAATGATGGCGCTGGAAGCAGGTGGTGCTGATATCGTAGAACTCGGCATGCCATATAGTGATCCCCTGGCCGACGGCCCGGTGATCCAGGCAAGCAGCAGTGTTGCCCTTGCAAACGGAATGACCATAACTAAACTGTTTGATCAGCTGAGGGGTTTCAGGCAGCAGGTACACATTCCCGTTATATTGATGGGATATATGAATCCTGTTCTGCAATTTGGGTTTGAGAGGTTTTGTCAGCAGGCAGCTGCAGTAGCCGTCGATGGGTTGATTATTCCTGATCTTCCGATATATGAATATGAATCCGAGTATGGCGCGATGGTCCGGAGATACGGATTGAATTTTATTTTTCTGATCACGCCTGAAACCAGCGAAGAACGGATAAGGAAAATTGACGAGTTGTCTACCGGGTTTATCTATGCAGTATCATCATCCTCTACCACAGGGTCCGATAAAAAGATGGATGATGTGGAAGCCTACCTGGTGCGCCTGCAGAAAATGAAGTTGAAGAATCCTATCCTCGTCGGCTTTGGTATCAAGGACAGGCAAACCTTCGAGTCTGCATGCAGCCACGCAAACGGTGCCATAATTGGTTCAGCATATATCAGCGCTCTCCAAAAAACGGGCGAGGTAAAAGAAACTACCGCCGCCTTTTTGGAAGGTGTAATCGGAAAGCCAACGGCTCCATCTGTTAACCTATCATAGTAATAATAAATCAATGAGTCTTGTTATCATAAAATATAATGCGGGTAATATACAATCCGTTTTATATGCCCTTGAGCGTATCGGCGTAGAAGCAAAAGTGACTGATGACCATGATGAAATATTCAGGGCTGAAAGGGTCATCTTCCCTGGTGTAGGAGAGGCCAGTTCCGCAATGAAATATCTCCGCGAACGCGGATTACATAAAGTACTAAAAAGCCTGGAACAGCCCGTACTTGGGATCTGCCTTGGTATGCAACTGATGTGCACATACAGCGAAGAAAACAAAACCGATTGCCTTGGGATCTTCGATGAGAAGGTAAAAAAGTTCCAGGATGGCTTGCCGGATCTGAAAGTGCCACAGGTTGGCTGGAACAATATTTACGATCTGAACAGTCCGCTCTTCGAACAGGTACCGGAAGATGCCTTTTGTTATTTTGTGCATGGCTATTATGCACCCCTTGGTCGTGATACCATCGCGACTACAAACTATACAACGCCTTATAGCTCTGCCCTTCAAAAAAATAATTTCTACGGGGTTCAGTTTCACCCTGAGAAAAGTGCAAATGCAGGCGAACAGATTCTCAGAAATTTTTTAAAGATCAGCATCTAAATAATCAATTCATGCAAATCATACCGGCCATAGATATTATTGACGGGAAATGTGTCAGGCTCACGGAAGGAGATTACAGCCAGAAAAAAATTTATAATGAAAGGCCCCTGGAAGTGGCTCTGCGTTTTGAAGATGCAGGAGTAGAGCGACTACACCTCGTTGACCTGGACGGCGCAAAAGCAGGGGCAGTTAAAAACTGGAAGGTGCTGGAAACAATTGCAGCAAAAACAAAACTGGTTATAGACTTCGGTGGTGGCATCAAGACCGCTAATGATGTAAACATTGTACTGAGCTCTGGTGCGGCTATGGCAACTGTCGGAAGCATAGCAGTGAAAGACGAAGAAGAATTTGTGAGATGGTTGAAACATTACGGGGCTGACAAGTTTTTGTTGGGTGCAGATGTGAAAAATGAAAAAATAGCAGTAGGAGGATGGCTCGAAACGACCAATATCTGGATCTATGATTTTATCCAGAAATATCTTGAGCATGGCGTAAAACAAATATTCTGTACGGATGTAAGCAAAGACGGCAAACTTGAAGGTCCTTCGCTTTCATTATATACTACGATCATCACCCAGTTTCCTAATCTTGACCTGATAGCAAGTGGTGGCGTCAGCTCAATGGAAGATCTTGACCAATTAAAAGATATCGGTTGTAAGGCCGCAATTGTTGGTAAGGCTATTTATGAAGGACATATACGGCTTGAAGACTTAAAATTTGTAATCTGATCCTATGCTGGCAAAACGTATCATTCCATGTCTTGATATCCGTGACGGAAGAACCGTCAAAGGGATCAATTTCGAAAGCATAAGGGATGCCGGTGATCCGGTTGAACTCGGCTCACTGTACGCCAGGGAAGGCGCTGATGAACTGGTATTTCTTGATATCACAGCGACAAATGAAAAACGTAAAACGCTGAGCGAGCTGGTTAACCGCATCGCTCATCATATTAATATCCCTTTTACCGTCGGTGGCGGCATCGGGAGCATTGAAGATGTCCAGGTTCTTTTACAGAATGGAGCAGACAAGATCTCTGTAAACACGGCGGCCTTTCGCAACCCAAAGCTGGTTTATGAACTCGCCAGGGAATTCGGCAGCCAGTGCGTGGTGCTGGCTATAGATACCCGGCAGGAAGATGACGGAGAATGGTATGTATATCTCAACGGAGGTAAAATAAAAACGGAAACCACCTGTATCGACTGGGCGAAGCAGGCTGTATCACTGGGGGCAGGAGAAATTCTGCTCACATCTATGAATCACGATGGCACAAAAAAAGGATTTGCACTCGACATAACCCGCAGGGTGGGGGAGCAGGTGTCCGTCCCCGTTATAGCTTCCGGAGGTGGTGGCGCTATGGAGCATTTCACTGATGTATTTAAACAGGCTAAGGCCGACGCTGCTCTTGCCGCCAGCATATTTCATTTTAAGGAGATTTCAATTCCGGAATTAAAAGGATATTTGCAAAAAGAAGGAATCGGCATCCGTCCTGTATAAAGGGGATCGGGCTGCACCTTCAATAATTAAGGCCCGGACGCTTTCGATCAGGCATAATAACATCACAAGCATGCTAAATATAGACTTCAAAAAATATGTTGACGGCCTTGTCCCTGCTATAGTCCAGGACTACCGCACCCACAAGGTTTTAATGCTTGGCTTCATGAATGAAGAGTCCATGAAAAAAACGATGTCAGAGGGAAAGGTGACTTTTTATAGCCGCAGCAAAAAACGTCTCTGGACAAAGGGTGAAGAAAGCGGGAACTTCCTTAATCTGAAAGAAATATCGGGCGATTGTGACCAGGACACGCTCCTGATCAAGGCCGTCCCGACGGGCCCGGTCTGTCATACAGGCGCCGATACCTGCTGGAGCGAGAAAAATCATCCCGATGACTTCCTGTACCAGCTGGAAGACATCATCAACATCCGTAAAAACAGCGAGGATAAAAACTCTTATGTAAGGAGCCTTTTTGCCAAAGGGATCAACAAAATTGCGCAAAAGGTTGGGGAAGAAGCAGTTGAGGTAGTGATTGAAGCCAAGGATAACAATGACGAACTGTTCCTGAGCGAATCAGCGGATCTGTTGTTCCATTATTTGGTTTTGCTTAACGCTAAAGGATATAATTTACAGGATGTTGTTAACGTTTTACAGGAACGTCACGCAGTAAAAAAACACTGACAGGCAACATAACCAGGGAATGGGTGTTATGTGTTCGTGTCTCAAAATATGATAATATGAAGTTTGTTCTTGTCGCCATTTTATCTCTCCCGCTTATAACCTTCGGTCAGAAAAGCCCGGGAGCCGGTTTTGAAATTACAGGTTCTGTAACAGCGCTTCCGGATCAATCAAAGGTAAGCGTGACTGACATAAACAACCCGACTGATACCCTGGCCAGGGCGGTAATATCGAAAGGGGCATTTGTGCTGAAAGGTGTCATGAAGGAACCGAACCTGGTGCAGCTTAATTTCGATGGCGCTCAAAAAAAATCCGTTCTTTTTATCGGGAACGAAAAGATTGCTGTATCGGGTGACGCTTCCAATATCCAGGAACTGACCGTTAAGGGATCCCCGATCCACAATGACTTCATGAGTTTCCAGCAGATATTTAATCCATTATTCAAAAGACTGTCAGAACTCAACGTAAAGGTTTCCTCAAATCCCTCCATCGATAGAAATGATTCGGTGATGATCAACTACACTGCCCAGTTCAAAAAAATACAGGCTGCGGTTGACAAATTCATTACCGAAAAAAAATCTTCACCTCTTAGTGCATTTGTACTGGTTGTAACCAGCGAATTGGAACAGGACTTTGCGATCCTTGAAAAACGCTACAACAGTATAGCCCCAGAGTACCAGCAAGGGTTTTATGGGAAAATCGTGAAGCAGCAAATTGAAGAATCAAAAGTAGGTGCGATTGGCTCGGAAGCCATCGCCTTTACCCAGAATGACACTACCGGTAAGCCGGTATCACTGGCTTCTTTCAGAGGTAAATATGTGTTACTGGATTTCTGGGCCAGCTGGTGCCGCCCGTGCCGCATGGAAAACCCTAATGTAGTAGCGGCGTTTAATAAGTTTAAGTCGAAAAATTTTACTGTGCTTGGTGTCTCACTCGATAAGGCAAAAGAACCCTGGCTCGAAGCCATCAAAGCTGATCAACTGGCCTGGACCCAGGTAAGTGACCTTAAATTCTGGCAAAACGAAGTGGCCATGAAATACCGGGTACAGGGAATACCCCAGAACTTTCTTATCGGCCCCGATGGAAAGATAGTTGGTAAAAATCTTCGCGGTCCCCAACTGGAATCCAAACTATGTGAATTGCTCGGTTGCAACTAGAATTGCCTGTTCTTAAAGCCAGCATTGCTTTCGTTGCAATGATAATGGTAAAGTCACAGTTTGAATAATCGGGTGGCGGTTACAGGTACCGTGTAAATACTCACTGTTGGGTTTGCAGTTGTCTCTTATAGAGCTGGATCACGTTTTCAAATCCCAGGTATAAAGCATCGCAGACTATAGCATGACCGATAGACACTTCCATCAAACCTGGAACCTCCGCAGCAAAATAGGCCAGGTTATCCAGGTCAAGGTCATGGCCGGCATTAATGCCAAGGTTAAACTCCATAGCTTTTTTCGCCGCCAGTACATATGGAGCAACAGCCTGCACCCGGTTGCGGTGATAGTTTCTCGCATATCCTTCAGTGTAAAGTTCAATCCTGTCAGTCCCGGTTTTTGCAGCGCCCTCCACCATCCTGAGATCAGGATCCACAAATATGGAAGTTCTTATCCCGGCTGATTTAAATACCCCGGTCATTTCCCTGAGATAATCCGCATGCATGATCGTATCCCAGCCATGGTTGGAAGTGATCTGTCCTTCGGCGTCAGGTACAAGTGTTACCTGGTCGGGTTTCACTTCAAGGACAAGGTCAACAAACTTTTGTTCCCGGCAATTGCCTTCTATATTGAATTCTGTGGTAATGATCTTTTTGATGTCCCTCGCATCCTGGTAGCGGATATGTCTTTCATCGGGCCGTGGATGAATAGTGACCCCATCGGCGCCGAAACGTTGTGCATCGACGGCAGCTTTGGTTACGTCCGGATTATTTCCCCCGCGGCTGTTGCGAAGTGTTGCAAATTTGTTGATGTTGACACTTAAATGAATCATTCAGCAAAACTAAAACATGTCGATAAATACCCGCAATTCTATTTCACGTATAAAAAAACAAAAGGAGCCCTGCAGCTCCTTTTTACCTATTGATTGCTATGTGTGTGTTGATATATCTACCGGTATTGGCCCATCATCGCGCTGATCCTGCTATATGGTGCCGGAGTGATTTATTTTTTATCCAACCTCTTTACGTAAATGGGTGGCAAACAATACCCTTGCTTCGGAGTCTATCAGGTCAACAAAATAAGTACCGCCGCTTAATGAATTGAGTTCATTGATGGTGGTCACGTTGGTCCCCTTAACAAGATACCAGCTGAACATTTTCACGATGCGGTTGTCCATATCGAACATTCTCACGATCGTATGCCTGCTTTGTTCGCAAACAACATCCAGCGTAATAGAAGTAAAAAATGGGTTGGGTCTGGCAATTACTTTAGTAATCATAAAAGGCGTTTTCTCGGGTTCGGGATTGAGTTCTTGGGACGTATGGGTTGGGTTGTTTGCTTCGTTCTCTAAGCCAGGATTACCCTTACCTGAATCGCTGTTTTTCTGCTGATTTATCCTGCTAAGTATTTCTGAAGTTTTCACTGGGTTTCCTGTTTGACGGGTATGTTGCCAACAGAGTGCCACGCTTACAAGTAAATGACATACAATGGTTTATGGGGTTTTTGGTTAATGTTTTCTTCCCGATTTGGGATGAATACTGACGGTTTTGGGAATAGGCATCCCTCATAACAAGATGATGAGAAATTTTCTTAAACGCAAATGGATGGAACGGGAAAAATTTTTTAGCGACCTGCCAGGGGAGTCAGGAGACGCCTGGAACGATCAGAACCTGGCGATTAACTTGAGGTTCAGCAAACGTGGCGTAAGGCGATTGGGCAGCGAGTACACGGTATTGGAGAAGTCCTTGATCAGCATGTATGAGATGGTATTGTCGCGGTCAATCAGGTTGAACACTTCCAGCGTGGCCCAGATGTTCTCAAAGTTCCGGAAAGGATTGTGACTTCTGCGGTTCGATTTTTCACTGTCGAGCAGCAAGGCGCTGAATCCAACATCAACTCTTATATAAGGTTCAATGATCAGTCCGTTCCGGTATTTGACGCTGTTGGGAATGTTGTAAGGCAGGTTAGAGCCGTATATAAAATTCAGGAAGACCTTGAAGTTTTTGTTGGTCGAAAGATAATCCTGCAGGAACATACCAAAAGTGATGAGCCGGTCATTTGGTCTCCTGACCCATCCGCCTTCCATCTTTATGCTGTCTGTCGGTTTGTTATTATCATCAAGCGTATAGTCGTAATAGTGGTCATTTTCAATATCCTCCCGGGTTCTCATAAAACCAAGACTTACCCAGCTTTCAGCATCTTTTACGAGCTCCCCGAATAATCGCATTTCGAGTCCGGCTGCATAGGCCCTGGCACTGTTTTCTCCGTAGTAACGCAACCTTACATTATCCACATCATATGGAACCACGTCCCACAGGTGTTTATAATAAGCTTCTACGGTAAAACGAAAAGGCCGGTTAATATACTTAAAGCTGTGATCGAATCCACCCGTTACCTGCCAGCTTTTCTGGGCTTTTAGTTCCGTATTTACGGTGCCATCATATCGTCTGAGTTCACGGTAAAAAGAAGGCTGTTGATAGATGCCACCTGCGAGTCGGAAGATGACGTCTTTTTTCCAATTATATGGTGTCCAGGCAAGGCCCGCCCTTGGAGATATCAGCCATTCCTTGTTTAAGGTATTGTAAGTATAACGTATTCCGGCCTGCATACTCAGACCGGAGGAATCGCTGAAAGAAATATTATCCTGCACATAACCGCTCAGCCTGGTGAGGTCAAGGTCAGCCTGCGACTTTATGACATTATTTAAATTTAGTACGGCCGGGTTATACGGCAGGCTGTAACCCGCCGAATCCTGGAACTCCCATTCATTCAGTTTGTCTTTTATTGATTGCCGGTCAACCGACTGTCCCCATTGGAAATAATGATTTCCCTTATCCAGCGATCCTTTGTGACTGGCATTCCAGACTGCGATATTCAGGCGGTTACGGGCGAAGTCCTGGTAAACACCCGATCCAAGTGGGTTTGTGATCAACCCGAAGTCAGACTGGGTTTTATCAAATTCCCGATCGCCAAAAAGATAGGTACCGGAGATGTCAATCGACTCACTTTCTTCATTTTCAAACCTGCTAAGCATCCATTTTAAACGGAGATTGCTTTTTGGCTGATGAGAATAGGCGAAACCAGCCATGGTCGTGAGATACCTGTCTTCTTCCCTTCCTTCAAAATAGATATCAAGGCCAAGATTTGCCGTGTACAATGGCGAGAATACCGACGATGTGAGCTGGCTGAATGCGGGTTGAAGTTTAAATTTTGTTTGCGAAATGTTTCCCAGGAATTCTATGCTGCTCGTAGTGCTTAACTGGTAGGTCAGAAGCGCCTGGAGGTCCGAAGACGATGGCACGTAATTACCCTGTGTTTCCTGGCTGGAAAGCAGGTTTCTGTTGGTGCGGTTACGCACGCCGACAAGATAACTGAATTTGTTGTTTTTCGTAAGGCCTTCCAGGTGAAGCCCCTGTTCCAGCATCCCTATATAAGCAGAACCGCCAAATCGCTTTGGTTTACGATATTGAATATCGAGGACTGAAGAAAGCTTGTCACCATATCTTGCCTGGAATCCGCCGTTATAGAAATTCACGTTACGCGTAAGTTCCGGGTTAATAAAACTCAGTCCTTCCTGCTGACCACTTTTTACCAGGTATGGACGAAAAACCTCGAAATCGTTCACATAGACGAGGTTTTCATCATAGCTGCCTCCCCGGACAGAGTATTGGGAACTCAGCTCATTATTGGAACCTACCAACACTTTGATCATACCTTCTATTCCGCCGGTCGGAGACGGGATATTGATGGCGTTTTTCGGATTTAATACCACCAGGCCTGCCTCCCTCCTTTGTCTCTGGTCAGTCACTACCACGGAATCAAGTGCTGCTACCCCGGGTTCCATGCGCACAGTAATAAATTCCTGCTCACCTGCACTCAGGAGAAAGTTTCGTTGCTCGGATTTGTACCCTGCAGAAGTAAACACCAAGGCAATAGCCTTATCAGAGGGAACGGAGATTATAAATGTGCCTGAATCAGAAGTGAGGACGCCTGTCTGTTTGCCTAAAAGGGAAACTGAAACCTTCCCAAGTGGATTTTCGTTAACATCAATTACTTTTCCGTTTATATAGGCTTGCTTTTTCTGCGCGGCGGCCGGCTGCGAATCAAAAACAAACAGTATCAGAAATAAAAAAGGTAGAAATCTCATAATTGTCTGTTCGACAACGTTATTGGTAGTGCAAATAAGATAATAAAACAGAAAAAGCACTATTTTATTTTGCCATGGCGCCGTTTGAAAAAACTATATATTCTGGGCAATTGAAAAACCTCCTGTTCCTGCTGATAGCATTTAGCGGCTTTTCGTGCAATGACGAAGCAGCTGTTTCTGAAACCACGCGTTCGAAAAAGAAAAAATCGAATTTCGTTTTCCGCGAACGGATGATCAGGGGAGATGATACAGCAATGATTCATCTTCGCGCAAACGTGGAAGCGGTTCTGGCCCAACACTGGTTTTTGGATGACCTGGAAGCTGTGTCGGATGACAGACTGGTTTGGAAAGATGGAAACGGATCCAGGCTTTTTCCCTCGTTGAATCTTTTTCCGGATTCAACGGCGCTGGAAGACCCCAGGGGCGTTTTGAAACCGGCAACCTGGCACCGGGTAGTCGCCGACAAGATAAACACCATCATAATGAATTACGGGGATGATCAGATCCGCGCTTACCGTATCAGGGAACTGTCGTTACGGAACCTCACCATCAGCTGGAAAGAAGGAAAGGATAGTTTCTGGATCAAATACCGCTCCGATGGCATGGCACACCAGGATATGAAAAACGACCCGTATTATCCGGCGAATAATTTGTGGCGGATAAAACCTGGCCGAAAAGAAACAGAAACGGAGATCCGTCAGAGAGTAAAAGACTGCATACGTTTTTACGCACTATACTACCGTGACCATATCAAGCGCAAAAAAAAGGTGATTGAATTTCTTGGATTACCGGAGATCTTCAGGTGGTACAACGGCGGGATCGGCCTGCCCATGAAAGGAGACATCAGTGACACATGGGTGGAGTGTTTTTATAACAGGAGCCAGGCAGAAAAGGGATATGACATCCTCAAAAATCTGATAGAGGTTTATGAGTTCGATTGGCCAACCGGCACGCCGGGCTGGCATTACCGCACACACTCTGTGCTTGAGCAGATGCATGAAAAGTTATAACGATATGCTCAATTGATTTCCGATAGTTTACTGATAGTTTCAAGCGGATCCTTAGCGTTAAAAACTGTACTGCCTGCTACCAGCACATTGGCACCCGCATCAACGATGGATTTTGCATTCTCAAGATCCACACCGCCATCAATTTCGATATCTACATTCAGATTTCTTTCATTGATCATACTTCGCAGTTGGTGTATTTTGTAAAGCGTGCGTGATATAAAGCGCTGACCGCCAAAGCCCGGATTTACGCTCATCATACAAACCAGGTCTATGTCTTCAAGAATATCGTCCAGCAATGTTACCGGTGTGTGTGGGTTAACTGCAACGCCGGCCTTCATGCCAAGTGATTTGATCTGCTCAATATTCCGGTGAAGATGAACACAGGCTTCGAGGTGGATGATTAAAGTGTTGGCACCGGCTTCATAAAACGAATGAATATATTTTTCAGGCTCTACTATCATCAGGTGTACTTCAGAGACTTTTTTATTGATTTTGGTAACCTGTTGAATCACCGGGATCCCGAAGCTGATATTGGGCACAAACCGGCCATCCATAACGTCAAGGTGTAACCGATCTGCCCGGCTTTGATTTACCATGTTGCAAACGTCCTCAAGGTGTAGGAAATCAGCGGCGAGCAGTGAAGGAGCAATCAATGCCATAATACAATTTTGTTATGAAGATAGTGGAAATTGAAAGTGGAATAGGGTCTTACGAATTGCGCAGACGTTTTATCCTGTCACCCGCTTCTCTAAAAGTTCTGTCAAGGCTCAGTGCGCGTTGATAGTTTTCCACCGCCTTATCATTATCGTTCATCGCTTCATAACATCGCCCTATCCAGAAATATCCGTCGGCATTGGTGT
>NZ_JBTLQG010000037.1:0-56793 GCF_054461535.1 Flavitalea antarctica
ATATGTCAAGGGTGAGGTTTTTTATTCACCCTACCAATGATGCCTGGTGCCGTGATCATGGCCCCGCTTTCCTGATCAATCCCAATGCAGAAAAAAACAAGAAAGTTATTGTTGACTGGGGTTATAATGCCTGGGGCAACAAATATCCGCCATATGACCTCGACGATGTTATTCCAACGCTGATTGCCCGGCACTATGATATCCCGGTCTTTCATCCGGGGATAGTAATGGAAGGAGGTTCAGTTGATTTTAATGGAAAAGGATCACTACTTACTTCAAAGTCCTGTTTGCTGAACAAAAATCGTAATCCGGGGCTGAACCAGGAGCAGATCGAACAATACCTCTCAGATTACTATGGAATTGAACAGGTGCTCTGGGTAGATGATGGTATAGTTGGCGATGATACGGACGGGCACATTGATGATACTGTTCGGTTTGTAAACGAGGATACGGTGCTCACGGTTGTTGAAAGCAATAAAAACGATGAGAACTACCAATTACTGCAACATAACCTTAAGCAGCTAAAGGAAATGCGCTTGTTAAACGGTAAGCAGTTGAACATCGTGGAACTGCCGATGCCTGCAAAGCTCGAATTTGAGGATCAACGTCTGCCTTGCTCATACGCTAATTTTTATATTGCCAATAAGTCGGTTATAGTTCCCGTATTCAAGTGTTCAAATGATGACAAAGCTCTACAGTTAATACAGGAATCTTTTCCCGGACGTACTGTGGTGGGGATAGATTCCCGGGATATTATCTGGGGTTTGGGTAGTTTCCATTGTCTTAGTCAACAGGAGCCTTCCGTTGTTTAAATCCTGAAACGCCCACCACGCTTACAATGCATTAGTTTTAAGCACCTTATTAAAAAGATATCCCCAAGTGCTGAATTAGAAAAATTATGTCATAATTTGAAGCTGAACCTCACTGAGAAAACTTGCCAGTTTTAATTGTAAGAAATTTTGGCATCATTGTGGAATTATGTTAAAAAAAAGCAACACTATGTTACCAAAAGCTTTTCCCTCGATTTGCCTGAGCGCAATTACAGGGCTCCTGTGCATCAATTTAGCAGCGCAGGAACTTAACCCGGTAACTTTACCAGATAATGCTTCAGCGACCATCAGCACAGTTCCGGCAATTGATCGTTCAGCCAATGCGGGTTCCCGTGATGTCTTTACGCTAGCAGCCGGTATGAATGATAATGCGACGCTTGTCAATGCCATAAAAGCCTGCGGTATGGAGAATAATATCCGCAGCAAACCGTCAATCACCGTGTTTGCCCCAAGTAATACCGCTTTTGCAAAGCTGCCCCCGGGCCTGATTGAGCAAATGATGAAGCCTGAAAATATTTATCTCCTCAACAAACTGATCTCATACCATATAATAGAAGGTAATCACACTACGGCAACCCTTCGTGAAGATATCAAAGCCGGAAAGGGCCGTGCAATATATACTACGTTAAGTGGAAACAGGCTGATCGCTACTATAGAGGAAAACAAGATCCGCCTGACTGATGATGGTAACAACGCTTGTTTTATTACCATGTCTGATATCAAGGGCAGTAACGGGATGTTACATGTTCTGGATAAAGTTGCTCTCCCCAGGTAATGGCCCATCACATATTACTGCCCCGACATTAATGGTTTACTCGTGCACAGCTACGATAGGAACATGGCTGTGATAAGCAAGTTTTTTGGTATGGCTGGTTGAAAAGAAATTCGTAAGAAATCCATGTTTGCGCGGAACAGTTACGATAAGATCTATATTCCTGTCATGGGTAAAGGTGCTGATGGCATCAAGGAAGTCGTATAAGCGTATAAAAGAAAACTGTGGGTTATAGTCAATGAACATTTTTTCCAGTTTATTCCTTTGCACTTTATATTCTTCTGTCAGCTCCACATAATGTTCGTGATCAACATTTACAATATGAAGGTTGGGTTTAAATAAATCAAGTATAGCCTTTAGCTGAGCTTTTGGAGTAGTTGATTCCACATTTTTGAAGTCGCTGGCAAACAGCACATTTTTGATCTGGGTATACTTCGCATTGGGCGGCACAATGATCACCGGGCAAACCGCTTCCCTCACCATATTCAACGAATTACTTCCCATAAAAATCTGTTCCAGCCTGGTAGCACCGGTGATGCCCATAATGATCATGTCAATGGCATTGTGGCGAACATATTTTTTCATGGTATCAATCAGGGAACCACCTTCTTCAGCATCAAAGTCAATTGTTACTGGTGACAATGCACTCAGTTCTTCTTTCAATGATTGTAATGCCGTACGGAGTACAATCTGTTTATCATTGTCAGAATCACGTAGCGGTGTACCATCTGAACCTGCAGATATTTTGTCATATACGTGATACAAAATAACCACGGCGCCCGGTATCTGTGAAGTTGCCTGTACGGCAAAACGGGCGGCGTTTTTTGAAGTGTCTGAAAAATCGGTTGGGACCAGGAATCTTTTCATTGCGCGGTAGTTTTTAGAAAGATACAAATAAACACGTTAAAAATATGTCGCAATCTAAAATGCCCCGGCAAAAAACAGTTGCAAATGAATAAATTCACTATTTTGGAAAGTTATCGCAATTGCAGAAAAGTTGATCGTTACATGTAAACATGTTCACAACTATTTAAACGGAAGCTATTCCCATTTAATCAAACCTTCTGTTTACTCCCGATTGTCAGCCACTGAATAATCAAACTAATTATGAAGAAGTATTTCTCGCTTGCCATTACTGCTCTCGTATCACTTTTTGTCTCCGCCCAGAACACAGAAGAAATTGCAATTATTCCGCAACCGGTTTCCCTGCAAAAAAGCACTGGTTCATTTTCGTTAGTATCCACCGTACCGGTTTCTTTCCCGGCCAACAATCCTGAAATAGCAGGAGCGGTCGATTATTTCAGGGATCGCATCGAGAGATCCGGCAGCCTGAAAGTCACCACCAGCACAGGCGCCGCCCAGAAAAACGGAGTATCAGTATCTCTCATAAATGATCCGGCTATAGGTAACGAAGGATACAGGCTTGAAGTTTCGCCCGAAGGCATTACCATACAGGCAAACAAACCGGCCGGCGTTTTTTACGGTTTTCAAACGCTCATCCAGTTGATGCCAAAGGAGATTGAAAGTAAAAAAACAGTGAAAAAGGAAAGCTGGTCCATACCGGCGGTGAAAATCACCGATTACCCAAGATTTGCGTGGAGGGGAATGATGTTCGATGTTTCCAGGCACTTTTTTACAAAGGACCAGGTCAAGTTGTTTATCGATGACATGGTAAAATATAAGTTCAACCTGCTTCACCTCCATCTTACTGATGACCAGGGCTGGAGAATTGAGATCAAGTCTTTGCCTAAACTGACCGAGGTCGGAGCCTGGCGCGTAGACAAGACCGGCACATTCATGAAGCTGTCGAAACCCGAACCGAATGAACCAAAAACCTACGGTGGCTTTTTTACGCATGATGATATCCGTGAATTATTGAAGTATGCGAAAGACCGCTTTGTTGACATACTACCGGAAATTGATGTACCCGGCCATAGCATGGCCTTTTTGGCCGCATATCCTGAGTTGGCATGTACCCCGGGTACTTACCGCGTGAATTCAGGTGAGCAATTTATGGTGTGGGAGAAAGGTGGATTTTACGGGCTGATCGATAACAATCTTTGTCCGGCCAATGAGCAGACTTATACCTACCTCGACAAAGTATTTACTGAGATTGCCGGGTTGTTCCCATTCGGATACATTCACATGGGAGGCGATGAATGTGCCACCAACTTCTGGGCAAAAAGTCCGCAGATAAAGGCGCTCATGCAAAAGGAAGGAATGAAGAATATTCATGAAGTGCAGGGTTATTTCTCAAAAAGAGTGGCAAAGATTATAGAGTCCAAGGGAAAAAAGGTGATTGGATGGGATGAGATTCTTGAAGGAGGAATTGCCAGTGGAGCAGCAGTCATGAGCTGGCGTGGTACAAAGGGAGGTATTGCGGCGGCCGGTCTCGGTCATGAAGTGGTGATGAGTCCATCGACCCATGTTTATGTGGACCTGATGCAAGGTGATCCGATCATTGAGCCACCAGTTTATTCTACCGTAAGGTTGAAGAAATCCTACGAGTTCGAACCGGTACCGGACGGTGTGGATGCAAAATTCATCAAAGGAGGACAGGCGAATTTGTGGACCGAACAGGTTTATAATATGCGTCACCTTCAATACATGCTCTGGCCAAGAGGTTTTGCTGTCGGAGAATCACTCTGGTCGCAGGCAAAACAAAAAAACTGGCCCGACTTTATATCAAGGGTAGAAAAACACCTGGAAAGGTTTGACCAGGCGGATATCAAGTATGCGCCAAGTATGTATGAACCTATATTTAAAGTTACCCGTGATGCGGCCGGCAAATTGGTTGTCGATATGACAACCGAGGTGGACCAGGTCGACATCCACTATAGTTTTGATAACTCATTTCCTGATAAGTTTTATCCGAAGTACAGTAATCCGTTAATCGTTCCCAAAGACGCTTCAAATCTCAAAATCATCACGTACAGGAACGGTAAGCGGGTAGGTAGAGATATTCATTTCCCGGTATCTGAACTTGAAAAAAGAGTTGTAAAAAAATAGCAGGGTATCCCGGCATGCAACGGTACTTCCCCTGCTGATGTCAACCTGATTCAGAACCCAACACTGAATCAATTTATTGACATGAACATGAATGTGAAGAGGACCGCCGTCTGCGCGCTTGTCCTGGTATTAATGACAGTTACAGCAGCCTGCAGCAAGCAGGACGACCTGGTGCTGAGAAACGAACAGTTCCCGTTGTTTGCCGTTGGGAACAGCGGGATCTCAGGTACTGTTTTTATCGCCGAGAACCTGGATAGTTCATTTAATGTAACAGTGAAATTAAATAGCTCGGTCCGCGATTCAGTTCATATTATGAACGTTTACAATGGCGACATGACCAACACGATGAACATTGCATTCCGGCTTTCCGATATCAGGGGCACGGGAGGTCCGGTGATCGGCGAAACCAAAAACATCCGGCAGGCGGTAGAAAACGCAGGCAACTACGGCTCCGTCACCTATGATAAAGTACTCGGTAAGACGATGGTGGTCAAAGTCTTTCTGAGCCAGCATCGGAGCGATAGCCTTTTATGCAGAGGTGAAATAGGAGAATAGCAGCGTCGGGAATTGATAGCATCCGCTAAAGGTCGTGCGGATAAATTATTCCTGCCGACTTCCTGATCCGGTCCAGGGTTTCCATTTGTAATAAGGTATCAGCCAGGCTCATCACCGGGCTTTCGGTGAGACCTTTCGACAGGCAATCCTGCACATGTCTTGCCTGGTATTGATATCCATAACCGGGTTCTTTGTCAAACGGAATCATCTCTTTGGTATCTGGCTTTCCACTGTAAAACGCTATGCTGGTATCCGTGGCAAAAAACCGGGTGCCCAGCCTGATTCTTCCTGTTTCGCCGCAGATGTCCCCTTCGTTGGAAAGCTCCGAATGAAAACTGCTGAAGAGACTTGCCATCTCTCCACCTGCATACCTGAATATCACTGCGCATTGGGCGTCGACATTTCCATCAGTAAGTTCAGCCCTGGCTTCTATTTCATCTGGCCGGCCAAGTAAAGACAAGGCTAAAAACACATTATAAATGCCAATATCAAGCAGGGTTCCGCCGCCGAGTGCAGGATCATATAAACGCTGGGGTATCGGGTCATAAGGTTTGAAGCCGAAGTTCACAAGAATCGATTTGATCTTACCAATTTTGCCTTCATCGATCAGGGACTTTGTTTTAACATAATGTGGAAGAAACTTTGTCCAGAATGCTTCCATCAGAAAAACATTCTTACGGCGCGCCGTTTCCACCATTTCATTCGCCTCACGCAGGTTGATTGCAAATGCTTTTTCACAGAGCACCGGTTTTTTATGTTCCAGGCATAACAGAACATGATCACGATGCAGCCCATGGGGAGTGGCTACATAAATGGCATCTACTTCCGGATCTTTTACAAGCGTCTCATAACCTTCGTAGTCTTTTGTGCCAGGGAACTCAGTCGCAAAGGCATGGGCGGATTCACGGGTACGCGCACCGACTGCATACAATCTTGCGCCTTCCACATATTTAAGATCAGAAGCAAATTTCCTTGCGATGCGGCCGGCTCCAAGAATACCCCATTTGAAAGTCTGCATATAAAATAAGTTCGTTGTTGAATAATTTTGCAATGATCCCAGGAATGGCAAATATCGTCGAATCGGAGCTTACGAAATGAAAGATGATCACCGTAATCCAAAATTGGGAGGCCTGGCCCTGGAAACTTGTGAGTTTCCGGCCTTTTCACGGTGAATTGCTGTGTATAATTCGTGAATATCGGTACGGGCGGTTCTTCTATATTTGCTGCAATCACAAAATATAAGAACTGTGCGATTAAAGAGCCTCGAAATCAAAGGATTCAAAAGTTTTGCCGACAAAACCACGTTGCATTTCGACGAGGGAATAACCGGAGTAATCGGGCCGAACGGCTGTGGTAAAAGTAACATTATCGATAGCATCCGTTGGGTTATCGGGGAGCAAAAGATCAGTCATCTCCGGTCCGAAAACCTGGAAAGTCTTGTTTTTAACGGTTCTAAAAGCCGCTCAGCTTCGGGCCTTGCCGAGGTGAGCCTCACTTTCGAAAATACACGCAACCTTCTCCCGACAGAATTCAGCACAGTAACAGTAACCCGGAAGTTCTACAAAAGCGGGGAGAGTGAGTATCGACTGAATGATGTTCAATGCCGCCTCAAGGATATCCAGAATCTTTTTATGGATACCGGTATCAGCACTGATAGCTACGCAATAATCGAGTTGGGAATGGTAGATGAAATCATCAAGGATAAAGACAACAGCCGTCGCCGTATGCTCGAACAGGCAGCGGGCATCACCATCTATAAAACGAGGAAAAAAGAAGCAAAATCGAAACTCGAAGCTACCGAACAGGATCTTGCGCGCATCGAGGATCTGCTTTTCGAAATAAACAACCAGCTGAAAAGCCTCGAGAACCAGGCTAAAAAGGCAGAGAAGTATTTTGAGATCAAAAAAGATTACCGTGAACTGAGCATTGAATTGGCAAAAGCTTCGCTCGAGGGCTTCAATCTGACTTACCGCGACCTGAACGAACAGGCGGAAAAAGAAACCGACAAGAAATTTAAACTTGAGGCTGAGGTCGCCGGTGAAGAGGCGGCGATCGAGCAGGATAAGGTAAGCTTCATAGAGAAGGAGCGTGCACTCCAGTCAATGCAGCACGATTTCAACGACCTGATTCAAAAATTAAGGAGCAAGGAAAACGAAAAAAACCTGGCTTCCCAGCGACTCAATTTTTTGCAGGAGAAAGAATCAAGTCTCCAGGAATTCCTGGCAAAAAGCGAGGGGCAGCTAAAAGGGCTTGAAGAAAGCATTGTTTTTACCCGTCAGCAACTGGGTGAGGAGAATAGCAAACTGGAGGACCTGCAGCAACAGCTTGCTGACCGCAAAGAAGCTGTGGAAGCAAACAGGGTAGTGTTCGACGAGAAACGTAGCAGGGTGGACCAACTGCGTGGCGAAAATGCTTCGATCCAGCGCAACCAGTTTGAAGCGGAAAAGAAAGTCGCCGTGGCAGACACTTCCATCCAGAATATGCAACGGAGTATCCAGCAGATGGAGGAAGAAAAGGAAGTCAGGTACAGCCAGCTAAAACAACTGGAAGAAGAGCGGGTTACCAAAGAAGAAGAACTTGAAAACCGCCGGGTTGATCTGCAACAACTGCAGGAACAACAGGAGCGGACAAAAGAACAAATCCTGGAAACCCAAAGGGACCTGGAATCTTTACGTCAGAAACTGGCTGAAGAGAACCGCAAACTGGATTCAAAAAAGAACGAACATGATCTGCTGAAAAGCCTGGTAGACTCCATGGAAGGCTACCCTGAAAGTATCAAGTTCCTGCATAACAATTCCGGATGGAACCACAAAGCCCCCATCTTATCGGATATCATATATGTGAAAGAGGAGTACCGTGCGGCCGTCGAAAATGTGCTCGAACCATATCTGAATTACTATGTCGTAAATAACCTCCAGGAAGGTCTGCAGGCGGTACACCTGTTGGATGATAATAAAAAAGGTAAGGCAAATTTCTTCCTGCTCGATAAGTTCGAGAAAGTGTATGGAGAAGTTCATCAGCCAGCACAAACAATTCCGGCTATCGATGTTATCGAGGTGGATGAACAATACCGCGACCTCGCAAACCATTTGCTGGGTAACGTTTTTATTGCTGAAAACGAAGAAGCATTAAATGATAGTAACGGGGCAGTGGTGCTTGAGAAACACGGTAAGTATGTGAAAGGGAAATACTCACTCACCGGCGGCAGTGTCGGACTTTTTGAAGGGAAAAAAATAGGCCGTGCAAAAAACCTGGGTAAACTTCAACAGGATATCCGG
The DNA here is from genome assembly GCF_054461535.1 of Flavitalea antarctica. Classification (NCBI taxonomy): domain Bacteria; kingdom Pseudomonadati; phylum Bacteroidota; class Chitinophagia; order Chitinophagales; family Chitinophagaceae; genus Flavitalea; species Flavitalea antarctica. The sequence continues at coordinate 8,445 of NZ_JBTLQG010000037.1, forward strand.
GAACAGGAATCAATCGTGAATGATCTGAAAGCGGTGATTCAGTCGCGCCATAATGAAGTGATCGCCTACAACGAACAGCTCAAGGATAATGCAATCAAACAAGCGCAGGATGATATCAACCGTCTTACCAACCAGGTGTTTTCTCTTCAGAATAAAATTGAATCACTCCAGGGACTTCAATCCACCGCTAAGAACCGACTGGAAGAGATGAAGCAGAACCTCGATAATACTGTTGAGTCAATCGAAGGTACCCGCAAACAATGGAAAGAACTGGTCAGCCTGTTTAACGAAGTAAGGGAGACCCTGAAGATCGCCGAAGATGATTACCGTGGTGCTGAAACCCAGTACAATGTGGCCCTGGCCGGATTTAACGAATTCAACCTCCAGGTTACCCGCCAGCAAAGTAAGATCAACGCACTGAGCCAGGAAGGCGAGTTCAAATCGAACCAGCTGAATAACCTCACCCAACAGGTGGAATCGAATGCCTCCCAATTGAAGATGACCGCTGAAAACATAGTTGAAAGCAGCGACATACTTGAAATTGCAAGCGGTGAACTGGTTGACCTGCTTCGCAAAAAAGAAGAAGAAGAAAAGATACTGAACGAAGCCGATCAATCATATTATAATGAGAGAAACAGGCTTAATGAAAAGGAATCCGAATTACGTCATAAAGTAAAAGAGAAGGAACAGACCGAACACTTACTAAGCGAGATAAAGGATAAGCTCAATGAGCTGAAACTGCAGCTTGCCGGTATGAAGGAAAGATTAAGTGTTGAGTTCAGGATCAACCTGGATGATATTATCGACCAGCCAAGGACCGGGGAAGTTCCGGTAGACGAGTTACAGGAGAAGAGTGATAAGATGAAGAAAAGACTCGAGAACCTGGGCGAAGTGAATCCAACCGCTATCGAAGCTTTCACCGAGATGAAAAAGCGATACGAATTCATCCTTGAGCAAAAAAACGACCTGGTTACCGCGAAAGACAGCCTGCTGCAAACTATCCAGGAGGTAGAAGCCACGGCGAATCAACAATTCCTTGACACCTTCAACCGGGTGCGTGAGAATTTTCAGCGGGTGTTTAAGGCATTGTTCACCGATGATGATACCGCAGATATGGTTCTCGAAAATCCCGAAAATCTAGCCGAAACCAGCATCGATATCATAGCTAAGCCGAAAGGCAAGAGACCCTCTTCTATTTCCCAGTTGAGCGGGGGTGAAAAAACACTGACCGCAACCGCGTTGTTGTTTTCCATCTACCTCATCAAGCCTGCGCCATTCTGTATTCTTGACGAAGTTGATGCACCATTGGATGATGCGAACGTTGGTAAGTTTACTTCTATGATCCGCAAGTTTAGCGAAGAAAGCCAGTTCATTATCGTGACCCACAATAAACAAACGATGAGCGCTGTTGATGTGATCTATGGCGTTACCATGCAGGAGCCCGGTGTGAGTAAGTTGGTACCTGTTGACTTCCGGGCGCTGACCTGATATTTTATACAACCCTCTATTTATAATAAAGGCGATCTGTTTTTAAATGCAGATCGCCTGTTTTTAATTAGTTCAACAAAGTGTTATGTTACGTACCATCCTGTTATTGGTGGCATCCAATGTTTTCATGACTATTGCCTGGTATGGCCATCTTAAGCAGGAAGGTGTTCCGCTTTATAAAGCCGTACTTGCGAGCTGGGCCATTGCTTTTTTCGAATATTGCCTGATGGTGCCGGCCAACAGGCTGGGATATGCAAATGGGTTTACCGGTTTCCAGTTGAAGATGGCGCAGGAGGTCATCACCCTGGTCGTATTCTCCGTTTTCGCCGTGGTATATCTTAAGGAGCCTTTTCACTGGAAGTACCTGGTCAGTTTCGGGTTTCTACTCGCAGCCGTTTATTTTATGTTTAAGAAGTAGCTTCTCGCAAAGTCGAAAATTATTTCCCGGCAACATCGGGCACATACTTCGCTATTTTCCCGTTCCCCCCGGCCAGGAACACGGCATTTCCTTTTTTTGCTTTCTGGCAAACGTGAAAGCTTTCTTTACTGATGAGTTTCCAGTTCTTGCCGCCATCGGCACTGATGTCAACTCCTGAAGTACCGCAGGTAATGAGATTTTTTGCATCCAGGTATTCAACGCAGCTTCGATAGCCCGAGGGTGGAGTGGTGGGTTTTGTAAAAACCGGCTTTTTGCCAAGCCTGACAAGAACACTGTTATCAGTCTTAACCGTGTCCCGTGTGAAATCACCGCCAACTATCACTGCGTTGTTTCCATGGACGGCAATAGAATTAGCGCCGGTGCTTTCTTTACCCTTCACCAACGGCAGGGTAGCAACGGTTCCCCGGCTGTGTAAACGACTGGTTAAGCCCCCGGTGACAAAATAGTAACCGCCATTGTTCACAGCGACGATATTTGTTCCGCTTGAGGCAAAACAGGCCTCACCGCTGTCCGCTTTTGGTGCCTGCAGGTTTTTCTGCCAGGAATTTCCCTGATCCTTTGTTGAAGCAAGGTAAACCTGTGATTTCAGCGGATCCCCTATAACAATCCCGGAACCATCTCCCGCGAAATGGAAAGCATCTAAAAAGATCCCCGCCGTTGAATCGGTGTAGACCGGCTTCCAGTTTTTCCCTCCATCGGTTGTTTTGAGAATGACACCGGGCTCGGCGATGGCAAGCACAACTGCGGTCTCCTCGTCAAACCCTTCTATATCCCGGAACTCCCTTTTTTCATAGCCTGGTACCTGGAGCCAGCTCCAGGTGTTGCCGCCGTCGACGGACCGGCCAATCATTCCTTTACTGCCACTAGCCCAGATCACTTCATTGCTCACGACACTCAGTCCCCGGATAGAGGTCGATGTTCCCTGGGTCATAATTTGTAAGTTCTGACCGTTTGATGAACTAACTAAAAGCACTGTAGCTATGACCAGGGTAGATATTTTTCTCATCTTGGCAGGTTGGTGTGTTCCAGCTATGTTGCTCAGGTTTGTCAGTCGCCGAATAAAAGTTATGTTTCTCAAGTATGTCATTTGGCGTATTGCAGTATGTTTTTTAGGTATGTCAGTTGGCGTATTGCAGGTATGTTTCTCAGGTATGTCAGTTGGCGTATTGCAGGTATGTTTCTCAGGTATATCATTTGGCGTATTGGGGTATGTTTCTCCAGCTTATCAGGAGGCATCCTCCAAATATATGTTTCACGCGTGCAGACTTCTTATTGCAGCATGCTTCTTCTGCGTATGCGTGGAACTTTAACAGGACAAAATTTCTTATAAGTGTCTATACAGCAGCACATAAAATCTCTTACCTCTTTTTCCTGTTTAGGATAATATCGGGCTTACCTCAAATTATGCTTGAGTTCCTGCAGGCTCACAATTCCTTCTTTCCTCCAGGTTTCACCGCCGTTCTTATAGATAATAAAAGTCGGGAGTTTCTCAGCTCCAACTCCTTTCATCAAGGCTGACTGCACGGTAGCATCAATTTTCACAACCTTAAGATTCTCTCCAAGATCCAGTTTCAACTTTTCTATCACGGGGTCCATTTTTTTACATGGGGGACACCATTCAGCACCAATGTCGACCAACACCACCGCGCCGAGGTTCGTCAATATCTTGTACTCACCCATGCTGAGCGGCTTTTCAGTCTCAGCTTTTGTTACCTCTTTGCCGGCAGACAGCCATTCACTCAGCCCGCCCTTTAGTTCACTCACTTTAAACCCCTCGCTCATAAGCCATGCCGAGGCGGCCCCGGTCGTCGTGTCCGAATCGGAATAAATATAAAGTGGTTCTTTTTTATCAAGATGAACGGCATATTCCCGGAATTCGACCTGGTTGTTCCAGTCTGCCTGTAACGCATTTTTAATGTGTCCCGCCTGAAATTCAACAGGCGATCTGAGATCAAGTAACTGGACATTTACCCTGGCAAGTGCTGCCTCGAAGACCTCGGGTTCGAGTATCGTCCTTTGTACGTTGGTTTGGCAGGAAAAGAGGAATAAAACGCAGATGCCGAGGGCACCAAACTTTTTCATCATCACTTGGGAAGTTAATGACTCAAAATTATACACGTTTGCTGAGATAATTGAATAATAAAAGCCACTGTCTGGACGTACAGTGGCTTTTAATGTTTTTGGAATCAGTCGACCAACCTTTCAATGTGCTTTCGACGGGATCGGATTTAAATTTCTTAAGCTCTTGACGGTTATCAGGTTTTTTAGGATATCGACTGAGTTTCTCATAGTTGAGTCCTGGTTAGGGATGACATTGGATTTTTTGACTTGGTTTTTAGGACTGTTGGACTTTAGGATTTGGTTTTCGTTGGATTGTTGGATTAGGATTTGGTTTTTAGGACTGTTGGATTTCAGGATTTGGTTTTCGTTGGATTGTTGGATTAGGATTTGGTTTTTAGGATTGTTGGATTTCAGGATTTGGTTTTCATTGGATTGTTGGATCTGGTTTGGTTTTTCGTTGGATTGTCGGATCAGGTTTTGGTTTTTCGTTGGATTGTTAGATCTGGTTTTTGGTTTTTCGTTGGATTGTTGGATGTCAGGATTTGGTTTTCGTTGGATTTGGACTTGGTTTTTTTGACTTTGACTGGTTTTGGATTTGGATTCTGGACTTGGTTTTTCTAAGGATTAAAGGTTTTTATTTATTGATTTTGTGTTTGTTGTAAAGGCTGTCGGTTATTCAGGTGACAATACAAAAGTAATGTTCATAACCTTCATGGTAAAGAGCAGATGTGCTTAATCTTAAAACATCAGTTTATACCGTCCCATCCGTATTATTACTAAGATTTCATTGGGAAAGTTGCTAACATTATGTTAATATCTATGATGAAGCTTGAATGAAAATTAAGTATAGACAGTGCTAACTTATTTACAATGAGCAGATTCCAGTGGCTATTTGACATTTTACTTCCTAAAATGCCTTTTTTGCAGGCTTAAGGGCAGGTAACGTATAATTCTCCATTATGCTCTTTTCCGCAATCTTTCTTTCGATGTCTTCGATTTTCCTTGGCGCTGAAGCGGACAATAACTCATAATCTTTCTCCCTGATGAGAACATCATCCTCTATCCGGACGGCTATGCCCCACCATTTCTTATCACAATTGCTGTTTTCGGGAATGTAGATCCCGGGTTCGATAGTGAGGACCATATTCTTTTTAAGCACTGGCGAAACATTCCGATCGTGGACATCAAGTCCTATATGGTGACCCAGGCCATGAGGATAATATTTAGCTGCATCTTCCTTTTTTGAAATGATCCCCAACCTTAACAAACCTGCCGCCACGATTTCTTTCGACTTGAGATTTACTTCGCGCCAGCTTGTACCTTCCTTACACATTTTAAAGCACTCTTCCTGTGCCTGGTAAACAATCTCATAAATCGCCTTCTGTTCCGGTGTGAATTTCCCGTTAGCGGGAATGGTCCTGGTTACGTCAGCTGTATAATTATGGTACTCTGCCCCCACATCCATCAGGAGCATTTGTTTGCCGACACTCAGCTTTCCATTCTCGATATAATGCAGGACGCAGCCGTTGTTCCCTGCTCCCACGATAGAGGGATAGCCAACACCTTCCGCTCCGTATTTCTTATGGACATATTCGTGCAGACCCTGTACTTCCCGCTCGGACATCTCGGGCCGGATCGCCTTCATCACTTCCGCCTGGCCAATACAGGAAATCTCTACCGCTTTCCTGATCAGGGCGAGTTCTTCATCCGTTTTTATTTCCCTTAGTGCGCCGGTAAGCTGCATGTATAATCTGTGCTGTATCCTTGAGTCATCGGTTCTTTCCGCGGTGATACCGGCCTTTGCCTTGAACTGGTTCACCAGGCTAAACAGATCAGCCGTGTCCCTGCTGCCTCCGGGGTCAGCCACAGGCAAACGATCCATGAGGATGTTGGTAAAGCCGGAGAAGTTCTGAGGATGATTTTTAAATTCCCGCCCGTTAAATACATGATTGATCTTTAACTGCGTTTTTACGCCTTCAACACCCATCCGTTTTCCGGTCCATTGTTCGGCCTGCGCATTTCGTTCCTGGATAAAAAGCAATTCATTATAGACACTTCCATCCGCCGCCTTTTGATCTTCCTTAAAAAGGAACAACACTGAATGAGGCTCTTTGTATCCGGTGAAATAATATAAATCCGGGCTCGCATGATAGACATACTCCACATCATTTGAAAAGTTGCGGGTAGGGTAGGCGAAAACCACCATAACCGAATTTGCGGGCATCCTCGCACGGGCAGAGTCACGCCTTGAAGCATGGAACGCAGGAGTCAGATAGTCGGTGGCAACATCCTGCTCCTGGGATAATACACCATACACAAATGATAGGAACAGTAAGCCGGTCAGATATATTTTTTTCATAAACTGGTTTTGCAATTTAAATATAGCAAAGGTTTCGGGCACCGCTGTGAAAGGATTCTCTAATCTTTCACCGGTATAGTATTTTATGCAAAAATGAAGAAAAGTAGTAATACTGAATAAATTGCACAAGACAATATTAAACGCTGTTTATACGATTTTTAAGGGTTAATCCCCAAACCTTGAAAGAACAGTTAAATCAGATTATTAGTACAGTAGCATTAATTGCCTACTATATTCCCCTCCTGGTGGTTCTGTACAAAAAGCTCTGGAAGGATATACCGGTACTTATGTTTTCATGCTACTGGGCAATTGGCGGCTTCATTAACTTTCTTGGATCAACCTCGCTTGTTTCCCTTCGCACTTTCGAAGTGTGTCGCCTGATTTATAACATGATTGACCTTCCTCTGATCTTGTACATATTCTTTCTTAACACGAGGGTTGAGAAACTCCGCTCTTTAATAAAAATCATTATCCCGGTGTTTCTTTTTGTTGAGATTGTAAATGGCCTGGTCCGCGGTTTCAACGATGACTCTTTTAAATACCTGGTGGGTATAGGTGTATTCACGGTGATTGCGATGGTGTTGATGGAGATCTTCTACTATTTCAAAAAGTTGGATCATACACCACGTGAGAAAGCCATCAGCTTTTTGTTTCTGGCTGTTTTATTCGAGTATGCTGTCTATGTATATTATTATATTTACGAATACTTTGTTCCCGGAGATCACAAAACTGACATGCAGATCATCTACTACGCGTCTACCCTGATTGGAATAATCATTGCCTGTTTTGGCTTTTTTGCCGAAGGTATTAAAAAGAAAAGGCCTGTGCCAAAAGGGCCAAGACAACATGAAGTGTTGATCAAAATAATAGACTGATCTTAATCAGACTTCTTCACCTTTCCCAGCTCTTCTTTTTCGATAACTGATACCAGATCCGGATTGCAGAACTCAGGTCTGGTTGATAACTATTAAACTACAGGGACACTCTTTTCAGTTCGGGTTACGGATGGATGTTCACCACAAGTCACCAGTTATGAGAAGAGATGATTCCGGAAGTTTTAAGATTCCAGAAAATTCGATTCCGGAAAATTCGATTCCGGGAAGTCGTCAATTCCGGGAAGCCATCGCTTACGATAAGCCATCAACTACGAAGCTATCATTCACGGGAAGTCATCATTCACGGGAAGTCATCAATCACGGGAAGTCATCAATCACGAGAAGTCATCAATCACGAGAAATTATATACTGAAACCGGTTTCTTCGCTTTCGAACATTTCCGGATCGCGATAACGAAAAAGATATTCCTTATCAGGTTGAATAAAGAATTGATGATCCACACACTCTTACTCTGTTCTTCAGAGGTTATAAACAGGAAGAGGTTACCTGCCAGGTAAAAAAGGCAGCCGATAACAATATAGGAGCCCGGGTTGTCAAATATGGGTTCAAGATTTTCGAGGCTCAGCTTTTCACTAAAATAAAGAATGCTATACACGATGATCAGGATCGCCTCTGTTCCGGAATTCACATTATCAAATTGTTTACTCCCGAAGTCCATCAGCGTGATAGTAACCATCACCATAAAAGCGAACGATCCAACAATAACGATCTTCTGATTAACCGGCTTAGACAATAACATATAAAATATATACGCAAAGCAGGCGTATTCAAGTAACGTGAAATTGAAGAGTAATTCAAAGTCTTCGGGTGAAATGCGCAAAACCACATCCGTAACGAATGAGATGCCGGAATAGACGGCCAGCCATTTCAAGACTTTTTTGAGTATTTCGCCTTTTGAAATAAAATAGGCAATCAGCACAAGAAGCGTGGAGAAAGTGGATGTTAATCCCACAATCCTAATCAGGGAGTCCATAGTTATCAGATTTCGTGGCGAAATGTAGAGAATATGTGTTGATAATCACAATAAAAACTACAGTTCTATTATTGCATAAGCGATTTCACTTACATAAGGACCACCAGGGTATTTAGCACTGTAGTCCAGGTTCAACCAGTATTGACCATTCTGTTCATGGTAATACATATTGTCTATCGCCTCGTTTCCGAACAGATAAACAATAGCCTGTTGCATTCTTTCAAATGATTTTTTATCCCCTGCCAGCAACTCGGGATAAAGGTGGCCCTCGGTTAATACCATCCTCACATGGCCACCTATTGCTTTCAGGCATGACACCATCAACAGGGTATGGTCATCACAATCCCCACCCATTCCATTCAGTATGGTCTCTCTTGGAGTTGCGAAGTACTCATCACGCTCCGAGTCCGAGACATACTTGAAATTCGAATTAATATGTTTGAAAAGAGAAAGCAGCCTCACCATGGCACCGTACTTCATATGGTATTCATCGAAATACAATAAGGAATGCTGTACTGCGAAGTTTCTTACCAGTGAATCCTTATAATCGACTTTTGATTGCAGCGACTTTACCGTCTTTGTAAGTGGGCCATCAAAAAAAGAAGCACTGACAACCAGGTTTTTTTCCTTTTTATCATTGTTTCCCCAGTTGTTTTCTACCATGCTGCGGTAATCGTTGATCATGCTTTTGAAACCATATCCATTGGTAAACTGGTTATAAAACACAACGACCAGTAGAAAAACAACGGCCGGGATGAGCAAAAAACGAAAAATCCTTAGTACCAGCCACGTAAAGAGCGCAGCCAGTAATAAGGATATAATAAGATCAAGATTAAAAGACCCAACTAACACAGGGGGCAAATACCGGTTTATGACCGGTGCCAATGGGACAATGGTAAGGAGGCCTACGGCCACCAGTAAAAAATTTTTTACATTATGTTGTTTTTCCGATAAATGCGCCATAATCTGTCTTACTCATACACTTAACGCAAAATTGTACCAGATTTACATAGAGGAACTGATAAAAATTTGACAAAGGATGTATGTTCATACGACAGCAATGCTTTTCGTGTGAGGTTGCCAGTATCTTAACGGGCTATTCATCATCCTCCTCATAATACGCATCCTGGCTATCATTGTATATGGATTCCCACTCTTTAACCTTATCGTCGCCCATTAGTTCGAGAATATCATGAATTGTGTCAGTCTTTTTTTTCCACTGCATAACGGCGTTATCGCCAAAAGTGGTGACAAACATGCAATAATCAGTGTCCATAGTAACTTTTATCAAACTAAGGCCGGAATCTTCTTTCTCCTGGATAAGGTAATAACATCCTGTTTCTAGCAACGCATACGAATACATACAACACTGGTTTAAATGTCAAATAATTAAATTAATTAACAGGTAACAAAAATTTCAGAACTAAAATGGGTTGAGTAAGAAGTAGAATGATATGAGGTAGTAAAGCGAACTAAGGTTAGAATTGCAAATTTACACAAATTGTCTCCAGGAACTCCCGCACCACGGAATTTTATTGTTAAGTTTCAATTATCGTTATCATATAGTTGATTTTAAGCATGTTATATATTTAAAAAGTAAAAAAGACAGTAGCAGGAATAAAGCTACTGTCTTACCGGTTTTAAAATATCGTCAAAAAACTACTGCTCAAGTTTAATTTCACCCACTTCTGCTGTTTGACCGTCAATTACGACGACAGAATCCTTAGCTGCGTTTTTGTATGGTGGCTTTGCCTCGATAATGATCCGGTAGGTGCCAGGCTTAGCATCCTTAATTTCGTAAGCTCCATTAATGATCGTGCCTCGCAATGTATCAGTTGGCGACAAGGCCCAGGCTCTCGTAGCGCCGTCAGCTGGCATTACGGTTCCCTTGATTGACCCAGCGGTGAGCACGTTAAAAGCAAACAGACCAGTAGCCAGAAGTCCAGCCAGCGATCCTATTAAAAATTTCGAATCTGTCATAAAAAGAATTTAAAGGTTTTTAATTGCGCCCACCACTAAAAGATCAATAGACATGCCATTTCAATCCTGCAATTTTTGACCATCAAATCCGCCCAAATAGGGATGTTAACGTCCTTAATTTTGCACGTTTCCTGGAACACCGTTATGTCAAAAGTACGTAACTTATTAATTTGCAGTGGGTTGTGAGATAATTAAACGGGTATGGGGAATAGACTTCCCAGCCCGGTTTCTCCCTGCTTTGCCATTCATTTACCCACAATGCCTCCTAATTCCCATGTTTGATTATATTTGCCGGATTTCGGGATTTATGATCCTGTTAATTATACTGAACTGATTCTTAGTAATTTGTATAAATAAACATCCAAAGTCCTCAACGTCTTGATTTATGGCAGACAGCAAAAACCTTTTTGACTATACCGAAGAATCCATAAAAAGCCTCGATTGGAGGGAACATATCCGGCTACGTCCAGGTATGTACATTGGTAAGCTTGGAGATGGTACAAGTTCAGACGATGGCATTTATGTACTCCTTAAGGAGGTCCTTGATAACTGTATCGATGAGCATACCATGGGTTATGGTAAACACGTTGACATTTCGATCGAAAATAAAACGGTCACTATCCGGGATTATGGTAGAGGTATCCCGTTAGGTAAGGTGGTGGACGTGGTGAGTAAGATTAATACCGGAGCCAAATATGACAGTAAGGCATTCCAGAAAAGCGTCGGTTTGAATGGAGTAGGTACAAAAGCGGTCAATGCTTTGAGCAAATATTTTAAAGTCACCGCATTCAGGGATGGAAAAGAAAAGGTGGCTGAGTTCGAGCGGGGCGTACTTATAAAAGAACATAAAGAAGCAAAAACCACCGAGCCGAATGGTACCGAGGTGGTTTTCATCCCCGATGAAACCGTCTTTAAGAACTTTCATTACCTGAACGAATATATCGACCAGCAGCTCTGGAACTATTGCTTCCTGAATGCCGGCCTGGTGATTAACTTCAACGGAAAAAAATATATAAGTAAAAACGGACTGCTGGATCTACTGCAGCGAAAAACAAATGCCGATGAGATCAGGTACCCAGTGATCCATCTGAAAGGTGAAGACATCGAGGTGGCACTCACGCATGAGAATCAATATGGGGAGGAGTATTATTCATTTGTCAACGGTCAGTATACTACCCAGGGCGGAACACACCTGGCAGCTTTCCGCGAGGCCTTCGTGAAAACCATCAGGGACTTTTACAAAAAAGACTATGATGCTTCGGATATCAGGGCGAGTATCTGTGCCGCTATCTCCGTAAGGGTGCAGGAACCGGTATTTGAAAGCCAGACAAAAACAAAGCTCGGTTCCCAGATAGTCTATGAGAACGGACCATCGATGAAAAATTTTGTCAACGATTTCCTCTCCAAAGAACTTGACAACTATCTGCACCGCAATCCTTCAGTCGCAGAACAGATCAAAAAAAGAATAGAACAAAGTGAGCGGGAGAGAAAGGACCTTGCCGGGATAAAAAAGTTGGCAAACGAACGGGCCAAAAAAGCAAACCTCCATAACCGCAAACTAAGAGATTGCCGTTTTCATTATAATGATGAAGCAACGGGTAAGGACAAGGACAACATCCTCGAAAAACAAAAAGAAAGCACCATATTTATTACGGAAGGTGACTCGGCCAGTGGCTCAATTACGAAGGCAAGAGATGTCGAAACCCAGGCTGTTTTCAGTCTCCGGGGTAAGCCGCTGAATTGTTTCGGTCTTACCAAAAAAGTAGTATACGAAAATGAAGAATTCAATCTTCTTCAGCATGCATTAAATATTGAAGAAGGATATGAAGGGCTTCGGTATAACAATATTGTCATTGCAACCGATGCAGATGTTGATGGCATGCACATCAGGCTTTTGCTGATGACATTTTATCTCCAGTTTTTCCCTGACCTCGTAAAAAACGGCCATGTTTATATCCTGGAAACGCCATTGTTCAGGGTGAGGAATAAACAGGAAACGATCTACTGTTATGATGAGACTGAAAAGCAGGCCGCAGTAAAAAAACTCGGCAGCAAGCCGGAAATAACACGGTTTAAAGGGCTGGGTGAAATTTCACCCGACGAATTTGCTCGGTTCATCGGGCCGGATATCCGGTTGCAGCCGGTAATGATCATGCCTGAAACACATGTTCAACAGATCCTGGAATACTACATGGGTAAAAATACCATGGAAAGACAGGAGTTTATTATCAACAACCTTAAGTTCGAGCTTGATCTTGCAGATGAAAAAGCAGTTGCTGTTTAAGATCAGTCTTGACCAATTTTTAAGCTTTGATTTATGATTCATATTGTTTTTAACACTGCGGATGTCGAGGTTTTGCAGAAAGCCATTGACCTCGATGAAACTTTGCAGGGCGAAATCATCGGCATCAAAGATGATTATGCAGTTGGTCCCATAAAAGATATTTACACACCTGAAGGCATCGAAGCCAGGAAAGATTGGTGGAGACAGGTGTTGGCTGGTGGTGACCTGGATGGTCATGTGGATAAGGATCTTGTAAATGACAATCGTACGGCGGAAAGCCTTGTTGCCCGGCTGCAGGCAGAACCGGATCAGAAGTTGTGGATCTGGGCCGCTCAGAATAAACATGATGTAAGTGGGTATTACTGGCTCCTCAACTTTCTGAAGCCTTACCAGGGTCGGGTTTTTATATTGTATCTGAACAATCTTCCATTTATAAACGATAAGGGACTTATCTTTTATCCTCAATGGCTTCATGTTATTCCGCCGAAAGAATTTCTTAAAGCAAAAAAACTTGCCCGGCCCGTTACATTAAGCGAATTCGAAGTGGACCCTGATGAGTGGACAAAACTCTGCAACGAAGACAAAGGTGTCAGGTTGCTGGAAGGAGGGAAGAAACTGGTTCAGGCGGACTATTCATTTTATGACCAGGAACTGTCAACCTTCATCACGAAAGACTGGCAGAAGGCAAGCCGCATCATTACTCATTTTTTGAACAAGGCAAAAAATACTACCGGTGATGTGTACCTGCTTTGGCGACTTAAGAAAATGATCGCTGACGGACTGGTTGATGCCCAGGGTGAAATCAAAAACATGAAGGATTTCGAAATCAAGTCGAAAGCTGAAGTAGCGACAGAATCAGTAAACGCTTAATGCTGACCAAAGAAATAATACTGGGATCAAACCTTTTAAAACCCATAAATGAGGCATAAAGTTGTCGTGAAATACATCGTTATCTGTTTGCTAATTTCTATTCGTCCGGCTTTTAGCCAGGATCCGGCAGCAGCTAAAATAGACGAACTGTTATCAGCCTATGCAAAATCCTACAAACTCAACGGCACCGTACTGGTGGCGAGGGGTGGCAAAGTTATTTTTACTAAAGGTTATGGATTCAGGAATGTAAAAGATTCCAGCCTGAATAACACAAACACTATATACCAGCTGGGATCCATTACCAAACAGTTTACAGCAACTGTGATCCTTAAACTGGCCGAACAAAAGAAACTGTCATTGAATGACAGGTTAACAAAATTTTTTCCGGATTATCCAAATGGCGACAGCATCACGCTCACAAACCTGCTGACCCATAGTTCGGGAATATATAATTATACAGAAGACCAGCAGTTCATGAAAACGGAGGCGGTGAAACCATCTACCCGCGATAAAATGCTTGCCTTGTTTCGTGATCGTCCACAGAACTTCTCACCTGGCGAAAAATACGCTTACAGTAATTCGGGTTATCTATTGTTGGGATATATCATTGAAAAAGTAACCGGCAAACCATACGAAACGGTAGTTCGTGAAATGATTATTTCACCATTGAAAATGGCGCACACCGGCTTCGATTTTACGAACCTCCGGGACCCCGAAAAAGCAACCGGATATACCATACTGAACCAGTCTGTAAGACTACCGGCCGGCATTGTGGATTCATCAGTATCCTATGCAGCCGGTGCAATGTATTCAACGGTGAACGATCTGAATACCTGGCATAACGCACTTCAGCAAAATAAGGTGATTACAAATCAGTCTATCGATGCGGCTTACACTCCTTACAAATCCAAATATGGTTTTGGATGGTCCATTGATACTTTATTCGGCAAAAGAATAGTCGAGCACGGTGGAGGTATATTCGGATTTAATACTTTCATCTCCCGCGTTCCTTCAGAAAACGTCGTAGTCATCATCCTAAACAATGTGAACACTGGCGGGCTTGATAAGATCGCTCACAGTTTAATGGCTATCATTTTTCAACAGCCTTATGAAATTCCAAAAGAGAAAAAAGAGGTTGCTGTTGATGAAAAAATATTGCGGGATTATGCGGGAGATTATGAGCTGATACCCGGCTTTACTCTGAAAATTTCGGTCCACGATAATAAACTAAAAGTCCAGCCAACCGGGCAGCCGGCATATGATCTTTTTGCCGAATCTGAAACTGAGTTTTTCATGAAGATTGTTGAAGCCAGCGCCACCTTTGTGAGAGGAGCGGACGGAAAGGTAGAAAAGATACTCTGGAAACAGGGTGGTGTGGTACAAACAGGAAAGAAAATAAAATAACAATACGACGAGGGTTATAACAATTCCAGACTATGTCAAAATCAAAAAAAACAGAATTTGAGTTAGGGGATTCAGGGGTGTCAGCGCAATATAAGACCTGGTTCCTTGACTATGCTTCCTATGTAATTCTCGAAAGAGCCGTACCCGCCCTTGAAGACGGTCTTAAGCCGGTACAAAGACGTATTCTGCATGCCATGAAAGAAATGGATGATGGCCGCTTTAATAAGGTCGCGAACATCATCGGTCAAAGCATGCAATATCATCCGCATGGCGACATGAGTATCGGTGATGCATTGGTCAATATGGGCCAAAAGGAATTGCTGATAGATACACAGGGTAACTGGGGTGACATGCGTACGGGTGATGATGCCGCAGCTGCGCGTTATATCGAAGCAAGGTTATCAAAATTCGCGCTTGATGTAGCTTTCAACGCAAAAACAACAGACTGGGCAATAAGTTATGACGGTAGAAAAAATGAGCCGGTCACACTTCCTATGAAGTTCCCATTGTTACTGGCTCAGGGTGCCGAGGGAATTGCAGTCGGACTTGCAACAAAAATTCTACCCCATAATTTCTGCGAGATCATTGAGGCTGCAATCAAGTACCTGAAAGGAAGGAAGTTTGAATTGATACCCGACTTTTTAACGAGGGGCATGATTGATGCGACCAACTACAATGACGGCAAACGTGGAGGTAAGGCAAGGGTGCGTGTGCATATTGAGGAGTATGACAAAAAAACCCTGCTGATCAAAGATGTGCCTTACGGAGTTACCACCACACAATTGATCGATTCTATCATCAAGGCAAATGATCAGGGAAAGATCAAGATCAAAAAAGTAACTGACAACACAGCAGCCGAAGTGGAGATCCAGATAGACCTGGCTCCCGGTATATCGCCCGATATAACGATAGATGCGTTGTATGCATTCACGGATTGTGAAGTGAGTATTTCTCCGAATGCATGTGTGATCCTGGACCACAAACCCATTTTTCTCGGAGCCACCGAATTACTCAAACATTCGGTTGACAAGACAAAGGAACTGCTGAAAAGGGAACTTGAGATCAGGCTCTCTGAATTGCAGGACAAATGGCATTATACTTCGCTTGAGAAAATATTCTTCGAAGAAAAAATATACAAGGAACTTGAAAAGAAACATGCAACCTGGGAGAAAGTGATCGAGGCTATCGCTGAGGCATTCAAACCTTTCCGTAAGCAGCTCAGGAAAGATATTGAGCGGGAAGATATTATGAAGCTCACTGAAAAGCCTGTAAGGAGAATTTACCGGCTCGATATTGATGAACTCAATCAACAGATCAGGGGCCTTGATGCAGATATCAAACAAGTTAAACATGACCTCGCAAACCTGGTTGACTTTGCAATTAACTATTATGAAACCCTTCTCAAAAAATACGGCAAGGGACGTGAGCGTAAAACTGAAATAAAATTATTTGATACCATACAGGCTAAGCAGGTAGCAATTGCTAATGTAAAAATCTATGTTAACCGCGCGGATGGATTTATAGGCTCAAGTCTTAAGAAAGATGAGTTTGTTGCAGACTGCTCCGATCTTGACGATATCATAGCTTTCACAAAGGCCGGTAAAATGAAGGTGGTTAAAGTTGCGGACAAGGCTTTCATTGGAAAGGACATCATACATGTGGCCGTGTTCCGTAAAAATGATGAACGCCTTACCTATAACATGATTTATGTTGATGGCAAAAGCGGTGTCAGTTTTGCAAAACGATTTAATGTGACCGGTATCACCCGCGATAAGGAATATGACCTTACGAAAGGGGAAGAGAAATCCCGTGTTCATTATTTCAGTGCTAATCCAAACGGGGAAGCGGAGCTTGTGAGAATAATTTTGAGCCCGAACTCATCAGCACGGATAAAAGAACTCGATTTCTATTTTGAGACACTCGAAATAAAATCCCGGAGTAGTATAGGTAACCAGGTTACCAAGTACCCGATCAAATCTGTAAAACTAAAAGAGGCAGGAAAATCAACACTAAGCGGAAAAAAGGTTTGGTTTGATGACCAGTTTGGCCGGCTCAATACCGAAGAAAAAGGGACCTTCCTGGGAAGTTTTGACGGTGATGAAAAGATTCTTGTAATCTATCATGATGGTAATTATGAAATTACTGATACGGAAATTACCCAGCGCTTCGATGCCGAAAATATTATTGTCATAGAAAAGTTCAATCCGGAAAAGCTGGTAACAGCGATCTACCTGGACAATGAGAAATTACAGTTCAACGTAAAAAGGTTCCGTATCGAAACGACCACGATGCATAACAAATTTCTCTTTATCAAGGAAGGAGAAGGAAACTATGTGGCGGCTGTTACAACCCATCCTGCCCCGATAGCATTGATCAAATCAGGACGTGGAGCGCAGGCGAGGGTTCAGAAGATCAAGATTGTCGACTTCGTGGAAACTATGGGCTGGAAAGCGGTTGGTAACAAACTGGCAGATTATACTAAGAGCACCGAGATAGAGTGGGGCCACAAAGAAGAAAAAAATAACCAGGCAGAGCTGTTCTGAGAAAGTCATGATATCAAGCGATGAGAATTTGCTCATCGCTTTCTTTACTTCCTTTTTTTCTTCTTCAGGCGGATCGTTGCGTTTTGGGTAAGACTGCTCGACAAATAAACTTCGTGGCGATTGATGCCATCGGTGATTATCATCAGTGCCGTATTGGGTGGAATCTTGCCGAGGTTTTCAGCCAGCATGCCCAGTTCATTGATTTCTTTTGTACTGTCAAGCGCAAGAAAAATATTGAGTGCCCGGTCATTGATAAAATGTTTGACAAGCACCGGATTCTTATTCAGAAACACGCTGATGCTGTCTCCATCAATATCGCCGTTGTCATAAAAGCTTATCCTCACTGAGTCACCGTCTATTTCAATATCCTTGCTGTAGATGTTTTTCCGGCTTTCGAATTTTTCAATCAGTTTTTTCTCTGTAACCTCATCAAGTACGGCCGGGGCCGCCGCCGTAGCAACAGCCGAATTACCGGCAACCACATCTGCAGGAACAGTGATCGGTTTATTGTTGACGGGGTTGGTGACTACGAAATCCTCAACCTGTGGTTTCCAGAATTTTTTGCCCGCTGTTGTGGTCTTAAGGACGCTGTCTTCAGGTGTGGCGACGTCCAGGGCCATATTCACCCGGATCTCGGGACAGGTATATTTGTATTTATCGATGCTCTGAAAATTCCCTTTCAATGTGTTTTTAACCTGGGAAACAATCAGTGTCCCTTCGAAACTCATAGGACATTCAACTCCCTCCCGGGTTGAAGATGAACCATAAAAAATGACCGGCAGATTCTTAATCACAACCTGCCTTGTTTTTTTATCATAGGTGCCCCTGATATAAAAGCTCTGGTAACTATCCTTAAAGTAGTATCCGAAAATACCGGTAACCTCATCACCCTTCTGGGTCACTATCAGCTCAGTCAGGTAGTTGTTGTTTACCCCTTCCTTATTAACATCGGCGCGCCCGTACCAGGAGCCCGAAATTGATTGCGAAAAACCCTGGTGGACCGACAGTAAAATGATAGCGGACAGAATTATTCTAAGCATAGCTGTGAAGATAGGAGAAAATTTTAAGTGAGCGTTTCGCTTAAGCCTTGCTACACCTGCCGGATAGCAAACTAAACGTTAAAGTGCGGGGACCTTTTATTGCTCTTGATGATAAAAGAAGATGGAAATGAATGATCCTTTACTTGATCAGCCTTTTTAGTTCCCGGTCATTTTCCCTTTGCTTGATTGTTTCACGTTTGTCAAACAGTTTTTTTCCTTTGCCGAGGCCTATCTCCAGTTTGGCGAGTCCTTTTTCGTTGAAAAATATCCTGAGGGGTACAATGGTGTAGCCTTTGTCCTTCATCCGGGTTTCCAGCTTGTTGAGCTCTTTTTTGTTCAACAGCAATTTTCTTTCCCGGACAGCGATATGATTATTGAGGTTGCCAAACGAGTACTCTGCTATATGCAGGCTTTTGATCCAGAGCTCATGTTTGTGAAAAAAACAAAACGCGTCATTGAAACTTGCTTTTCCGTCGCGGAGTGACTTCACCTCGGTACCGGCCAACACCAGACCGGCTACATATTTATCCTCGATAAAATAATCGTGGTATGCGGATCTGTTCTTTATTTCTGCCATGATAATTAATTCTTGAAAAGCTTCAGTAGTGTTGCTAGCCTATCCTTCAGCGTTAGCCTGGGTACGATGAAGTCAAGGAAGCCATGTTCAAGGAGGAACTCGCTGCGCTGAAATCCTTCGGGAAGGTCACGTTTAATTGTTTCCCGGATAACCCTCGGTCCCGCAAAACCAATCAAGGCTCCCGGTTCCGCTATATTCATATCCCCCAACATTCCAAAAGATGCGGAAATCCCGCCGAACGAAGGGTCAGTCAGGAACGAAATATAGGGTATACCTGCATCTGTGAGTTGTGATAACTTGCCTGAGACCTTTGCCAGCTGCATCAGTGAAAATGCACTCTCCATCATTCTTGCACCTCCGGATTTACAGATTATCATCAGGGGCGCTTTGCGTTCTATGCAAAGGTCGGCTGCCCTGGCGATCCTTTCACCCATTACACTGCCAAGCGAGCCACCGATAAATTCAAAATCCATACAGCAGATCACCAGTGGCAGGCCTTTCACCATCCCATACCCGACTCTTATCGAATCTGTAATATCCGTTTTCGCCCAGGTTTCTTCAAGCCTCTTGGCATACGATTTAAGATCAGTAAACTGCAGAAAATCCTTTGACCGGATATTCTCAAACAATACTTCATACTGATTGTCGTCAAATATGATCTCAAAATATTCTGAACTGCCTATCCGGTGATGATGTGAGCATTTAGGACAAACAAACAGGTTCTCACGAAGTTCAGTAACGGTACATATATAATTGCATTCGGGACATTTTGCCCATAAACCTTCAGGGGTTTCTTTTTTTTCGGCCGTGCTCGTTAAAATGCCTTTTTTAATTCTTTTGAACCAACTGGCTTTTGTTTCTTCACTGTTACCTTCTTCACCTGCCAGGTTTGCTTCAAAATCCTCATCTTTCCTCATTCGGTTGAATTTAGTCGGCTAAGATATGAATTTTACAGTATTGATTAAGTGTAGCAGCCTCATACTGCAGTCGCTATGTAACAAAAGAGTTTTCAAAAATATCTATTCAACGTTGATAAGTTGGCCCTGCTGCAGTATTTTTGCACCAATTTGTATAGCACCTCAATCTTAAAGTCCCGGTTAATATTGCTGGTTGCACCAAATCACACGCCCGTCTATCTATTTACTGAGCTAACGCAAAGACAAAACATTAAGCATGAAATGGTCCGAATTCTTTACATCTTCCATTGGTAAGAAATACGTAATGGCTGCAACTGGTCTCTTTCTGATCAGCTTTTTAGTGATACATGTCGGTCTGAATGCCTGTATCTGGGCCAACGACGGTGGCGAGATGTTTAATAAGGCTGCGCATTTTATGGGATCGATGGTGGTGATACGTATCCTTGAGATCGGCTTGTTTGCAGGCATCATCCTTCATACCGTCCAGGGATTGGTTTTTGAGTTTCAGAACCGCTCGAAAAGAAATATCGGATATGCAGTTCCCTTGGGAAACAAAGGCAGCAAATGGTATCGCCGCTCGATGGGTTTGCTTGGCACCCTGATATTATTATTCCTTATCATGCATGTCTATCATTTCTGGGTTCCCAGCCGCTTTGGAGGTATAGGTTCTGTGCAGGAACTTCAACCGGTTGTTTACAATGGTCTTGAGTATCATAATTTGTATGCCGAAATGCTAAGAGTGTTCCAGGGGAACATACTTGTTGTTCTTTTATACGTTGCCGGATGTATTTCGCTCGCCTACCATCTCATGCACGGTTTCCAAAGTGCCTTTAAAACGATAGGCGTCCACAACAAAAAATATCTTGTGATGCTTAACAACTTTGGTTTGGGTTTTTCTGTTATTGTTGCGGCAGCGTTCGCAATGATGCCGGTGAGCATGTATCTTGAGTGGATCCGTTGATTGGTCATGGTATTGTTTCATAGCACATCCCTAATTAGCATTCAATATTTGTTATATGTTAGATTCAAAGATTCCTGCAGGTGTTCTCGAAAATAAATGGAAGGATTACAAAGACCATGTCAAGCTTGTAAATCCATCCAATAAACGCAACCTTGAAATTGTAATCATCGGAACCGGGCTTGCGGGTGCTTCCGCAGCAGCTTCACTTGGTGAACTGGGTTATAAGGTTAAGGTATTTTGTTTCCAGGATTCTCCACGACGTGCACACTCCATCGCAGCACAGGGTGGCATAAACGCTGCAAAAAATTACCAGAATGACGGAGACTCAGTGTTCCGTCTTTTTTATGATACAATAAAAGGTGGCGACTATCGGGCGCGGGAAGGGAATGTGTATCGCCTGGCTGAAGTAAGTGCCAACATCATTGATCAGTGTGTAGCCCAGGGGGTTCCATTCGCCCGGGAATACGGTGGTTTGCTAAGCAACCGTTCCTTCGGTGGAACACAGGTTCAACGTACTTTCTACGCCGCGGGACAAACAGGACAACAATTGCTGATCGGAGCTTACCAGGCGCTCGAACGCCAGGTAGCACTCGGCAATGTGACCATGTATACCAGGCATGAAATGCTGGAAGTAGTGATGATTGATGGTAAAGCAAGAGGTATTATTGCACGTAACCTTATCAATGGAGAACTCGAAAGACATTTCGGTCATGCCGTATTGATCTGCAGCGGTGGCTACGGAAATGTGTTCTACCTCAGTACGAACGCCATGGGCTGTAATGTAACGGCAGCCTGGAAGGCCCATAAAAAAGGGGCGTACTTCGGTAACCCATGTTTCACACAAATCCATCCAACCTGTATACCGGTAAGTGGTGATCATCAGTCGAAGCTCACGCTGATGTCTGAATCATTGAGGAATGACGGACGTATCTGGGTTCCAAAAAAGAAAGATGATCAGCGTAAGCCAAATGAAATACCTGAGGAGGAAAGAGATAACTTCCTCGAAAGGAGATATCCTGCATTCGGCAACCTTGTTCCAAGAGACGTGGCCAGCCGAGCAGCAAAAGAACGTTGTGATGCAGGCTACGGTGTCGGTACATCCAAACAGGCTGTATACCTCGACTTTGCCGACTCTATAAAAAGATATGGCAGAACAGAAGTAACAAAAAAAGGGCTGACTAACGTTGACGAGGCCGGCATTATTGACCTCGGTAAACAGGTGGTGAAAGAGAAATACGGTAACCTTTTCGACATGTATGAAAAGATAACCGGCGAAGATCCTTATAGTGTTCCGATGCGTATCTACCCGGCAGTGCATTACACCATGGGTGGGCTTTGGGTGGACTATGAACTGATGACCACAATTCCCGGGCTTTATTCACTGGGAGAAGCAAATTTCTCTGATCATGGTGCTAACCGTCTTGGTGCTTCCGCACTTATGCAGGGTCTTGCAGATGGATATTTTGTAATTCCATATACAATAGGAAACTACCTGGCAGACGAGATCAGAGTCAAATCTATCCCGACTGACCATCCCGCTTTTGTTGAGGCCGAAAAAGAAGTCAGTGAAAGAATTCACAGGCTTAAAAACATAAACGGCAAACAAACCGTCGAAAGTTTTCATAAACGTCTTGGCAAGATCATGTGGGATAAATGCGGTATGGCAAGAAACGAAAAAGGACTTACTGAAGCGATCGCTGAAATTCAACAATTAAAAAAAGAATTCTGGTCAGATCTCAAGGTTCCCGGAGAAATAAAAGAAATGAATCCTGAGCTTGATAAGGCGAACAGGGTTGCTGACTTTATCGAACTGGGAGAACTGATGTGCCGGGATGCACTTGACCGTAAGGAAAGCTGCGGAGGCCATTTCCGGGAAGAGATGCAGACCGAAGAAGGTGAAGCAAAAAGAGACGATGCAAATTATTCGTATGTTGCTGCCTGGGAGTTCAAAGGTGAGAGTAACTGGCAGCTACACAAGGAAGAACTGATTTTCGAAATTGCCAAACCAAGCCAGCGTTCTTACAAATAAACTGTTGTATAAACAGGCGGTTCACAACATTCAAATAAAACTTAACACAAAATACGCATGGAGCATTACACAATGAATCTCACCCTGAAAGTCTGGAGACAGAAAAACCAGCACGAAAAGGGGCGTTTTGAAACTTACCAGGTGAGTGATGTTTCTTCGGAAATGTCTTTCCTTGAAATGATTGATGTCTTAAACGAAAAATTAATAGTTGAAGGTAAGGACGCGATTGCTTTTGATCATGATTGCCGTGAAGGGATCTGTGGTGCATGCTCCATGTATGTTAACGGAAGACCCCACGGTCCATGGAAAGCGAATACCGTTTGTCAGCTCCATATGAGGGCATATAACGATGGTGATACCATTGTGATTGAACCATTCCGCGCCAATGCATTCCCGGTTATCAAGGACCTGATGGTCGACAGAAGTGCATTGGATCGTATCGTACAGGCAGGAGGTTATATCTCTGTCAATACTGGCAACGCGGTTGATGCAAACGCGATACCGGTAGATAAACAAAATGCTGATGACTCCTTTGCCGCTGCCGCCTGTATCGGTTGCGGTGCCTGTGTTGCGGCCTGCAAAAACAGTTCTGCAATGTTATTCCTGTCTGCCAAGGTCTCACACCTTGCGTTGTTACCCCAGGGTGGACCGGAAAGAAAGACCCGTGTGCTGAACATGGTCGCCCAGATGGACAAAGAAATGTTTGGAGGATGTAGTTTCACAAATGCATGCGAAGCAGTTTGTCCAAAAGAGATCTCGGTAACCAACATTGCAAGGCTGAACCTCGAATATATGAGCGCGGGTTTGACATCAAAAAAATAATATGATGATACTTAGTTAAGGGTCGAACCGGAATGCTAAATAGATCCCGTCCCGTCTTCGGGACGGGATTTTCTTTTCAACCTCCACTCACCGTCTTCCGAATTTCGTTATCTTTTGCACTATAAGTTTCTCCTGATTTTTTTAGTAAACCAGCCAATAGTATGAACAACTACACTGTGCCTGCCAACACAAGGATCGGACACATACATCTCAAAGTATCCGATCTTGAAGTGGCCATAAATTTTTATCATTCACTTCTTGGTTTTGAAATAACGCAGCGTTATGGTACTGAAGCAGCTTTTGTATCCGCAGGTGGATATCACCATCATATCGGTCTGAACACATGGTACAGCAAAAACGGTCCGCGTGCTGATGAAAGAAGTCCGGGTCTTTTTCACACTGCTATCGTTTATCCATCCCGTAAGGATCTTGCTGTTATTCTTAAGAGACTGGTAGAAGCCGAGTACCCGATAACCGGTGCATCGGACCACGGTGTATCCGAAGCCATTTATCTTGACGATCCGGATGGCAACGGTGTTGAATTGTATTGGGATCGTCCGCGCGATCAATGGCCGTTTGATGCTGAAGGAAAATTGCATATGGTTACGGAAAGACTTGATCTGAAGGAACTGATAACGCTGGCTGATTGACAGGAACAAATTGATAAGACCCGGATGTGGATATCACTATACGCCGGCACCGCTCTGCCCGAATAAAACGAAACAAACGGCTATGCAAAAATGTTATCTTCTTTTTATCACCTGGCTATTGGTCAGCTGTAATAATCAACATCGCTCCATGAATGAAACTTATCAATGGCCAAATGACATAGATCCGCCGGTGGCTTCAAAAATCGTAAAGGAACTTGTTGCCCATAACGATAAACGCGCGGACGAATACTATTGGTTAAATGACCGTAAGAACCCGGATGTTATCAAATACCTGGAAGCGGAAAACAGGTACACCGATTCGATGATGGCCGGTACAAAAACATTGCAGGAGAAACTGTTCAGCGAGATGAAGGCAAGGATCCAGGAAAAAGACGAATCGTTGCCCTTTTTCCAAAACGGCTACTGGTATTACAACAGGTACGAAGAAGGATTTCAGTATCCCGTCACGGCCAGGAAAAAAGCAAGTCTCACCGCACCAGAAGAAATATTACTCGATCAGAACAGGATGGCTGAAGGGCTCAAATATTTTAAGGTCGGCGGCTATTCGGTCAGCGATAATAATGCACTGTTGGCTTTCACTACGGATCCGGTAAGCAGACGATTATTCAATCTTCAGTTTAAAGATTTGCAGACCGGTAAATTGTATCCCGAGGTTATTCCAAATGTTGAAGGTTCTGATATTGCATGGGCAGCCGATAACAAACACATCTTTTATATTCTGCAGGATACAACCACTTTGCTTGGTTACCAGGTATGGAGACATGCACTGGGAACCGATCCTTCACAGGATGTACTCATGTTTGAAGAAGCTGACAACCGGTTCTCACTTTCCCTTACCAGATCCAAATCGAAAAAATATGTAGCCATTATCTCGGCAATCAATGAGCTCACAACGGAGTACCTGCTGCTGGAGGCAAACAACCCGACCGGGCGCTTCAAAGTTTTCCATCCAAGGGAGGAAGGAATGCAATACCAGATTCAGCATTTTGGCGATAAATTCTATGTGCTGACTGACTGGAAAGCTCCGAATTACAGGCTGATGGAAACGCCGGAAAGTCAAACAACCAGGGAGCACTGGAAAGAACTGATTCCAAACAGTGACACCGTATATCTTACGGGAATGGAAGTGTTCCGGAACTTTATGGTTTTATCGGAAACAAAAAATGCCCTTAGCCAGTTGCGTATTATCAATCTCAGGGATAAATCGCAATATTATATCCCATTTGATGAATCGGCCTATACAGCCAGTATTAATATCAATCCGGAGTTTGATACAGACACTATCCGGTTTTCTTACTCTTCCCTCACCACCCCGGTTTCATTGTATGACTTCAATATGATGACAAAGGAAAGGGTGCTGAAAAAACAGATAGCGGTACTGGGCGGTTTCAATAAAGAAAACTATCAGTCGGATCGTTTATGGGCCACAGCCCGCGACGGCACAAAGATTCCTGTATCGATCGTTTATAAAAAAGGGATGGAGCGAAACGGCAAGGCGCCGCTTTTGTTATATGCGTACGGATCTTATGGAATCAGTATGTCTCCTTATTTTTCAAGTACCAACCTTAGCCTGCTCGATCGTGGTTTTGTATACGCGATTGCTCATGTGCGTGGAGGGCTGGAACTTGGGCGGGCCTGGTACGACAATGGCAGGATGCTAAACAAGAAAAATACGTTCTTTGACTTTATCGACGTGGCAGAATACCTCATTAAAGAAAAGTACACTTCTAAGGACCATCTTTATGCGCAGGGAGGCAGTGCCGGGGGACTACTCATGGGGGCGATCGTAAATTATCGCCCTGATCTTTGGAAAGGCGTGATTGCACAGGTGCCGTTTGTAGATGTCATTACCACGATGTCAGACACAACAATTCCTTTAACAACACTGGAATATGAAGAATGGGGCAATCCCGCTGATAGCGCAGAGTATAAATACATGAAATCTTATTCTCCCTATGATAATGTGGAAAGAAAAGAATACCCGAACATGTTGGTGACGACGGGGCTTTATGACTCGCAGGTGCAGTATTTTGAACCGGCAAAATGGGTGGCAAGATTACGCGCGATGAAGACGGGTGATCAGAAATTACTGTTTAAAATAAATATGGCTTACGGACACGGAGGTGCTTCGGGCCGTTTCGATTACCTGAAGGAAAGAGCACTTGAACTGGCCTTTATTTTCGCACTGGAAGGGATAGGTGAATAACTAACTTATCTCCATTGGAAGAGTCCGTGAAGGATCTTTTTTCCAAAGTTCAGGGACTCCAGTTTGTCGGCCAATTGTGGTGGCAGATCCTGGGTGGCATACTGGTTGGAAACTATACCTAGTTCAAATTTGGTCAGGATCGACTTGATCGCCTTTTCGATAGACTTCAGCGCCGGGTGCCTGACTACGCTTACCTGTGCCGGGTCGGGAAACGCGTAAGCGAAAGACTTTTTGTCTTTTTTAAATAAGACTTCGCTATAGGCTGCGACAGGCGCACACAGACTTACAAAAACCAGGATGCCCGACTGATCGGTCCCGTTGTCTTTTATGGTTGATGGATAACACAAAAACTCGAGATAATTGGTGAGATCCCCTGCCTGGGTTTGGGTGCATTCAAAGGCAGGTTCATAAATCATGTCCTTTATTAATGGTCCGAAGTGGGAAAGGATGGTCTGGTCGTTCAGTGTATTCAGGGGCCAGTCTTCACGATAAGGTTTCCAGTTAAAGACATTTTGTAGTTCGGTTTCAGAAAGCATAATTCAATTTACCTCAGTTGCTAATAGGGGATATCCGCCGCTAAAGTATATGATCAGTATCAGAGTTTCAAATTTTGTTATCCCGGTTCCGGCCCTGAGGGTTGCTGCCATAGCCAGCGCTGCCGGGAAATCAACAGCCGCTTAAGGAATAAACTCTGGGAGCAAATCGGCGAAATTCGTACCTTTGCCGGTCAAAATTCAGTAATAGATGATCGCAGCAAATAATATCACACTTTCTTTCGGAAAAAGAGTGTTGTTTGACGAAGTAAACCTCTCTTTTCACAAGGGTAATTGTTATGGTGTAATTGGTGCAAATGGAGCCGGTAAATCAACATTCCTTAAGATATTATCTGGTGAAATTGAACCCAATAAGGGAACAGTGGACATTACTCCGGGTGAAAGGATGGCGGTTCTTAACCAGAACCAGTTTGCTTTTGATGAGTACACGGTGCTTAACACGGTCCTTATGGGTCACAAGAAACTGTGGACGGTGATGCATGAGCGCGATGCCATCTATGCAAAAGCTGATTTTACTGAAGAAGATGGAATGCGTGCCGGCGAACTGGAAGGGGAGTTTGGAGAAATGAATGGCTACACGGCTGAAAGTGATGCTGCGAGCCTGCTGAGCGAGCTTGGCGTGAAGGAAGAAATGCATTCCCAGCTGATGAAAGATTTGAACGGAGCCATGAAAGTAAGGGTGCTCCTTGCCCAGGCATTGTTTGGTAACCCTGACATACTTATACTTGATGAGCCAACCAACAACCTGGACGTTGTAACCATATCATGGCTGGAAAATTTCCTGGCTGATTATGAGAACATTGTGATTGTTGTATCGCACGATCGTCACTTTCTTGATTCGGTTTGTACCCATGTGGCGGATGTGGATCGCCAAAAAATCAAGATCTACACCGGCAACTATACATTCTGGTATGAGAGTAGCCAGCTGGCGGCCAGGCAGGCAACCGATAAGAACAAAAAGACTGAGGAAAAGAAAAAGGACCTTATGGAGTTCATCGCCCGGTTCAGCGCGAATGCTTCCAAGTCCAAACAAGCTACTTCACGTAAGAAAGCACTTGATAAACTCGTTTTCGAGGATATTACCCCATCTAACAGGAAATACCCGGGCATCATTTTCAAGCAACTGAGAGATGTGGGCAACCAGATTCTCAATGTTGAAAAACTTTCCAAATCCTTTGACGGAAGAGTTCTTTTCGACAACATCAGTTTTTCGGTCAATAAAGGAGATAAGATCGCGATAGTTGCAGAGGACCAGATGGCTATTACGGCATTTTTTGAAATAATCAATGGTAACGTCACCCCCGACAAAGGCAAATTTGAGTGGGGAACTACGGTATCAAAGGCTTACCTGCCAAATGACAATACACAGTATTTTCAGTCGGATCTTAACCTGATGGATTGGTTGCGTCAATATGTGCCACCTCATGTGACCGATGTGGATGAACCATTTCTCCGTGGGTTCCTGGGAAAAATGTTGTTTAGCGGAGACGAAGTCTTGAAGAAAACTTCCGTATTAAGCGGTGGTGAAAAAGTGAGATGTATGATCAGCCGGATGATGCTGCAGGATCCAAACCTCGTTATTCTTGACGAGCCGACTAACCACCTTGATCTGGAATCCATCCAGGCTTTCAATGAGAGCATGACAAACTTCAAGGGAATCGTGCTAATCAGTTCCCATGACCATACTTTCCTGCAAACCGTCGCTAACAGGATCATCGAACTTACACCTAAAGGTGTGGTTGATAAGCTGATGACCTTTGATGAGTTCCTGGAAAACAAAAAGGCCGGAAAGCTGCAGATGGCTTAATTCAACCTGACATTCACACCGGTCTGAAAGTTCAGTGCATACGAGCCGGCATTTATCTGCACAAAACCCGTTACCCGTTGGCGCGTCAGGTGCAGGGTGTTTGAGATATACATCGGAAGAAGGTTTGTTCCGTAGTAATTGTCAAGTCTTTGCGTACGGCTCGTGCTAAGATGGAACCCGAACTTGTAGCCAAAAGTATGTCCTGATTTCTGAAACTTCCTTATCACATTGGTGGTGAATCCGATGGTATGGAAAAATTTATCCCTGGTGATTGCCTGGGCAGCTGAATCTGGTATTTTCAGCCTTATCTTTTGGTAATCACCAAATTCCTGCTGGAAATTTGTCTCAATCCCCAGGACCCTCCATTCACTTCCGGTTGCAAAAGGAATCACGATATCCATTCCCCCAAAGGCGCCCAGGCCGGCAAAATACCGGTTCCCACGGTTGGTGATCGGTGCATTCGGATCTATTCCCCCCGAACTGTAATAGCTGTATTGTTCCTGTAAAAAATAGTTTCCGACTACTGCGATTGCTCCATAAAAGAATTGCAGGTTCTGAAATGTATGTGCCTGGTGAACTGAACCATTAAAAGTAAAAACGATATCATTCAGATTCTGGTTTGCACCGCCAATGGATATTCCGGTGGCAGCATAAACCGCCCGGTGAGACGAATCCGAGACCATCGGTATCGTTTTATATGGCTGATTGTTCGCCTGGAAAGGACTTAAATAGTATCCCTGCGTCACACAACCTGACAGCAGGACGGAGGAGATGAAAATAAGGGTTAGGGTCTTCATAAAACCGTTGACACATTTTCCTGGGAAACCGCTGCAAAGTGTTGAATATGAATCTTAAGCCGGGAATGAAAATAATTCTAACTTTAAATCCTTGGCGGTAAGTAAAATAATTACTAACCGGATGAAAATCAACAACAATCAAAAAGATTCACCGTTAGTTAGTTTCCAGCTGAATTAACATTGATCGTAATCTTAAATAGAACAAAAACTAACCTGTTGATCGGGAAGATCCTGATATTGTGCCTGCTTGTTTGCACCGCTCATGCAGTTAGCCTTGCCCAGGCTCCGGCAGCGCGGGCGTCAACATCAAATCTCAGGAAAACCTGGTTCCCCGTCAAATCAGATACTCTTCGCCTTGACTCCCACAGCCTGGTACCAAAAACGGTTTCAATTCTCGCGGTAGCAGATTCTTTATATAAAATCGATCATGTTAATGCTTATATCATTTTCAAAAGCCGGCCTGCCTTTGATTCGGTACTGGTTACCTACCGCGTGTTTCCAGGCAAAATGAATGCGATCACCAGGACAATGGCCTATGATAGTGTGATGAATAACTTTATCGGTCAGACTTATGTGCCAAACTATGCGGGTATCGGTCAGACTGAAAACTTTTTTGATTTCGGCAATATCAGTTATCACGGAAGTTTTGGACGTGGCATTTCTTTCGGGAACAGCCAGGACGCTGTTGTTACTTCCAATCTCAATCTTCAGCTCAGCGGTTATCTGGCAGACAGCATTGAAATTGTTGCTGCCATAACCGATAACAATATTCCCATTCAACCGGATGGCACAACACAGCAGTTGAATGAATTTGACCGCATCTTCCTGCAGTTCAAAAAAAGAACCTGGTCATTAAGCCTGGGAGATATAGATATACGACAAAATGAATCTTATTTCCTGAATTTTTATAAGCGGTTGCAGGGTATTGCTTTTGAAACAACAACAGCGATCAGCAAAACAGTAAGCAACAAAACGCTGGTCAGCGGCTCTATAGCTAAAGGTAAATTCACCAGGAACATATTGCCGGCGCTTGAAGGAAACCAGGGTCCTTATCGCCTGCAGGGAGCAAATAATGAATTCTTTTTTGTGATACTCGCCAATACAGAAAGAGTGTTCATTGATGGTGTGTTGATGCAGCGTGGAGAGGACCAGGATTATGTGATTAACTATAATACCGCTGAAATCACATTTACCCCGAGGAACATGATTACGAAAGATAAGCGGATACAGGTGGAGTTCGAATATTCTGACCGCAATTATCTGAATGCGAATCTTTATGCATATAACGAAACTAACTTCAGCAACAAGATAAAACTGAAAGTAAGCGCCTTCAGTAATTCCGATTCAAAAAATTCGCCTATAAATCAGACCATTGATGGTCCCCAAAAAACCTTCCTCAATTTCATTGGCGATAGCGTTCACAAGGCGTTTTACCCAAGTGCAGTATTAGACACTTTTGTTGCAGGTACAATCATGTACAAAAAAGTTGACACAGTGTTTGGCAACGGATCATTCCGGGATTCGATCTATGTGTTCTCGGGAAACCCGGACAGTGCCCGTTACCAACTTTCGTTTATTGATGTTGGTGCGGGGAACGGAGATTATATACCTGATTTTAACGGAGCGAATGGAAAGGTATACCGGTGGATCGAACCGTTGAACGGTGTGAGGCAAGGTAATTTTCTTCCGGCCGTATTCCTGGTCACACCAAAAAAGCAGCAGGTATTTACGATGGGTGTGGATTACAATGTTTCACAAAACACAGTGGTAACTTCAGAGTTTGCAATGAGTGTTTATGATGTGAATGGATTTTCATCTAAAGACAAAGCTAACGATCAGGGCTATGCGACAAAGGTGGGGATCCGCAATACGAAACCTTTTACGGGAGCTGCAGGTTTAAGGTTGCAAACGGATCTTGGATACGAATATGTTGACGCAAGATTCAAACCACTCGAGCGATTAAGAAACGTAGAATTTACAAGGGATTGGGGACTTCCACTGGTGGTTGGTCCTTCGCACGAAACCATTGTCAATGCTGCTACAGCGCTTATCGATGCCGCCGGCAATTCAGTGAAATACCAGTTTACAACCTACAACCGGGGTACCGAGTTTACCGGTATCCGGAACAGCATCTTTCATATCCACAATATCAAGGGATGGAAACTGAATAATGTCTTCAATCTTTCCAACATCGACTCAAGATTGAACAAAGGATACTTTCTAAGACCAGTGATAGCTGTTTCGAGGCAGTTTCCAAAGCTGAGGAATTATCTTGTTGAGATGAATTATGCTATCGAGCACAATGAGATCCGGAATAAAAATACGGATACCGTGATAGCACAGAGTTTCTCATTCCAGACTTTTAAAACTGCTATCAAATCCTCGCAGGCTAATCCGAATCGCTGGGGCATCACTTATTTTACAAGAATTGATGCCTATCCATACCAGGGTAATCTTTCTTATTCAGACAGGAGCCATAATCTTAACGTGACCGGGGAACTATTAAAAAACGAAAGGCACCAGTTCAGATTCACCGGAACTTACCGGAAGCTCACTATTCTAAACTCAAAAATAACGACCCAAAAGCCGGATAACAGCCTGCTTGGCCGGGTAGAATACCAGGTAAATGAATGGAAGGGATTGGTCACCGGTAACGTACTGTATGAGCTCGGGGCAGGGCAGGAGCAGAAAAGAGATTTTGCATATCTCGAAGTTCCCGCGGGGCAAGGCGAGTTTACCTGGATCGATTATAACCAGGATGGTGTGCAACAGCTCAATGAATTTGAAATCGCTCTATTCCAGGACCAGGCAAAGTTTATCCGCATATTTACACCATCAAACGATTTCATAAAAGCGAGTTACAATACTTTCAATTATAGTATCTCACTGAATCCCCGGGCAGTCATTAACCAGCCAAAGTCAGGATCATTTGCAAAATTTATTGCCAGGGTCAATCTCCAGTCATCCCTCCAGATCAATAAAAAAGAGGTTGCCAGTGGTCTTGTAGAGTTCAATCCATTCAAGGCTCCGTTGGATGATAGCTCCCTGATCACCCTTAACTCTTCCTATATCAATTCATTTTCGTTTAACCGCTTTAGTTCGAAATGGGGATTTGACATTAATAATTCGGTTACCTCCAACAAGGCGTTGTTGACCTATGGCTATGAAAGCCGACAGCTAAATACCTGGACGATGAAAGGACGCGTAAATCTTACCCGTAGTTTACTCTTCGATATTTCAGGGCAGCAGGGTCTCAATCAACTCATCACAACTAATGCAAAATTTGGGAGCAGGAACTATAAGATTGATCAGTATTCATTGGAGCCAAAGCTGACATTCACCAGGGGTGCTAACCTGCGGGTGATAACCGGGTATAAATTCAGCGACAAAAGGAACCTGGAAGCGGGCGAGGAAAAAGCCGTTTCAAATGCACTAAACAGCGAAGTGAAGTATAATATTTTACAAAGCACTTCTGTTTTAACAAGATTCACCTACAATAAGATTGATTTCAATTCAAAGGATCCTGCCAATGCCACTAATAGTCCGGCTGCATATATCATGCTTGATGGACTAATGCCCGGCAAGAACTTTCTGTGGAACATGGAACTGACCAAAAGGCTTTCCAACAATCTTGAGATCAGCATACAGTACGAGGGTCGTAAACCGGGAGAATCGAAAACCATTCATGTTGGCAGAGCTTCAGTACGAGCGCTTCTGTAATGAATTGTTATCATCTAATAAGTCATCATCATAAAGATCAGAACGCGCCTGACTGCGCCGGTTATGCCGGGAAGAAATCATTGCTGTTTGAAGTCATACAAATAAAAAAGCCGTCTCGATGAGACGGCTTTTTTTTATAGTGCGGTTTTGATTAACCGAAGATTCCACCTTTCTTAAGAGTTCTTACACCTTCACCGATTTTAAAACCATTGTGGTAGATTTCAATTTTGTAATCACCGGTTTTGAAATCGCTGTTTTGCTTCCATGCAAACTCAACATGTTTTTTCTTACCAGCTTCGAAATCTACTGGTACTTTAGTAGTGAAAAGTTTTTCACCTTCTTCACGGGTTGTGAATTTACCAGAACCTAAAGCTTCTACAGCAATCGGCTGACCATCAGGACCAGTGATGCTAACATATACTTCGGTTGGACCAGTGGCAACGATACGGTTGTCAACATCAAAAGCAATAACCAGTTTGTCAACTCTTTTTGCTTTTGCAGTTACTTTCTCTTTACCGCTTTTTCTTTCATCTACCGGAGTAATTGAAATTCCATAAGCGTTAAGCGTAGACGCAACATCAACTTTACCTTCCAGTTCAGTTTTTACTGCAGTTGTAGTAGCAAGTTCCTGGGTTACTTTCTCTTTTTCAGTTGTAAGTGTTGTGTTCTTTTCAGTTAACACACCATTTTCAGCTGTAAGACGGGCAACTTCCTGCTCCATATTGCTGATCTTCTCGTTCAGCTCGTTGATCAAAGCCTGGGCTTCTTTCTTTTCTTTTTCTGTGAGCCTTTGTTTTCTCAGGATACCATCGATACGGCCTCTGAGTGTCTTTATTTCTGAATTTTTCTCAGTCAGTTTACCTTCGAGCTCATTGTTATATCCAGTCAATGAATCAAGACGGCTAACAGCAGCACCATAACTTTTTTCGATTTCAGTTTTGCTAGAATCAACAGCAACATACTGTGTCTGAAGTTGAGTTATCTGCTGGTCAGACTGATTTTTGTCCCAAAGGAAATAACCCCAGGTACCAAGGATACCTACTGCGAGTAAACCTATAATTAAGTTTTTCGAATCCCGTTTCGGTGTCTCATTTGATGGGGTGGCTGATGGATAATTTGTTGTGCTCATAATTGTGTATGTTTATATTTCTAATGTTTAGAATCCGGTTATTGGTTCCCTGAACCGGGTTACGGATATCGATTGGTCCAAAACCATGCCAGTTTTATTTTAGATCTTTGTCGAAATGCTAATTTCGCCTGAAACCCTTGAAGGACTTGAACTTTCAAAAAACTATAAAATTATTTTTTTTCAAAATGGTGATTTTAATAACCATTTTTTTAACGTAATTATATAATGAACACGGACAAAATAATCAATGAGTGGAAGAAGAAAAACTTTAAACCGGTCTATCTTTTTGAAGGGGAGGAGAGCTATTTTATCGATTTGCTTACCGATTTTGCAGAAACAAAAATCCTGAGCGAATCCGAAGCTTCATTCAATCTGACCGTGTTTTATGGTAAGGATGCAAACTGGGTTGATATCATCAATGCCTCAAGGCGGTATCCTATGTTTGCCGATCGCCAGGTCGTGATTCTTAAGGAAGCACAACAAATGCGTGATCTCGATAAGTTATCGCAATATGTTGAAAAACCCCTGGCTTCCACAGTATTCATTATATCTCACAAAGAAAAAAAGCTTGATGGCAGAACCGCCCTTGCCCGGATGATCAAGGAGAAGGGCGAGATTGTGACAACAAAAAAAATGTATGAAAACCAGCTGCCAGACTGGACCAATGACCTGGTGCAATCTAAAGGGTATTCTATCGCACCCAAAGCCCTCGCACTCTTGATTGATCATATCGGCAATGATTTGAGTCGTATAGAAAATGAGATCAATAAAATGCTGGTAAACCTCGGAAGTCGTCGCGCAATATCTGAGGATGATATTGAAAACTATGTTGGCATCAGCAAAGAATATAATCCGTTTGAATTACAGGCTGCACTGGCTAAAAAGAATCTTTCGAAAGCCATACAGATCATTAGCTATTTTGAAGCCAACCCCAAGGCTGCCCCAATACAGTTGATCTTGCCAACCCTGTATAACTTGTTTAGCAAGACCTACATGATATTCGGCCAGCAATCAAATGATGAAAAACAGGTAGCAGCTAATATCGGCGTCAATGCGTTTTTTGTAAAAGATTATATGACCACAGCAAAGAACTATGGGTTCAACGGAACCGAAAATGCACTCATCTTATTGCATTATTATAATCTTAGAAGTGTTGGTGTGAACGACACCGGAACGAGCGATGCATCTCTTCTTAAAGAGATGGTCGTTAAAATGATGAGTTAGTTCATCATGTTCTTAGAATTTGCAGTGCTTGCTGCCTGTCCGTTGCGAGTTGTTGTTTAAGCGCATCAAGGCCGGAAAATTTGAGTTCGGGTCTTAGAAATTTCCGGAGGTAAACCGTCAGTGTGCGCCCATACAGATCACCGTCGAAATTCAGAAGATTGATCTCTATGGTTCGCCTTGCCGAATGATCAACTGTTGGTCTTACGCCAATGTTCATCATGCCTGCATGCAATTTATCAAGATGCATCTTATCTATGTACCCCGTAGAATACTTTAAGAATTTCCCTGCAACATGGTCGCCTGGTTCATCCAGCTCAACAGAAACTGCATAAACCCCATTGCCGGGAATGAGTTTCTCCGGGTTCTCCACATCTAAGTTTGCCGTTGGATAACCGAGTGTTCGGCCCAGTTTGTTCCCTTCGATCACCTTTCCCTGGAAAAAATAGTCGTATCCAAGCAACTTTGAAGCCGTGTCGGTATCGCCGGCAAGAAGGGCCTTTCGTATGCCGGTTGAACTGACAGTGCTTTCATTAATAATATGTGCCGGGATCTCTTTTAACCTGAAAGCGTATTTCTCACTAAAATCTTCAAGTAACTTATAATCTCCTTTTCTTCCCTGGCCAAAACGGTGATCATAGCCAATTACGATGGTACGGGGATTAAACTTTTTGAGGAGGAACTCCGTGATATATTCTTCGGCGGTGAGTTGTGAAAAATGCTCGGTAAAAGGGCAGATGACGAGATGATCAATGCCGGCTTCAGCAAGGAGGGCGGTTTTTTCTTCGATGGTATTGAGTAGCTGAACAGACCTGGAAGCGTCTCCTACTACCCGGCGGGGATGTGGATGGAAGGTAATAATCACGGTTTCTCCGTCTATTTGATTTGCTTCTTCCTTTAACTGGGCAATTATCTGGCGATGGCCAGTGTGCACGCCGTCAAATGTGCCAATCGTCACAACTCCATTCCTGAAATCCGGTATTTTGCCGGTATCTCTGTAAACCTGCATATTTTCGACTCGTTCCTTTATTTAATCCGCAAAGTAAACATGATTTGGCTTATTAAAACTATAAGACGGCATTATTACCGTCTTTACACGACAGAATAATCAAAATCATGGTTACTTTTGCGCCAATCAAAAATCAATAATGAGTCTTTATAATCAGCGTGGTGTCTCTGCGCAGAAGGAAGAGGTCCATAAGGCGACTGAAAAACTTGACAAAGGCTTGTTTCCAAATGCATTCTGTAAAATCTATCCTGACTATCTTAATGGAGATGATAACTGGGTAAACCTTATGCATGCCGACGGAGCAGGAACTAAAAGCATTCTGGCTTACCTGTACTGGAAAGAAACCGGCGATCTGTCTGTTTGGAAGGGTATTGCGCAGGATGCTATCGTGATGAACCTGGATGATCTGCTTTGTGTAGGTATTCACGACAATTTCCTGTTTTCTTCAACGATCGACAGGAACAAAAAGACTATCCCGGGGGAAGTACTGGAAGCCGTCATAAACGGCACACAGGAGTTTTTTGATGACCTTAAACAGTTTGGAATAAACATTCGTTTTCTTGGTGGCGAAACAGCTGATGTCGGTGACCTGGTCCGTACCATTGCGGTGAATGGCACCATGATGGCAAGATGGCCCAAGAACAGGCTGATAACCAATGATAATATAGTTCCGGGAGATGTGATCGTAGGTTTCTCAAGTGCAGGCAAAACCGTTTATGAAACGCAGTACAATAGTGGGCTGGGCAGTAATGGTCTGACAAGTGCGAGACACGATGTTCTTTCACGATATTATGCAGAAAAATACCCGGAAACCTATGAGGGAAGCCTGTCTCCCGCCGTTACCTATATCGGACCATACAGGATGACCGACCCGGCTCCGTCTTCCATTGACGCAACAGGAACACTCAATATCGGCCAGCTCCTCCTTTCGCCGACCAGGACCTACGCACCATTGCTGAAAAGTTTGCTGGCGGAGCAATTCGATGATATTCATGGAATTATACATTGCAGTGGGGGAGGGCAGACCAAATGCCTGAAATATCTTCCCTCACCGCTCCGGCTGATAAAGGATAATCTGTTCGATCCCCCGGTTATTTTTGACCTCATTAAGCAGGCTTCGGGATCCGACAATCGCGAAATGTTCCAGGTTTTCAACATGGGTCACCGGCTGGAGATCTTTACCAGCGAAAATGAGGCTGGCAGGATGATCAAAACGGCTGAAAAACTGGGAATTGCCGCCCAGGTTGTTGGACGGGTCGAAGCTGCGGCAGCCAAAGAGCTTGTGATCAGACATAAAGGAGAAGAAATATTGTTTACATAAATACCGCTTTTATCGACAGTTATTATGCGCTTCTAACAGCACACATGATTGTTTGCAATAAACTTACCTGGATGTGAATTTGCCTGTGGCAGGCTAAGAGATAATGCTGGCTTGGGTTTTGCAAGAGTATTGTTTTTGCTACCCTGTGGAACTCATACAGTTAACTGTAAGTATTTACCCTAAAATGATTTCTTTTTTTTTAAAACACTATGAATTCTAAAAGTCAGACACTACATTTGTTCAGGTTCAGAGCGGAAAAAAAGTTTTAACTTACCCTTTTTACAACGTCCACAGAACTTATTGTGTCTAATAATTGTTGATCCCGTACCCCCTAAATCCGGATTAGTCAATTTATTTATTTAAGATATGAGACAGCTTAAAATAGCTACGCAGATAACAAATCGCGATTCGCAGGCAGTAGAAAAGTACCTCCAGGAAATATCAAAGATTCCGATGATCACTCCCGAAGAGGAAACTGTTCTTGCCCAGCGTATCAA
Source organism: Flavitalea antarctica (assembly GCF_054461535.1). Taxonomy (NCBI): domain Bacteria; kingdom Pseudomonadati; phylum Bacteroidota; class Chitinophagia; order Chitinophagales; family Chitinophagaceae; genus Flavitalea; species Flavitalea antarctica. The sequence goes on from NZ_JBTLQG010000037.1 coordinate 47,020, forward strand.
GATGGGGGACCAAAAGGCTTTGGATAAATTAGTACAGGCGAATTTACGTTTCGTGGTTTCTGTTGCTAAACAATATCAACACCAGGGTCTTTCCCTGAGTGACCTTATCAACGAAGGTAACCTTGGTCTGATCAAGGCTGCCCAGCGTTTCGATGAAACCAAAGGTTTTAAATTTATTTCTTATGCTGTGTGGTGGATCCGTCAGTCTATCCTTCAGGCTTTAGCTGAACAAGGCAGACTGGTTCGTCTTCCCCAGAATAAGATTGGTACATATAATAAGGCCAACAAGGCTTATATGGCTTTCGAGCAGGAGCATGAAAGGGAGCCAAGCACCGAGGAACTGGCTGAATTACTCGAAATGAGTGAAACAGAGATCAACAACATATTCCAAAGCAATACCAGGCATACTTCACTCGATGCACCCGTGCACGAAGCCGAAGATGTTGCAATGGGAGATTTGCTCGAAGGTGGTGATGATACTGATGACGATGTTATGAAGGATTCGCTCCGTAATGAGATCCGCCGGGTGCTTAAGTCACTTAGTCCAAGGGAAGCAGAAATTGTGAACGCCTATTTCGGTCTTGATGGTGAAAATGGTGTAACCATTGAGCAAATTGGTCAGAAATACGACTTAACGAAAGAGCGTATCCGCCAGATCAAGGAGAGAGCTATCAAGCGTCTTCAGAAGGCTCGTTACAGCAACGCATTAAAAGCTTATTTAGGGTAGTAAAGTATAAAATTTCAAAGTGAACCCCGCAGCTGCGGGGTTTTTTTGTGAACTATCTGCACTACTTTTGGTTTAACGACCTCGTCCCAAAATACTGGAAGATTGACAAACGCTGATCAGAAAAGGTTTTTGCTTTATCCCGTTGTCGCCGCCGCGGTCATGCTGTTATTCCATTCCTGCGAGAAACCAATTGATTTTGTCCCGAACGAATCTACGCCGGAACTCGTGGTGGAAGCGACCATTGAAGATGGCGAATATCCGACGGTTTTGCTTTCAAACAGTTTCAGCTTTTTCAGCGAGATCTCACTCGATATGCTTGTTAATTCTTTTGTTCATGATGCTGAAATCACCATCTCGAATGGCGCTAAAACTCACCGTCTGAAAGAATACGAGGTCCCGCTATCCGGCACATATAAACTTTCCTATTATACGGTTGATTCGGCCCAGGTAGCCACATTATTCCGGGGAGAACAGGGAAAGGCATATTCGATGAACATCAAAGTAGCGGGAAAAGAGTACAAGGCCACCACCACTATTCCATTCCTGACAAAAAAGATTGACTCTCTTAGCTGGGAAACCGTAAAACAACAAGATGATACTTCCAAGGTGATCCTTTACGGACAAACTACCGATCCTCCCGGTTTAGGCAACTATATCAGGTTCTTCACCTCCACTAACGGTGGACCATTTTTTCCGGGGCTGAATTCTGTTTTTGATGATAATATCGTTGACGGCAAAAGCTATAAGGTTCAGATCGAACAGGGGGTCAACCGGAATGAAGAAATAGATTTCGAACAGTATTCCTTCTTCGACCGCGGCGATTCTATAGTTGTAAAGATGACCAACATCGATCGCGCAACCTTCGATTTCTGGCGGACCATCGAATACAGCTATTCGAGTATCGGTAACCCCTTTTCGTCACCTACCAGGGTAGTAACAAACGTTGATGGCGGTGCCCTGGGGTATTTTGGTGGATATTCGGTTCAGTATATTTCGATCAAAATACCGAAGTAAACAAGTTATTACCACACGCTCTCGTCCTGCGCAGAACTAAGCCGCAATCGGTAACTTGCGTATCCTTTCGTGGCAAGGATGAAATAGCGTAACTTTGCCAACTTTTATTAGCATTTATAAATTTTAGTCAGGATATGAAAACTTCAGATATAGAGAAAATAGAGTGTCTGATTATCGGTTCCGGTCCGGCCGGTTATACTGCGGCAATCTATGCCGCCAGAGCGAATATGAAACCTGTACTCTACCAGGGCATTCAGCCCGGTGGGCAGTTAACAATAACTACCGAAGTAGAAAATTACCCAGGTTATAAGGATGGCGTTCAGGGACCTGAGATGATGATAGATTTCGAAAAACAGGCGCAGCGCATGGGAGCTGACATACGTTTCGGCTTAGCCACCAAAGTTGATTTCTCAAAATCTCCTTTTAAGGTCTGGATAGATGAGGAGAAGGAACTGGAAGCTGAATCGGTGATTATCGCAACCGGTGCCTCTGCGAAATGGCTGGGACTCGAAAGTGAAGAAAGACTGAATGGCTTTGGTGTAAGTGCCTGTGCCGTTTGTGATGGATTTTTCTTTCGCGGAAAAGAAGTAGCGATAGTTGGAGCAGGTGATACTGCAGCTGAAGAAGCATTGTACCTGTCAAAACTTTGCAGTACCGTTCATATGGTTGTTCGTCGTGGCGAAATGCGCGCCTCTAAAATTATGCAGGACCGTGTACTCAAAACACCAAACATCAAGATTTACTGGAACTCAGAAACTGAAGAAGTAATCGGCGAAACGAAAGTTGAAAAAGTTAAGTTGAAGAACACTAAAACAGGTGAGAGCCAGGTAATTCCAGTCAGCGGTTTTTTTGTTGCCATTGGACATCAGCCCAATTCAGCAATTTTTAAAGACTGGCTTGAAATGGATGAAGCGGGTTATATAAAAACCATCCCGGGTACCACGAAAACAAATATCGACGGAGTGTTTGCATCTGGTGATGTACAGGACAAAATTTATCGCCAGGCGGTTACCGCTGCAGGAAGCGGTTGTATGGCTGCGTTAGATGCCGAGAGGTATCTCTCTGCCAAGGGGCACGATGTAAGTGCAGATTCCTATTGATATTATAAACCGATATCTTCCATGGTAACAATCATACTCGACCAGGTAAGGCTACACGCGTTTCATGGCTTATATAGTGGAGAGCCGCTGGTAGGTGGAGATTTCGAAGTTAACCTTAAAGTTCAATATGAGGCTTCCGGGAAGAACTTCGATACGTTGGATGATACCATCAGTTATGTTGAACTACTGAATATCGTTAAGGAAAGAATGAAAGAGCCAACCCCATTGCTTGAAAAAGTCGGTAAGCTTATACTGGACGATATCTATCATAAATTTCCGTACATCAAAAGTTCGGTTATATCTATATTAAAGCTACAGCCTCCAATTCCTCAATTTCAGGGTCGCGTTGGGATAAGTCTGAACCGGGTGTATTAAATCCGGATAATCTTGGTAAAATTGCATCCTGATATGATTAGACCATCATTTGATATTACCGCGCTTAATATTAATCCGGCTGAGTGGGAACAGAGCATCATGCTGCTCGAGGTATCTGCAAATTTTCTGGGTTGCGTCTGGTACAACCAGGCCAAACAGAAATTGCTTGGAGTAAGACATTACAATATTGAGGATACTGTTGACAAAGATTCCATATCCATAATGGAAGAATTGCTCAGGGACGATCTTATGCTTAATAATCGTGTCGCCAGGGTTGTAATGGTTTACCATTATCCCGATAGCACACTGGTACCGGAAAATTATTTCCAGGCAGATCTCAACCGGTCCGTCCTCGACCTTATGTTCGGAGATGCAGAAAAAGGATTGGTGATGAGCGAAAAAGTTGATGTTCTTCCTGTCTATAATGTGTATCGTATACCACCTGATATTCACAGGCTGTTTCAGCAAAAATTTACTTCGTCCAGCTACTGGCATTATTATACGCTGCAGCTTTCATTTTTCCAGGTGGAAAAAGATTCACCCGCTGACCTTGCCCGGATACGCGTGATGTTTTATGCAGATAAGTTTATTGTGGGTGCATTCAGGGATGGGGAATTGCTCATCATGCAGAGCTTTAATTACCAGACCCCGGAAGACGTAAGTTATTACCTGCTCAGTGTACTAAAGGCCCATGACGTGAGACAGGAGGATGTGGTGTTAAAAATTTCAGGCCTTATAGATGAAGACTCTATACTTTACACTGAACTGAATAAATACTTTCAGTACCTGGTGTGGGATCCATTACCGGCAGCAATCGATCCGGCAGGAATATTGAAACAATTTCCATCTCATTATTTTTCACCTCTTGTCCGGATGGCACTATGCGTATAATTGGAGGAGATATAGGTGGAAGGAAAATTAATCCACCAGGCAATATGCCGCATACCAGGCCGACGACTGACGTGGCTAAGGAGGGATTATTCAATGTTATTGAAAACAACCTGGACATTTCTTCACTGAAGGTTCTTGACATTTTCGGAGGTACAGGGAGCATCAGTTATGAGATGGCCTCAAGAGGCTGTAAGGATATAACAACCGTTGAAAAAGACCAGGCTATGTTTGAGTTCATCCGGAAGACAGCTATTCAATTATCCCTACCGCAGATTAACGTTGTCAGGATGGATGTGTTTAGGTTCCTGGAGCAATGTACAGACAAATACGACTTTATATTCGCCGGCCCTCCATATGCACTCGCAACTATTGACAATCTCCCGGTTATTGTTTTTGAAAAAAAATTATTGAATGCCGGCGGTTGGTTTGTGCTCGAACACACACCGCGGAATGATTATGAAAAGTCACCCCAGTTTTCAACAGCCAGGAAATACGGCACCACTATCTTCAGTATTTTTGTAAACAGGGAGGCCTGAAAACTCATTGGCAAGTTCAGATCTGCAAAGGCCGTAATAAAGTAATCCACCTGGTTCGCTGGTTAACTAATCAAATCGTATGGCAATCTTTTTTGTAACCGGCATAGGAACCGGAATAGGGAAAACAATTATTTCAGCTATCCTTGCCGAAGCACTTGAAGCTGATTACTGGAAGCCTGTACAGGCAGGCCTTGAAAGCGAAACTGATAGTGAATGGATAAAAAAACATATTCGTAACGGCAACACGCGGGTGCATCCCGAGCTTTACCGGCTGCGCAAGCCGGCGTCACCACATATCGCTGCAAGAGAGGAAGGAATCAACATATCAATTCAAAAGATTTGTAATGCTGTACCGGAAATAAAATGTAACTTAATTGTCGAAGGTGCCGGAGGTTTGATGGTACCCTTAAACGATAAAGAATTTATAGCTGATCTCGTTCAGCTACTGGGGGCCAAAGTAATCCTGGTCAGCCGAAACTATTTAGGAAGTATCAACCATTCACTGCTCACTGCACATCTGGCGAAAGAAAAAAAACTACCGGTCCTCGGATGGGTTTTTAATGATCAGTATCTCGACTATGAAAACGAGATTGCGGGGTGGACCAACTTACCACGGCTGGGATCTGTACCGTTTACCGCAAATGTCAATCCTGAGTTTATATCCGCCCAGGCAAAAGTTCTAAGGGAGAAACTTGAAACATCGTTATGTTAAAATCAGAATTACGGCGGGAGTATCTGAACAAGAGACTTGATCTTGAAGATGAACAGATCGAAGTATTTACGAGACAGATCAAATCGCATCTCGAAACCCTTTCATTGCCTGACGTGAAATTTTTGTTATCGTATTATCCCTTAGTCAGTCGGAAGGAATTTAATGTAGCCGTGTGTGAACAGGTGATCCTCAGCAGGTTTCCTCTTGCAAAAATAGCGTGGCCAAAAACGGATCCGGATATAGTTGGAATGGAGGCGCATCTGCTGGAAGAGCAGGGTCTTTTTGCAAAAAATAAATATGATATTCTTGAACCTATAGGCAACGCCATTGTTGCCCCTGTTTTGATTGACCTGGTTTTTGTTCCATTACTTGCCTTTGATAAGAATGGATTCCGGGTAGGTTACGGTAAAGGTTATTATGACAGGTATCTCATCAGGTGCCGTAAAGATGTAGTTAAGATAGGCTTCAGCTTTTTTGGCGCGGTGGAGCCGGTCAGTGACATCAATGAATTTGATGTACCTTTAGACTATTGTATAACTCCGAGTCGCCTGTATGAATTTTAATGCGCCACTGTTTAAACCGCTTCGGACCTTATTATTTCCTTTCTCTCTCATCTACGGTTTTATTGTCTGGCTAAGGAACAGGATGTACGACAACAATATTTTGCGTTCAACAACCTTCAACAAGCCATTGATCTGTGTCGGGAATCTTTCTGCCGGGGGAACCGGAAAGTCCCCGATGGTTGAATACCTGGTAAGATTGGTGATTACAAAGGTTCCCCCTGCGATCCTGAGCAGGGGTTATAAAAGAAGAACCAAAGGTTATGCAATGGCCAACAAAAACTCCACTGCCCTTGAGATTGGTGATGAACCGATGCAATTTTATCAGAAGTTCCCTGAGATAGCAGTCGCGGTAGGAGAAGAAAGATTGGCCGCTGTGCCGCAGATACTCCACGACCGGCCTGACACAGGTGTAATAATACTCGATGATGCATTCCAGCATAGAGCTGTTAAGGCCGGACTGAACATACTGCTGACGGATTTTAGTCATCTTTTCACCAGGGACTGGTTTTTGCCCACCGGCAACCTCCGTGACGAACGCCGGAGTTATAGGCGGGCAGATCTTATCGTTGTCACCAAATGCAGGCCCGATCTGAGCCGGCAGGAACAGGCATCCATTATCAGTGAGATCTCGCCGCGCCCGGGTCAGGAGGTTTTTTTCACTGATATTATCTATGGGTTGCCTTATCATATCCTCACCCGGGAACCGGTCAATATCGATGGGACAGCAGAGGTTCTTCTCATATCCGGAATTGCAAACCCGGCACCTTTAAAAAAATACCTGGGTGAAAAGGCCGCCACCTATTATGAGTTACTCTACAACGATCATCACATTTTCAGCACGGATGACTGGAAGGAAATTGTGCAACGTTACCATGGGATGACTGCGCGGCACAAAATTATTATCACTACTGAAAAAGATGCAGTCAGGTTGATAAAATACAGGGAGCACCTAGGCGAATTGCCGTTTTATGTGATCCCGATCCAAAGCCATTTCCTTTTTGAAGATGGCCCACGCTTTAATAATATTATCACTACATTCATTGAAGGTTTTGATACCAAAAACAACAAAAATTAATGAACAGAAAACAATCAAAAAACAAGAATAAAAAATCTTCACATTCCGACACTTTAAAAGGTGTTCTTGATATTACCAGGTCAGGAATGGGATTCGTTATTGTCGAGAATAACCCGGAAGATATCCTGGTCAGGCCAACTGATTTCAATACCGCGATGCATGGCGACATTGTAAGAGTAAAAGTAAGAGGGGATCAATCCAGGTCGGGACGCAAGCAGGGTGAGATAACGGAGGTGGTCAAACGAAAACAAATGGAGTTCATGGGTCGCGTGGACGTCAGCAAAAATTTTGCTTTTTTTATCGTTAACTCTGATAAACCCGTACCCGACATTTATATCCCTTTAAACAAACTTAATAACGCAGCAAACGGCGACCAGGCAATAGTGAGAATCGTTGAGTGGGAAAAAAACAAAAAACCAGTAGGAGAAGTCATCCAGGTAATGGACGCTTCAGATGTGAATGACCAGGCGATGAAGGAGATCCTTATGGAAAATGGATTTCCGCTGATGTTTCCTGACAGTGTGATTGAAGAAAGTGAGCGTATCCCGGATGTACTGCCGGCAAGCGAAATTAAAAAAAGAAGGGACTTCAGGGATATTCTTACGTTTACCATCGACCCGGTCGATGCCAAGGATTTCGATGACGCAATTTCTTTCCAGGTACTGAAGAATGATAATTATGAGATCGGCGTTCATATAGCCGATGTCAGTTTTTATGTTGAACCGGATACCGAACTTGACAGGGAAGCTTATGATCGTGCAACTTCGGTTTACCTTCCCGACCGTGTATCACCAATGCTACCCGAACGTATATCAAATGAGTTATGTTCACTTCGCCCTAAGGAAGACAAGTTTACTTTTTCTGCCGTCTTCGAAATAACGCAGGATGGGGAAATAAAATCGCAATGGTTTGGCCGCACTGTTATACATTCTGATCACCGTTTTACTTACGAAGAGGCACAGGAAATAATTGAACAGGAAGATGGTCCTTATAAGGACCAGATCCTTTTGCTGAATGGCCTCGCACAACAATACCGTAAAAGACGTTTTAAAAAAGGAGCCATCAATTTTTCATCACAGGAAGTACGGTTCAAGCTCGATGAAAAAGGGAAACCCATAGGAATAGTTGTAAAGGAAAGCAAAGAGGCACATCAGCTCATCGAGGAATTTATGCTCCTTGCAAACAGGGCAGTGGCAGAGGTAGCAGGTAAGGTGAAGATCGACAAACAGGAACTTCCTTTTCCCTACCGGGTGCATGACACACCGGATGAAGTGAAGCTGACACCATTTATCACTTTCGCAAAAAAATATGGTCACACCTTTGATACCTCTTCACCGGAAGGGATCTCTAAATCGTTTAACCAGATGCTGGACGATGTGAAGGGGAGACCGGAACAACATGTCCTGGAACAGCTTGGCATACGGACTATGGCCAAAGCAATTTATACAACCGAAAATATAGGTCACTACGGCCTTGGCTTTGAACACTACTGCCACTTTACTTCTCCGATCAGGCGATACCCGGATATCCTTGTCCATCGTATCCTTCAGGATATACTGGATAAAGACGCACAGGTCGACAAGAAACTGGAACAGAAATGTAAACATTGCAGCGATAAAGAAAGATCTGCTATGGAAGCGGAACGCGCAGCCAATAAATATAAACAGGTTGAGTACATGCAGGATTACCTCGGAGAGGAGTTCGAAGGCGTGATCAGCGGAGTTTCTACTTTTGGATTCTGGGTTGAAACGGTGCAGCATAAATGTGAAGGGCTTGTGAGTATTACAAGCTTACAGGACTATGATGATTTTCGCGTCATAGAAGGCGAATACAGCCTGGTCGGCCTTAGATCAGGCCGTAAATTCAGGATGGGAGATAAGGTGACAATCAAAATCGTGGCCGCAAATCTCGCTAAGAGACAGCTTGATTATGAATGGGTACTCGCGCAGAGCGGATCAGGCGCTGTGAAGAAAGCTGCCGGACAACCCGAAGCTGGTGCTACCGATGGTGATCATGTTGAGCGCGGTCATAGGGAAGAGCGGTTGTCCGACACCGAAAGATATGGCGGAAAACGGGGTGATGGGAAGAAAAGAGGCGCTATGAAACCCCGGCAAAAAGACAATATTCCGAAAGAAGCACAATCGGCGCCCAGGCCGGGTGCAGTGGAAAAAACTGAAGAAGTTAAGTCCGAAATTGAGGTATGGATACCCGAAAACCGCAATGCGGTTGCTGAAGAAAATATGCCATATAAAACCGGAGGGCAGGTGCCGGCAACTACTGGTCACCCGGCAACCGAAGCTGGTGGTAGCAAAGAAGGTTCCCGGAAGGAAAGCGCGCACGGAGAAAGTAGTCAGCGCGGACCCAGGCCGCCCAAAGAAAAGTTTAATTCCGGCAAAAGTCAATATGGTCAAAACGCGGGCAAATCATCAAACGGAAAACCAAAGAAAAATAAATCAGGCAAGCACAAAGCAGACAAAGATGCCGGAAAACCGAAAGGGGCTAAACATAAAACAAAAGGAACAACGCCAAAGTCTAAAGGACCGAAATCATAATCTATTCAAACAAAAAATTGCTACCTCGATTACCGATTGATCTTTTGACCTGTCGGTGTTGACCTGTATTTTTGCCTATGCATTCATTTCAAGAGTTGTCGGAGATTTTTTCAAAGAAGTTCAATGTCAGGCATTTTCCTACCTCGCCGGCATCCCTGTACGAACCAAATGAATATTTCCTAAGTGTCAGCGGCAAGCGCATCAGGCCAGCAATGTGCCTGATGGGTAA